>CAJTOB010000048.1 GCA_910578035.1 uncultured Muribaculaceae bacterium
GCCAATAGCTTCCGTAATTTTGTCCTGCCAAGCAATATCAATTTGGCTCCGGCCTTTTCTCCAGTCATAAAGAACGCTCCGAGATTTTTGACATAAAACGCGAATATCGCGTGACTTAGCGGCTCGCTCCTTTGGACTAAGCGAGTTTAGGTAGTTGTCGAGAGCTTCGTTTGCGGTCATATTCTTGGAAGTACTAAATTATTATCGTATCTTTACGACGGCAAAGTAACAAAGAAAAATTGAAACTTAAACCATTTGCGAACTACATTCGCAAATGGTTTAATCATCTTTAACACTTGCAGAACATGAAACATCTTGGACAACTGCTCAAAAAGCACATAGAAACCAATAATATAAAGAAGCGCGACGTCTCAGCTGCCGCTGGAATCACCTCAAACTATTTGTCGACACTCTTTAACAAAGAGTCAATGGACTGTGAGCTTTGGGAGAAATTATGCTTGGCAAGCGGGATAAATCCGGCAGTCGCCTTTGAAGTGCCTTTGTCAAGCAGCAAAAGTTACTCAGACATATATGCGCAGACCGTTCTCGGTCCGGCAACAGTAACCATCGGGGCTGAACAGAAAACGCTCCTTGACCTACTTGCGGAAAAGGAGCGTTTGATACAGGTTTTAATGGCCGCGTCGGGCCTTAAAATCGGAACAGAAACGGAACAAATCAAGTGAAAGATAACGTATAACCCGTCTAATTGCAGGCTCTAAGATGTTACTATGCGAGGTTTTTCTTTCTTCTCACCCCGACATACAAGACAACCTTACAGACGTTTTTGGCCTGTAAGGTTGTCTTGTTTATATGCTCATCAAATCTGCGCGTTTATTGTATTGTGCAGCAATAAACGCACACGACGGAATACTCAGAGGTAGTTTGAACTTATTTTTCGGAAAAAGAGGTGCTTTTAGGCTCTGATTTTTTGCCATGTAAAAATAAATTCCTAATTTTGCCGCGCTAAAGTGAACGCAAATTCAAAACTCACCATTAAAATATGATCATCGTACAAGTAAAAGAAGGCGAACTCATCGAAAGAGCGCTTAAGAAATTCAAACGTAAATTTGAAAAAACCGGCATCGTTAAAGAACTGCGTCGCCGTCAGGCTTTCCAGAAACCCTCCGTCACCAACCGTAAGAAGATGATGAAGGCCGTCTACGTGCAGCAGCTCCGCGCCGTAGAGGATTAAGCCCCTTCTTTGCAGGCGCACAGCGCCGACTTTAAAAGCCATACAAGTTTCGTGATTCGGGCCGCAAGGCTCACGAGTCGCGAAATTTGTGTTACACTCAGACAGGCCTCAAAATGCAATATATCGCATATTTTTTGCGTCTGAGCTATTTTTTTTCGGCCAAGGTATTGCACATTTCAAAAAAAGGTCCTACCTTTGCAGTGCCTTTAAAGATGGTGCCCATAGTTCAGTTGGTTAGAGCGTCGGATTGTGGTTCCGAAGGTCGTGGGTTCGAATCCCACTGGGCACCCAAAGACAATCCAGCCGATCGAGTTTCACACCCGGTCGGCTGTTTTTCTTTTTAATACCCGCCTCATGAAAATCTCTGATCTCGAACCGGTAAAAGAGCTTCTCGACGCCCTTGCCTCCAGATACAATACCGAAGATTTCGTTGCCGACGACCCTGTACAGTTCGCCCGTCGCTTTGACGATCAACGCGACGCAGAAATAGCCTCACTCCTTGTTTCATCTATCGCCTGGGGCAAACGTAGCATGATTCTGCGTAATGCCGACCGCATGCTTGCCCTACTCGAAAACGAACCGTATCATTTTGTCATCGAAGGCGATATTGAAGCTATCGGCGAAGCCAACATACACCGTACATTCTTCGGACGCCATCTGCGCCATTATCTCCGAGCGCTGCGCGTGCTCTACTCCCAATACGGCTCTCTCGAAAATTTCGCCACCGCCACAGGCGCTACGTCCGACGAATTCCCTGCCTGGAAAATTGCCGATGGTTTAAACGGCCTTCTGTGCTCGGCCAACGCCCGGCACCCTCTCGACGGCCCCAACAGATGTATTCCGGCCAAAGCCGACACTTCTGCTTTAAAGCGGCTCAACATGGCCCTGCGATGGCTCGTGCGCGACGATGGCATCGTAGACCTCGGCATGTGGAAAGCGCTCCGACCCTCTCAGCTCTATATACCCCTCGATGTCCATTCGGGCAATACCGCCAGAGCACTCGGACTGCTCGACCGCAAGCAAAACGACCGCCGCGCTGTCGAAGAACTCACCTCCCGTCTGCGCAAATTCAATCCCGAAGACCCTACTATATATGATTTCGCATTGTTCGGCGCTGGCGTAAACCAGTTTCAAGGACTCACCAATACTTCTATTTATGAAAACTAAAGCCCTGTTTATAGGCGTAATAATCGCCTTGTTCTCATCGTTGGCAGCCGAAGCCGCCAAAAAGAGCTCATTCGTATACGACATAGCAGGAAACGACACTCTACGTGTCGATGTCTATAAATGTGAAAACGGAAGCCAGCCCTCTCCGGCTCTCATATTCGCCTTCGGCGGCAGTTTCAAGCACGGACAACGCGACGACGCCCGATATCTGCCGATGTTCAATTTTCTTGCAGACAACGGCGTCACCGTCATATCAGCCGATTACCGCACTGCCCTCTCGAATCTTGACCCCGCCGACATAAGCGAGCCCGAAGACTTCGCTGATGCTCTGACCGGCGCCATACAGACCGCCGTGCTCGACTACACACGCGCCACAGCATTCACCGTAAGCCACGCCTCTGAATGGGGCATAGACCCGACACGGATATTCGCCTGCGGGTCAAGCGCAGGAGCGATAACCGTCCTTCAGACTCAATATGAACTATGCAACAGAAACACCACACCGGGTGCATTACCGGCCAATTTCAACTATGCGGGCGTGATATCCATGGCCGGAGCCATATTCTCTGACGGCACGCCCCGATGGCGACGCTCGCCTACTCCAATGATGCTTTTCCACGGCGACGCCGACAGCACCGTTCCCTTCGACCGTGCCACCATCGGCACATTCGGCCTCTGGGGCTCCAAATCTATAGTCGAAAGCCTCAACACAATTGATGCACCATATACCTTCTGGAAAATCCTCGGCTCAGACCACTCTGTTGCAATATCGCCGATGGACAGGCATTGTGGCGCCATCCTTGACTTCATACATGCGGTCTGCGAATCTCGGGCAACAATCACAAATGTAGAAGAACGCCGGCCCGGTCAATCGCCATATAAAACCGACTTTACTCTCGAAGACTATCTCCGCTCGAACATGTGACAAATCCACGCAGACAAGCGCGCCGGCTTTGAGATCCGACCATGAACTATAGGCATCTTCAAGGTGTTACAAAGTAAAATACTTTCAACATGGATCTCAAAGTACTCTATCAACTGACTTACGGGCTTTACGTGCTCGGTGCGTTCAAAGACGGTCGCGCAGTCGGGTGTGTGATCAACACGTGTTTTCAGGTAACAAGCGAAAATCCTCTCCTGGTCGTATCTGTAAACAAAAACAACTACACCCTCGAGGCAATCCGGCAGACCAAACGCTTCTCTCTATCGATAGTAGCCGAAGATACCAATCCCGAAATAATCGGCAAATTTGGATTCTTCACAAGCCGCGACACCGACAAATACGCCAATTTCGGATTCGAAACCCATAGCGACGTACCGTGCGTAAAAGGCAAGTTCGCCGGGCGTCTAATTCTTGAAGCTGAGCAGTTCACCGATTGCGGCACACACGTCCTCGTCCTCGCGCGTCTCAAAGATACCATCGAAGGCTCTGGCACTCCTATGACATACGCCTATTACCACAATGTAATAAAAGGCAAGGCGCCTGCAAACGCCCCTACATTCCAAAAGGAAGAGACCAAAGAAGCCAAAAGCACCTTGCGTAGGTACGAATGTAGCATATGCCACTACATTGCGGAAGTTGACGGCGAACTACCCGACGACTACACATGCCCAGTCTGCGGCGTAGACCGCTCGTTCTTCAACGAAATCATATAGCATTACAATAAAAAAGGCGGCATAAGCCGCCTTTTTTATTGTGATTAATCAATCTTATCTTTTCACAAACGCTATATGACCGGGAATATCACCTGTCGTTGCGCTCCACTTGAGATTGCCATCGGTTCCAAAGCAATACACCTTGCCCGACGATGTATAGTTCTTGGCGTCTGTCAGCAGAACATAGCCGTTAGCAGGGTGTACAGCGATGCAATAAGCGGTCTTGACATCTTTTGCGGCACCTTCGGCAAGGAATGAACCGTCATAGGCGAAGCCTCCGTCAGCAATCGGACCGAGTTTACCGTAATTGTATGTTGCATTCCAGTTGGCGTCGTACTCTGTTCCATAGTAATAGATATGGTCGGAAGCCAAAGTAAAATTAGACACTTCACGGTTTACAGCCACAGGATTGCCGAAAATACCGTTTTCGCCACGGTCGAGACGATAAAGATTTGCAGGCACGTCATAGTAGTTGCCGCGCGAGCTCACCCACATATGTCCGTAAGAATCTATGCGGAGGTGATGCATGTTGATATCGACATCAATACTGCCGGTCTTGGCCATATTCTTGATATCGACCACCGATACGGTATTGTCATATTCGCCTGTAGATATAAGAGTCGAATTGGCTACGTAGAGATTGGTTCCGTCTATTGCCATTTCTTCGGGCTGCAGTCCGACAGACACCTTGCCATTGACAGCAAGCGTATTGATGTCAAAACGAACAACCGAACCATTATTGCCGTCGCCGCCCACATAGCTGCTCACATAGGCATTGTTGCCTTCAAAAACTATGTAACGGGGCGAATTGATGTCTACCTGGCCTATACGTCTGGCAGTAGCGGCATCAAGTACTTCAACCTTATGACTGCCATTGACAACAATATACAGACGGCCCTTGTAAACGGCAATATCATTGCCCGAGTCACCGAGTTCCATAACCTGCTCAGGATTGTTTTCGGCATAGATATTGCGGTAATATGTCGCCGTAGCATAGTCATAGTAGTCGAGAGTACACTTGTTTGAGCCCATATTGCCCTCATTGAGCAAATAGAAGCCTACAACACCGTCCACTACACCTTCTGTACCGTCGGTAACCTCGCCTTCGCTGGTTATCATTTTAGGCTCGTCCTCAGTACAAGCCGAGAAAAGGCTCATCGCACCAAGAGCGATAAAGGCCATTACTGTCTTCTTAAACATTTTCATTGATTGGATTGGTAATGCTTTGTTGAGTTAATAATATACTTATCGGTACAACGCCATACATTACCACAGCAGAATCCATGTAGCGCAAAAACAGACATCTACAGATTCTCATCGGCCCATAAACCCGCGGGCATGACGGCGAAGTTGCATTCGGCAGGTCTTCTGACTTATCCCTGTCGTCCGCGTCTTCCCGGCAAAAACCAGTGACTTTCATGCGGCGACATATCGCAGGATTCACAGCAGCGGGTACTGTTCCGGACTCTCACCGGATTCCCTTATCCGTAATGCGAGCGCAAAATTAGCAAAAAAAGCTGAATCCGCCCTCCTCTCTTTGTTTTTTGCATCTTTCATTCACACCCGGACCTTGTGAAACATGGTTATATTGGGGATTTTGGCTAATTTTGCGGAATGGACGCTAAGACTTTTGCAGCAGAGGTGCTGACGGCACTGCCATATACGGCCAACGACCAGCAAGTGGCTGTCGTTGCCGCCATGAGCAGGTTTGTGATGGCGCCGCCAAACCACGACATGGCCTTTATACTCAACGGTTATGCCGGCACCGGCAAGACATCGCTCACCGGAGCCCTTGTCCGTGTGCTCGAGGCTCACGGCCGCAAGGCTGTACTTCTCGCACCTACAGGCCGAGCAGCCAAGGTCTTCTCAGCCAATTCGCACAACCACCCGGCATTCACTATACACCGCAAGATATACCGCCATGCCTTCGGTGCCGAGCAGGCTCAGTCCGGCCCACCAATGCCTGCCGAAAACAAGCTGCGCAACGCCGTTTTCATTGTCGACGAAGCCTCAATGATTGGCACTGCCGACGAGCGCGGCTACAGTCTCCTTGAAGACCTCGTGCAGTATGTTTACTCAGGCGTCGGTTGCCGCCTTATCCTCATGGGAGATACTGCGCAGCTGCCGCCGGTCGGGCAAGACCGTTCGCCGGCCATGAACCCCGAGACACTCAGGCGACTCGGCATAAAGGTAAGCCATGCCACCCTCACCGAAACAGCGCGCCAGGCAGCCGACTCGGGCATTCTTTTCAACGCCACACGGCTACGCAAAGTAATGTCGAAAATAGCCTCGCTGCCCGAAGGAGCCGAACTACCTGTGCCGCGTTTGCGCACCACAGGCCTGACAGACGTCACTGTCGTCGACGGCGAAGACCTGCCGGAAATAGTCACCGGAGCATACGACCGCGACGGCCTCTCAGAAACCATCTTCATCACCCGAAGCAACCGCCGTGCAGCCGAATATAACGCCGGACTCCGCTCCTCCGTGCTATACCGCGAGGAAGAGCTCACTCGCGGCGACCTCCTGATAGTTGCCCGCAATCACTATTTTTCGGGCAAAAAGCCGCGTGGCATCGATTTCATTGCCAATGGCGACATATTGACTGTCGAAAAAGTGCTCGGTACAGAATACCGCTATGGCATGCGATTCGCCGACGTCACACTCTCCTTTCCTCCGCCGGCCGACGCACCCGACGACACCGAGCCGATAATGTTTGACGCCAAAATAATGCTCGACACCATCGCGGCCGACTATGCCGTACTCCCGCGCGACGGCTGGGAGAAATTATATTACGGAATTATGGCCGACGACGAGCGTTTCGGCCCCATGCCCGTTGACCGACGGTACGCCCAGCTCCGCACCGACCCCTACTGGACAGCCCTACAGGTGAAATATGCCTATGCCGTCACATGCCACAAGGCTCAGGGCGGACAGTGGTCAAACGTATTCGTAGACCTTAGCTATATCCCCGCCGATGCTCTCGGCATGACACTATACCGATGGCTGTACACAGCCGTTACCCGTGCTAAAAAACATCTTTACCTTATATCACCACCCGAACAACTTCTGAAATGACGACTGAACTGAAGAAACATCCTCGCGTCGATGTTGCCGACGCCCTGCGCGGATTTGCCGTGCTTGCAATAATCCTTCTCCACTCCATCGAACACTTCAATTTCTACTCGTTCCCGTCGACCGACGGCCAGAGCGCTTGGCTGAATTTCACCGATAAAGCCATCTGGGATGGCCTATTCTTCGCTTTCGGAGGGAAGGCTTATGCTATTTTCGCCCTGCTCTTCGGCTTCAGTTTCTTCATTCAGCACGACAATCAGCGCCTCCGTGGCAACGACTTCCGCGCACGCTTCTGCTGGCGACTGCTGATACTCTTTGTCATCGGCAATATAAACGCGGCATTCTTCACCGGAGAGATACTGGTGCTATATGCTCTCGTAGGCTTCGTTCTCGTACTCACGTGCCGTCTCTCCGACCGCACTGTCATTGCCCTCGCTACAATCTGCCTGTTGCAGCCTGTCGCAATCTATAACATTGCCATAACCCTTATACAACCCGGGTTCGAACCGGCAAGTCTCGATTGGATGCAACACTGGCAGGCAGCCAACGACGCTCAGACAAACAGCGACTTCTGGACCACCGTAAAAGTCAACTTATGGTCCGGCCAACTCTTCTCCCTCGGCTGGGCTTGGGACCACGGACGTGTATTCCAGACCGCCGGTCTGTTTATGACAGGCATGCTTATCGGACGCCGTGGCCTTTTCGGCAAAGCGCATCTTGCTTTGTGGGGCCGTGTGCTCGCCATAGCACTTGTGTGCTTCTTCCCTCTCTACGGCATTTCTAACATGATGGGCAACTTCGTCACAAATACTGTAGTCCTTTCTCAGCTGAAGATAATCATTCCTTCGCTTTCCAACCTTGCCTTTATGGCTGTGCTTGTGTCGGGAATAATCTTCGGATTCTACTGCACCCGTCGCCTCTCTGCCGTTTTGGCTCTCCTCATACCATATGGTAAGCTGAGCATGACAAACTATGTGACACAGGGCATCGTCGGCTCAGCCATATTCTATCACTGGGGGCTCTACGCCCGCATGGGTATAACCGCCAGCGTATTGCTCGGTGTGGCGATTTTCCTGGTGCAGTATGCTTTCTGCCGCTTCTGGGTAGGGCGTCACAACCACGGCCCCCTCGAATACATCTGGAAAAAAGCCACCTGGCTCTGGTCCGACTGAGAAATCTTCTCAGTTTCGGAAACGGGATTTATTGAAGAGCTTGTCGATTAGGTCTGTGCGGCCGATTTTACGCAAGGTGCGGATTATATCGGCGCGATAAGCAGGGTCGTACCAGAAAAAGAATTTGCGCTGTTCGAGTTTCTGCTCGGGCGTTGTCGCTGTGAAGATTTTTTCACCTGTATAGGGGTGATAGCCTGTATAGTATATCTCGGTAGCCATGGTCATCGGCGTCGGAGTGAAGTCCTGCACCTGCTCAAGGTGGAAATTGAGCTCTTTGGTAGCGGCTGCAAGCTCGGCCATATCCACAGCCCGGCAGCCGGGGTGAGATGATATAAAGTAAGGAATAAGCTGCTGGCGCAGACCGCACGAACCGTTCACTCGGTCGAAAAGGCGCTTGAACTCATGAAAAAGCTTGAAAGAAGGCTTGCGCATAATCTGCAACACCTCGTCCGACGTATGTTCCGGCGCCACTTTCAGACGGCCCGACACATGATGCTCTATCAACTCGCGGTTGTAGCGGGCATTGGCACGGTCAATCTCAATGTCGCCGGTGCGATGCATAGACAAATCATAGCGCACGCCGCTGCCGATAAAACTCTTTTTTACGCCTGGAATCGAATCGGCCGCATGATATATATCGAGCAGCGGGCGATGGTCTGTATTCAGATTGGCACAAGGCGAGGGGTGTAGGCATGAAGGCCTCAGACAGCGACGGCACTTTCCCTTGTCGCGTCCTCCCATGGCATACATATTGGCCGAGGGGCCGCCAAGGTCGCTGATATAGCCCTTGAAATCGGGCATACGAGTGACCTGCCGCACCTCGCGCAGAATGGATTCCTTCGAGCGCGAAGCTATAAACTTGCCCTGATGAGCCGATATAGTGCAGAATGCACAGCCGCCGAAACAACCCCGGTGCATATTGACCGAATGCCGTATCATTTCATATGCCGGAATCACCTTTCCTTTATATCGAGGGTGAGGCAGACGCGTATAAGGCAAGTCAAACGAGGCATCGATTTCTCCCTGTGTCATGGCAGGGAGCATTGGATTGACACGCACCGCATGCTTTCCGGTTGCCTGCCAAAGCGTCGCACCGCCGTCGAAGCGGTTGCTCTGCTGCTCTATATGCTTGAAATTGGTTGCCTGCGAGCGCTTGTCGGCCAGACACGTCTCAAACGAGGCCAAAACAATATTATCGCTATCTGTCGCCGGAATCTCTTCAAGAGGTCTCAGAACCACACTCTGCGGCATGTCGATGATTTCACCTATTCTCTGCCCGGAGTCGAGGCGCCGCGCAAGGTCCAAGACCGTTTTCTCGCCCATGCCATATAGGAGCATATCGGCTGCGGTATCGACCAGAATAGAAGGACGCAGACGGTCTTGCCAGTAGTCGTAGTGTGAAAGACGTCGCAGCGATGCCTCGATACCGCCTATGACTATAGGCGTGTCGGGATAAAGCTCGCGTAATATTTTCGAATATACAACCGACGGATAGTCCGGGCGTGCGCCGTGACGCCCTCCGGGAGTATATGCATCATCGGAACGGCGGCGTCTGTTGGCCGTATAGTGGTTTACCATCGAATCCATGGCACCGGGGCTTATACCGAAGAACAGACGCGGAACTCCAAACTTGCGGAAGTCGCGCAAATCGTCCTGCCAGTTCGGCTGAGGCACAATAGCCACACGGTAGCCGGCCGCTTGCAGAGTACGGCCTATGACCGCAGCCCCGAATGCAGGGTGGTCAACATATGCATCGCCCGAAAAAAGCACTATATCAACACTATCCCAGCCGAGATCCTTCATTTCCTTGACCGAAGTCGGAAGCCAGTCGGTCGGCCTGAGTGTATTATAATCTATCTCTTTCATTTCTTTTGCTCCATGGACTGCAGACGCAGTTCAAGTTTGATAATCTCATCGCGCAGACGTGCGGCAGTCATGAATTCCATATCTTTTGCAGCCTGAAGCATCTGACCGCGCAGGCGGTTGATGGAACGCTGCATTTCATCTGCGCTCATATAAGCCACAACCGGGTCGGCGGCTATATCGACCGAAGTACTGAATTCGTTTGCATACGGCAGCGGTGTTTTCTTTGCCTTCTCGCGTTTTTCCTTGGCATTCATCTGCTTCTGCGGACGCCCCGCACCTGCAGCGGTGGCTGTAGCCTCCATATCTACTTCCTCCTTCTCCAGACCGACAATGGCATTTCGAGCCTTCACGATAGCCTGCGGTGTGATGCCGTGTTCCTCGTTATACTTCAGCTGCAGGGCACGCCGGCGCTCAGTCTCGTCGATAGTCTGCTGCATAGAGTCGGTGATTTTATCGGCATACATTATCACCTCGCCATTAAGATTACGGGCTGCTCGGCCTACGGTCTGTGTGAGCGAGCGGTGACTGCGGAGGAAACCTTCCTTATCGGCATCGAGGATTGCCACAAGCGATACCTCGGGCAAATCGAGGCCTTCTCGTAGCAGATTCACACCAATGAGCACATCGTACTCTCCAGCCCGAAGACCATCGAGAATCTTTATGCGATCGAGCGTATCGACATCGCTGTGTATATATGCCGTCTTGATTTTCAGTTTCAGGAAATACTCGTTGAGCTCCTCGGCCATACGTTTTGTCAGAGTAGTTACAAGGGTACGCTCGTCGCGTTCTATGCGCAGTTGTATTTCCTCGAGGAGGTCGTCGATTTGATTCATCGACGGCTTCACCCGAATGAGTGGGTCGAGCAGGCCCGTCGGGCGTATCACCTGTTCGGTCACGACACCTTCGACGCGCTCCAGTTCATAATCTGCCGGTGTGGCCGACACATATATCACCTGATTTGTCATGCTCTCGAATTCCTCGAATTTGAGCGGACGGTTGTCGAGTGCGGCCGGGAGCCGGAAGCCGTATTCCACAAGATTGCCCTTGCGCGAGCGGTCACCGCCATACATGGCGCGTATCTGAGGCACCGTCACATGGCTTTCGTCTATGATGGTAAGGAAATCTTTCGGAAAGTAATCGAGCAGACAGAACGGACGTTCGCCTTCGCGGCGCCCGTCGAAATATCGCGAGTAATTCTCTATACCGGAGCAATATCCGAGCTCTTTAATCATTTCGACATCGTATGTCACACGCTCCTCTATGCGCTGGGCCTCAAGATCGCGACCCTCGCCTGTGAAAAACGCGACCTGCCGCCCGAGATCAAGCTGAATCTGAGCCACGGCGGCAGCCTGGCGCTGAGGCGACGTCACAAAAAGATTGGCCGGATAGATATTGAAGCGGTCATGGGTGCCAAGATGAGCATTGTCGTCGGGGTGTACGGTTATTATCGACTCAACTTCGTCGCCCCAGAAGACCACTCGTACTATTATATCCTCGTAAGCAAGACGGATATCTACCGTATCGCCTTTCACCCTGAAGGTGCCTCGCCCGAATTCCACCTCACTCCGGCAATACAAGGCTGCCACAAGTTTGCGGAGAAACTGATTTCGGGTAATCTGCATGCCACGTGTTACGGTTACCACATTCTCATGGAAATCCTCCGGATTGCCCATGCCATAAAGACACGATACCGACGACACAACTATGACATCGCGCCGCCCCGACAGCAGAGCAGAGGTCGTTGCAAGACGAAGACGGTCGATTTCGTCGTTTATCATCAGGTCTTTCTCTATATACTTGTCGACCGACGGTATATATGCTTCCGGCTGATAATAATCGTAATACGAAACGAAATACTGCACCGCATTTTCAGGAAAAAACTGTTTGAATTCGCTATACAGCTGCGCCGCAAGAGTCTTGTTATGGCTAAGAATCAGCGTAGGACGCTGCACCTCCTTTATCACATTGGCCATCGTAAAAGTCTTGCCCGAGCCCGTGACACCGAGCAACACCTGCGCATCGCGGCCGGCCTCCACGCCCTCGGCAAGCTGGCGGATAGCCTGCGGCTGGTCGCCAGTGGGCTGATACTGCGAACTTAAGCGAAATTCCATAGAAAACCTATTGTATTTTGTTCAAACTACAAAGATACAACAATTTCCATCAGAACGTTGCAAACGTTCCGATATTTTCAATATATTTTCATACGTTTCACAGTCAGCTTTTGGGCTGCATGAGTGGCGTTCCGAGGCGATGACGACCGGAGCGGTAGGTAATTGCGCCGTTGGGGCATACAGCCGTACAGTTGAAGCACACCACACAGCGCGAACTGTCGACCGTATGGTCTGTCAGATTTATACACTCGCTTTTGCACACCCGCTCGCACTCGCCGCAATTTATACACAAATCGGTATTGATATCGAAATGGAGCACGGCCTGACGCGACGCTACCCCCAGCAGGCTGCCGACCGGGCAGAATGTATTACACAGCCGACGCCCTTTACGCCAGGCGAAACATACTACAAGAATCGCCGTAAGCGATGCTATTCCCATAGCCGACAACGAGAAAAGCACAGAGTCGTCAAGATGCAGCGGAACGATAACAAACTGCTCTATCATCCTGGAGTAGCCCGTATAGGGGTCGACAAGAGCCGGAACCGCGGCTGAGCCCGTCAACATCAGGGCAAAGGCTATTATAAGAAAGACAACACGGGTACGCGAAGCCGGCTCGCAGTATCTATAGTCGCGTCTTTTACGCCGGCTCAGCCTTGACAAGGCCGACACACAGTCCATCAGCGTTCCCATAGGGCATACCGTCGAGCAATATATCCGCCCATAGACAAGAGCGACTACCGCCCAGAAAACCAGACACACAGCCGCCCCCGACAGCAAAGCTGTCAGAATCTGCATACGCACAAATACACTGTCGTATCCGGCGACAAGTGCCCATGTCGGAACGGCCATGGCTATCAGAGATATTATTATGCGTATTATACGGACGGTTCGATACATGTGGCAAATATACAATTTTTTTGCTAATTTTGCAGCTTAACAGCATTATCACATGGATTCCACTCCCTCAAAAAAAACATATTCACACGAAGAACTGTCCAGTCTTATAAATGCAGCTTTGCTACGCGATGACACGCCGGGGCCGGTAAAAATCGCAAATAAGATATACAACGACATAATGATTGGCGATGGCGCGTTTGCCCGCATATCAAGAATGCTTGAAGCAGAAGCCATGCGTCTTATCAGCCGCGACTTGCCATTGTCGCTGCTCGGTTCATCGTCTGCGCCAGTCAACGAAATGCCGGCGGCTCTGCGCCCCGGAGTGCGCGCCAGAATAGAGGCTGAGTTCAAGCAATTCATTCACTCCGACGCTGTCAGGACTGAAGTAAACAATATATACAACGAACTCTGCGACAGCATCGAACGCGCCGGCTGGAGTTTTGGCATCGTGAATCTGGCCCACGCCATCGAAATTTTCCGCGACAAAGTGAGAAAACAGACAGGCGTCTATGACAGATCAATAGCACTCATCGGACCGTTCGTAGACCTCGACCCGCTATACGAGGCAGCATGCCGGGTGACCCTCAATGAGCGCCTGCGCGGCAACAACCGTATCGACATTCAAAATTTCTATACAGCTCTTTGCGAAAACACCCGCAGCGCTTGTGTGGAAATCGCCGCGACATTCTCTCGCAATATCCTGAATGACCTTGCCGAATGGCCCCGCCTGCAGGCTATTATAGAAAGCAACAACACTCTATATGAGCGATGCAAGGAAATCGCCGAGCAAAGTGCCGGAAAGCCTAAATGCCGCGTTTTCTCAGACCCCGACCGCTCCAACCCGATGGATTTGGTGAGTATCTGAGCTTTTACTACCTTTGCACACGTTTCACATCAACTACTTACGATGAAATTCCGATATGCGGTTATATTCCTGGCTATCATAGCGGCTACAATACTGTCGGCCGAATCGGCCCACGGACAGGAGACCTTCAAACGCAAACTCGAGCAAGTTTCGTTTGTTCCGAAAGGCGCATGGATAACAGGCGTTAGCGTCAACTATTCGCAGTCCGACCAAGACAAATATCAGTTCCTCATAATAGAAAATCTTAGCGGCGACACCTATACATTCAAGGTTAGCCCCATGCTGATGTTCTGCTTTAAGGACAACCTCGCAGCCGGAGGACGCTTCTCTTATTCGCGCCAGCGCACACGCCTAAACTCGGCCGATATCGTTCTCGACTCCGAGACCTCTTACAACATCGACAACCTCTACAGCATCAGCCACAGCTACCACGGCACAGCCCTGTTCAGAAGCTATCTCAGCCTCGGAAAGAGCACCCGTTTCGGCCTTTTCAATGAAGTGCAGCTGCAGCTCGGCGGCGGACAGTCTAAAATCGTAAGCGGCTCCGGAAATGATATCACAGGCACATACCAGCGTAATTTCGACTTCAATATAGGCCTCGCTCCGGGCATGGCCGTATTTCTGAACAATTATTCGGCAATAGAGGTGAATGTTGGCGTGCTGGGCTTCAACTACAGCCACCACACTGCACTTACCGACCAGATTTATGTGTCGAACTTTCACAGCCAGAGAGCCAATTTCAAAATTAACCTCTTTTCAATCACTTTCGGGGTGACTTTCTATATTTAAGCCATGACAACAACCCTGAAACAAATCATACTGGCACTCGCTGCCATCACGGCTTTTACCGTACAGATATCGGCACAGTCCATCGTACGCAAAAAAGACGCACCGATACACGAAGAAACTCTCGAGCAGGTGGTAATCGACGGCGATACCGTCAGCATAATCCTGCCTGAAAGAAACTTCGGTCGCTTCGACCGCGGTCTGTTCAACTATATCTTCATTCCAAAAGGAAAATGGGGCTTCGGCATCACCGCTTCCTATGGCGAACTGCAGACAGAAGACATAAGCGTTCTTTCTATTCTCAAAGACTTCAACTTCAAAGGCAAGATATACTCCGTAAAGCCTTATCTGCAATATTTTATCCGTAGCAATCAGGCTGTCGGCCTCAAATTCGACTACAGCCGTGGAATTGCCGATCTCGGCGGCCTCTCGCTTGACTTCGACGACGACCTTAACTTCTCTATCCGCGATGTCAGCTACTATCAGCAGAGTTTCGCCGTATCTACATTCTACCGTAACTATGTGGGTCTCGACCACAACGGACGGTTCGGCATATTCAATGAAGTTGACCTCGCATTCGGAAGCGGCTCATCACGCTTCAAACGCATATACAATTCCGAACCACGCGACACCCGCACAATCGTTACAAAAGCATCGCTCAATTTCAGCCCCGGCGTGTGTGTGTTCATTCAGGATTATGTGTCGTTCAATGTCTCATTCGGTGTTTTCGGCCTTCACTACCGCAACGAACACCAGACCACCGACGGTGTCGATGAAGGCTCCCGCAACACATCGGGCGCCAACTTTCGGTTCAACCTTTTCAACATCAACTTCGGCCTGATGGTAGTAATATGAAGATTTCTAAATTCATACATTTGTGCATGGCCGCAGCCGCCATGCTGCTATGCTCTTGCATACACAATGACATTCCATACGCACGTATCCAGGCCAACTTTATCAGCCTTGAAGCCATAGGTCAGGATGCCGGCACCCAAATTGACAGCGCAAGCCGCACTGCCACTATAACGCTGCCGGAAGAGATTGACATTCAGAATGTCCGCATATCCGGTTATTCAATCACCCCCGGAGCCTCCATCGTAAACAACCCTCTCACCGGACCAATAAATCTGTCATCTCCGCTGACTGTCACCCTTCGCCTGTATCAAGACTGGAACTGGTCTATCATCGGCAAACAGACAATAGAGCGATATTTCGAAGTAGTCGGCCAGATGGGCCAGACTATAATCGATGCGCCCGGACGCCGCGTGGTTGTCTACGTACGCGAATCGTCTGACCTTTCGGCCATAGAGATAGTCCGCGCAAAGCTGGGGCCGACAGGCGCCGAATACTCGCCGTCGATAGCGCCCGGAAGCAAATTCGATGCCCGCAAGCCTTTCAACATCAACGTCGAAGAGTATGGACGGAAATATTCATGGACAATATATGTAGAAACAGTAGACGTCGCCGTCCGTACTGTAGGAGCCGACGCATGGACATGCGTGGCATGGGTCTACGGGCAGGCTGAAGCCGGTTTGGACAATGGCGTTGAATACCGCCTCGCATCGCAGACAGAATGGACACGACTGCCGTCTTCGGCCATTACTACAGACGGCGGTAGTTTCACAGGCCGGATAGATCATCTGTCGCCTCAGACGGCTTATGTGGCACGCACATACTCCGGCTCCGACATCGGCGACGAAGTATCGTTCACTACCGGCGCGGCCATACAGCCACCGAACGCCGATTTCGACCAATGGTGGCTCGATGGTAAAATATGGTGCCCCTGGGCCGAAAACGGCGAACCATACTGGGGTACCGGCAACAAAGGTGCCACAACTCTGGGCAATTCAAACTCAGTGCCTACAGACGACACCCCCTCCGGCGGCGGCTGGGCAGCAATGCTCGAAACTCGCTTTATAGGCATCGGAATTGTAGGAAAGCTTGCTGCAGGCAATCTGTTTACCGGAACATATGTGAGAACCGACGGCACAAACGGCGTTCTAAGCTTCGGACGCCCCTTTACAGAGCGCCCCACAAAACTGCAGGGCATGTTCAAATACAACTGCACGACAATCGACCGATCTTCGAACGAAATGAGTCATCTAATCGGTCAGCCCGACACATGTACGGTATGGATAGCGCTTATCGACTCCGATGAGCCTCTCGAAATCCGCACAAATCCGGCAAACCGCCAGCTGTTCGACCCCGAGGGAGACTACGTTGTCGCATATGGCAGCATGCAGCATGGAGAATCCATAGCACAATGGACGCCATTTGAATTCGAACTCAAATACAAATCCACTTCGAGAAAACCAAAATACATTATAATTACATGTTCGGCGAGCAAATACGGAGACTTCTTCACCGGCGGAAACGGCTCTGTTCTGTATGTCGACGATTTCAAACTTTTATATGACTACTGATTATGCGATATAAAATACTGTTTTTTCTGATTGCCGCCTTTTCGGTCGCCTCGATGCGTGCATCAGACTCGACTGAAGTAAAAAAAATAAGCATTCCCTCCACTTATATACCGCAGTTCCACGGCACTTTCCGTGCGTTCTATGAGCAATCCACCGCTTATGGTGAAAAACGGTTTCAAGTACGGAATGCACGTCTCAGCGCAGGCGGCAAAGTACTTCCCGTCGCTGAATACTTCTTTCAGGTAGACCTCTGCGACCGCGGAAAAATGAAAATTCTCGACGCATATGTAGGCGTAACCCCCTTCAAAGGATTCAAAGTGATCGGCGGCCAATGCCGAGTGCCGTTCAGCATCGGAGCAAGCCGCGCCCCGGCGCTCTACCACTTCGCCAACAGACCTTCAGTCTGCAAACTCTTCGGAAATCTCAGGGCGGCAGGCTTCAAGATTGGCTACACCATACCGAAAACAAGGCTCTATATCGAAGGTGGCGCCTTCAACGGAACAGACATGTCCGACCACTCGGCATGGAACAAAAGCCTCACATATTCAGTAAAAGCAAACTATACTACCCCCGGAGGCCTGCTTCCTCAGGTGTGCTTTATGTCGCGCAAACCGGGTCTCGAAGGCATTCGCATAAATCAGGTAGATGCCTCGCTGACATTCCAGAACAGCTCGTGGTTTATCGAAGCTGAATATTGCTACCGCACATATACCGGCAATTCCCACGACGCCTCACATGGCTATAACTTCGAAATAGACTACGGTTTTCCTGTAAAATCGGCAATTGTAAACCGGCTGTCGTTTCAAGGACGCTTCGACGGTATTACAGACGCGAGCACAGGCATACGCAACAGCGCCGGTGTCCTCGGCGACGATTACATAGGCCACAACCGTATAACCGTAGGCACAACAGCTTCGTATATAAAAGGCTCTCTTCACTGCGATTTCCGCATCAACTACGAACAATATTTCTACTCCTCCGGCCGGCACTCAATATCGGAGTCTGACGACAACAAACTTGTAGCCGCACTCGTTCTATATTTCTAACACAACTATCTATTATCATCTATCAATTACTATAATTTATGAAAAACATTATCCCTGCAGCAATTATAGGTGTTGCCATTGTAATCCTCGGCTTCGCTCTAAAAGGCGGCATAGACAATTTCACCAACCGCGACCGCGTTGTCACAGTGCGCGGACTCTGCGAGAAGGAAGTACGCGCAAACAAAGTAACATGGCCCATCGTAACAAAAGAAATGGGCAACGATCTGTCTACAATTTACAACCGAATCCAGTCTACAAACTCCGCGATTCTATCATTCCTCAAGTCAAACGGCATAACTGACGCCGAAATATCTGTTAATCCACCACAGGTATATGACAATGCCGCAGACCGCTACGGCAACCAGAATGTTGTTTACCGCTATCAGGTGACAAACGTCGTTGTAGTAACCTCCGACAAAATAGACGCAGTCCGCGCCCTCATGGAGAAACAGACAAGCCTGCTTCAGCAAGGTATAGCCATCGTTGCCGGCGACTATAACTACCAGACTTCATACGAATATACCGACCTGAACAGCATCAAGCCCGAAATGATTGCCGAAGCTACCGCAAACGCGCGCGAAGCCGCCGATAAATTCGCAGGAGACTCTCACAGCAAACTCGGCAAAATCAAGACAGCATCGCAGGGCCAGTTCTCAATCAACGACCGCGACCAATACACCCCGGACATCAAGACCGTCCGAGTAGTCACCTATATAACCTACTACCTCCAGGACTGACCTTACATAATAATGCAATAGAAGGAGACTGTCTACTTTTGATGTCAGACAGTCTCCTTTTTCATCTCATCATTCAGGCATCGAAATTGTCGCGGTAACGGCGATAAAATTGCTCCTCGTTGTAGAGCCGCCGGAACTTGTACCACAAGGCGCCGAAAACAGCCGACACAAGTACCTGAAATGTCACATGCCAACCGTCAATATCACCGCCGCAGGCAAGCTGCACGCCTCTGCCAACTATCGATAAAAAGCCCGCGACTGCGAGAATGCCATATAGATTACGCTTAGTTTTCAAAGTCATACATAAAAAACCGACACCATCTTGCCTTTGTTCGGCATGACGGTGTCGGTTTTTAGCTTTTTTTGCGAAAGATTATTCGCCGGGGATGATTGCTTCGCTGGGGCAAACCGATGCGCAGGTACCGCAGTCAATGCAGGTATCGGGATCGATTACATAGATAGAGCCTTCGGAGATAGCTTCAACGGGGCATTCGGGCAGACAGGTGCCGCAAGCCACACAGCTGTCGGTGATAACGTAAGCCATAGTAATTGTCTGTTTAGAAATTTACGAATTGTTATTTTTTGCTCTGCAAATTTACGCCTTTTTTCTCAATCTGCAAGCCCTCTGAGCGATTTAACGCATTTTACTGTCCTATTGTTTTGCCATAGCCGATTTTCGCAGGGCTTCCGCACGAAGAAAGTGCGTCTGAAGACTTTCATATAAAAAACGCCGGAACTGCCATAAGGCATTCCCGGCGTTTCTCATACGTTTTGATGTATATCAATTAGAGATACTTGGCGACTTCAGCGGCGAGTGTGGTCGGGTCGGATACTCGTGCTACGATTTCGCCCTTGCGGTTGATGATGAAGGTGACGGGGAAGGCGCCTACATTGTAGTTTGTGAGTGCGGCTACACCATCAGAGGGAGAATTCCACACCGTAATCCAGGGCAGATTGCGGGCTACGGTCTTCCATGCCTGTTCGTCGCTGTCGAACGCAACCTGGAATATTTCAAGCCCCTTGTCATGGCTCTTCGTATAGATGTCGTTGAGTATCGCGTTGTAAGGCACAGAGGCCTCTGTTCCATATGCCGTGAAACTTAGTATAATCAGCTTGCCGTCATTTACGAGTTCTGAAATCGAGTGCTTCACTCCGCGGTCATCGTAGTTCGAGATATCGATATAGCCTGTCTCGTCGGCTTCGAGCACAGTACCGGGCATTTCGGGCAACTTGCCAAGAGCCTGGCGTCCTGCAAAGAACTGGGCACGGAGAACCTTGCCACGAGGGTCTTCGGGCGCAAAACTCGCGAAAATCTGTGCGGCGGCGCCATACACACGATTGCCGAATTCGTCGGCCGGGTCAAACAGAGGCTTGCCTCCAATCGACTTGCCGATAACATAGTATGCAACCATACCCGTAGTGTCGGAAGTGATATAGTTTACAAGCGAGCGGCGCATTTCCATATCAT
Organism: uncultured Muribaculaceae bacterium; assembly: GCA_910578035.1. Classification (GTDB taxonomy): domain Bacteria; phylum Bacteroidota; class Bacteroidia; order Bacteroidales; family Muribaculaceae; genus CAG-873. Next base: position 20,460 of record CAJTOB010000048.1, read on the forward strand.
CGGCCGAGGAAGCGGCGACCAGACTGTCTACACTGCAGATTGTGCGGGCAAGTTCAGTGCCTCCAAGCACATAGCCCGAACCGAAATGACTGCCATATGCCTCAACGGTCACTTTGTCGCATGAGTCGACAGGAAAATATATGCTTCCGCCGTCGGCTCCGGGAGCGGTAAGACGGAAAATCTCGGCAAAATGGGCAGGTTCTTCTGATTGGTATGAGAATTTACCGTTCTTGTCGACGGCAAGACTGTCGACAGTGTACCACAGGCCGTTATTATATCCTTCGAGAGCAATCTTAGCTACGGAGGGCTCCTGAATTGTTCCCTCTACACTCCATCCCTTCGGACCCGAGCAGGACGAGACTGCGATAGCGGCCAATGCGAGGCCGCCGAATATCAGTTTTTTCATAGTTATTTGAAATTAGCGGCTATCGAACTGGCTATTTCAGCCATTCGTTCGGGTGAAAGGCTGAGTTTCTCTCGGCGGAAGTCCATATCAGCCTCACTGGTGATAGGCACAAGGTGAATATGGGCATGAGGAACCTCGAGACCGATTACAGCCACTCCGATACGCTTGCAGGACACACTTTTCTCTATCGCGGCCGCAACACGCTTCGCAAAAAGCTGAAGATCGGCATACTCTGCATCGTCAAGGTCGAATATGTAGTCTACCTCACGTTTCGGAACAACCAGTGTATGGCCTTCCGAAAGAGGGTTGATGTCGAGAAAGGCATAGTGCTTCTCGTCTTCGGCCACGCGGTAAGAAGGAATCTCGCCGGCTATGATTCTGGAAAAAATGCTTGCCATCAGAGCGCGATTTCAACGATTTCGAACCGTACAGTTCCTGCCGGTATGGTGATTTCCACAACATCGCCTTTCTTATGACCCATAAGTCCGCGGGCGATAGGAGTGCTGACAGCGATTTTACGCGCCTTCATGTCGGCTTCGGAGTCGGCCACGATGGTGTATTCGGCCTCGCTGCCGGTATCGACATTGCGTATTTTCACACGGTTGAGAAGCTGTACCTCATCGGTTGAGAGCTTGCTCTCGTCTATGATACGGGCATTGGCTACCAAATCTTTCAGCTGGGCTATCTTCATTTCGAGAAGGCCCTGGGCTTCTTTGGCGGCGTCGTATTCTGCATTTTCCGAAAGGTCGCCCTTGTCGCGGGCCTCGGCGATTGCCCTGCTTATTTCGGGGCGTTTCACAGTCTCGAGATAGGATATTTCCTCCATTTTGCGGTCATATCCTTCTTTTGTCATATAGGTAATTGCCATATGTAGTCTAATTTAAGTATCTTGATTTAACAATATATATGGTATTCAACAAACACAATAAAAGAAAAGAAACTCTCGTCGGGAAACGCCCGCCGGAGCTCTTCTGATATCTTCGAATGTCTGGTGCAAAGTTAAGCTTTTTTTCCAAGCGAACGGGGCGTAAAATCTTAATATTGGTTAAAACCGGGCTTCGTGATATGTTTCTGTGTAATTTTGCGCCCGGAAATGAAAAATGCTATTATCACGGTGGCGCTGCTCGTTATTGCCAACGTATTCATGACCTTCGCATGGTACGGCCACCTCAAGTTGCAGCAGATGAAGGTACTTTCGGAAAACACGCCTCTCTATGCAGTCATACTGCTTTCATGGGGCATAGCGCTGGCCGAATACTGCTTTCAGGTGCCGGCCAACCGTATCGGCTTTCAGGACAACGGAGGCGCCTTCTCGCTTTTACAGCTCAAGGTGCTCCAGGAGGCTATTACTCTCATAATTTTCACGGTCTTCACTATCCTGTTTTTCAAAGGAGAAAGTCTGCACTGGAACCACTTTGCCGCTTTCGGCTGCCTGATAGCGGCAGTCTACCTCGTTTTTATGAAATAATTTGCTTTTTCGCACACGCAAGTGTTTGAAATATTGAAAAAAAACCTTATCTTTGCAGCCGCCAAGGGCGCTTTGCCCGAGGCTGCTTTTTAATTAACCCTTTTTATTAACACATTAATGACAGAATTGAAAAATTCACCCATTGAAGATTTCGACTGGGAAGCCTATGAAAATGGCGAAACCGCAGGTGAGAAATCTCGCGCAGAGCTCACCAACGCCTACGAGGAATCTCTCAACTCCGTTAAGGACAAAGAAGTAATCGAAGGTACCATCATCGCTCTCAACAAGCGCGAAGCCGTGGTTAACATCGACTACAAATCAGACGGTATTATCCCCATGAGCGAATTCCGCTACAACCCCGACCTCAAAGTCGGCGACAAGGTGGAAGTGTTCATCGAAAACCAGGAAGACAAGAAAGGCCAGCTTATCCTTTCGCACAAGAAAGCCCGCGCTTCTCGTTCCTGGGAACGCATCAATGCCGCTCTCGAAAACAACGAAATCATCAAAGGCTTCATCAAGTGCCGCACTAAGGGCGGTATGATTGTAGATGTTTTCGGCATCGAAGCCTTCCTCCCCGGCTCGCAGATCGACGTGAAGCCCATCCGCGACTACGATGTATTCGTAGGCAAGACTATGGAATTCAAGGTCGTTAAGATCAACGAAGAATTCCGCAACGTTGTTGTTTCGCACAAGGCTCTCATCGAAGCCGAGCTCGAACAGCAGAAGCGCGAAATCATCAGCAAGCTCGAAAAAGGTCAGGTACTCGAAGGTACCGTCAAGAACATCACCTCCTACGGTGTATTCATCGACCTCGGCGGTGTCGACGGCCTTATCCACATCACCGACCTTTCTTGGGGCCGCGTAAGCCACCCCAGCGAAGTGGTTCAGCTCGACCAGAAGCTCAACGTCGTTATCCTCGACTTCGACAACGACAAGAAGCGTATCGCTCTCGGTCTCAAGCAGCTCCACCCCCATCCCTGGGATGCCCTCGACGCCAACCTCAAAGTCGGCGACAAGGTTAAGGGTAAAGTTGTCGTTATGGCAGACTATGGTGCATTCCTCGAAGTCGCTCCCGGCGTAGAGGGTCTTATCCACGTAAGCGAAATGTCGTGGAGCCA
>CAJTOB010000049.1 GCA_910578035.1 uncultured Muribaculaceae bacterium
TCTTCATCTTCCGCCTGTGCAATATATATGCCTAAACACAGGTTTATTACCATGCGCCCTTAAATTTGCGGCTTTCGGCTATTTGACGTATCTTTGCATTCAGATAGACTATACTTGCGAGCAATGTTCAGAATGAAACGTCTCTATTCATATATGCTGCAGCGGTTCCTGCCGTTGCTGGCTATGACGTTTTTTATCTGTCTCTTCATTGTGCTCATGCAGTTTCTGTGGAAATCTATTGACGACCTCGTAGGCAAAGGCCTGTCTGTAGGTATTATCGCAGAACTATTCTTCTACGCCGCAATCACAATGGTTCCGACCGCACTGCCTCTGGCTGTGTTGCTCGCGTCGCTGATGGTTTTCGGAAATCTTGGCGAAAAATTCGAACTCACAGCGATGAAAGCATCCGGCATTTCGCTGTTTCGTATAATGCGGCCCCTTATGATATTCATGATTTGCCTGTCTATCGGAGCCTTCTTCTTTCAAAACGATATCCTCCCTATAGCCAAGACAAAAATGTGGACACTCACATTCTCTGTCAGGCAAAAATCGCCCGAAGTCGAGATTCCGGTACGCTCTTTCTACGATCAGATACCAAATCTCAACCTCTATACCGAGAGCAAAAACCCCGAGACCGGCATGCTCTACGGCATGATTATCTACGACCTGTCGCGAGGATATGACAACACCCGCGTCATACTCGCCGACTCGGGGCGTTTCAACTTTACTGAAGACAAAACAAAGCTTCTCCTCCATCTTTACAGTGGCGAAATGTTTGAGAACATGCGCGACAATAGTATGGGAGCAGGCTCTTCGCGCTATCTGCCATTCAGGCGCGAGCACTTCACCGACAAGCAGGTGTACTTTCCCTTCGATGCAAACTTCAACCGCCTCGACGAAGAAGGCATGCGCAGCCAGTATATAGGCCAGAATGCGAGTCAGCTCATACACTCAATCGATTCCATCGGCCACGAAGTAGACTCTGTCGGAGCCATATATGCCCACGAAATCCGCACTCTGCCCTATTACGGCATCTCGCCACGCACCGAAACAATGCCCGACGGCAGCCGGCGCAACATGACACCACCCACAGTGGTAATGGAAAAACCGATTGATATCGACTCAATATATCTGGCCCGAGGCCCCGGCATGGCTAAAAGCTACCTGAACCAGGCTCTGTCAAAGGCAAAACGCCAGAAACAGGAATATCTGTACCGCAGCCTTGCCCTCGAAGAACAGGCAAAACTCATGCGCCGCCACGATATCGAGCTGCAACGCAAATTCACACTCTCGTTCGCCTGTATAATATTCTTTTTCATCGGCGCACCTCTGGGGGCCATTATCAAGAAAGGCGGACTCGGAACACCGCTTGTAATTTCGGTATTGCTCTTTATCATCTACTTCCTCATCGATAATGCGGGTTATAAAATGGCCCGCGACGGCAAAGTTCCCGTTTGGGAAGGCATATGGCTGAGCTCTCTGGCCCTGCTCCCGCTGGGTGTGTTCTTCACCTATAAAGCTGTAGGCGATTCGGCGGTGTTCAACATCGACGCATACAAGAATTTCTTCCGCCGCATAGCCGGCCGAGCCATACCGCGCGACCTTACCCTGAAAGAGGTCAGGATAGTTACCGTCGATAATGATACTGCAGTCGACATGTTACTCGACTTTCTCGGCGACATCGATGCCGAGACTGCGCGCCTCGGCCGCACCGGAAGCATCAAAAAGCTGTTTGCCCCGGGGCTGCCGCTTGAATTGAGACAAAAGCTGAATCAATTAGTAGATTATCTATCAAACAGCACAGATATTTACACCATCAACCTTCTCAACCAATATCCTTTTAAGCCGACCGTCCGTAATCTGTCCGCCATACGCTCGACAACAATTTCATTGCTCGATCGTTTCGACTATAAATACGCCGGTGCCAAAGATTCCATATAGATTATGAACGACAACATAAAACTCGACAGCATAGAGGAAGCAATCGAAGACTTCCGCAATGGTAAAATGGTGATTGTGGTCGACGACGAAGACCGCGAAAATGAAGGCGATCTCATAGTTGCCGCCGAAAAAATAACACCCGAGCAGGTAAACTTCATGTTGAAGAACGCGCGCGGAGTGCTCTGCGTGCCCCTCACCATATCCCGCTGCCGCGAGCTCGAACTCAACCATCAGGTCGAACAGAACACTTCGATGCTCGGCACGCCGTTTACAATCACAGTCGACAAAATAGAAGGTTGTAGCACTGGTGTCAGCATCGAAGACCGTTGTGCAACTATACGCGCGCTCGCCGACCCTGAATCGGTGCCGGAAACATTCGGACGTCCGGGGCATATCAACCCTCTCTACGCGCAGGACGCCGGCGTCCTGCGCCGCAGCGGCCACACAGAAGCCGCCGTTGACCTCGCGCGCCTCGCCGGCCTTCAGCCTGCAGCAGCCCTGATGGAAATAATGAGCGAAGACGGCTCCATGGCACGCCTGCCTGAACTTCGCAGACGCGCCGACGAGTGGGGCATGAAACTGATCTCGATTCGCGATTTGATTGCCTACCGTCTTGCCTCCGAACAGCTCGTCGAGCAGGGTGTTGAAGTAGACATGCCTACCGCCGACGGTCATTTCCGCCTCATTCCCTTCCGCCAAAAGAGCAATGGTCTGGAGCACATCGCAATAATCAAGGGCGATGTAACGACCGACGAGCCCGTGCTCGTGCGCGTCCATTCATCGTGCGCTACCGGCGACATTTTTGCCTCCAAGCGCTGCGACTGCGGCGAACAGCTTCACAAAGCCATGCAGATGATTGAAAAAGAAGGACGTGGCGCAGTCATCTACCTGAATCAGGAAGGCCGCGGCATTGGTCTGATGGATAAAATAAAGGCCTACAAACTTCAGGAGGAAGGTCTTGATACCGTCGAGGCCAACATACACCTGGGGCACGACGCCGACGAACGCGATTACGGCGTTGGCGCACAGATTCTCAATCTGCTTGGAATACGTAAAATGCGTCTTCTCACCAACAATCCCGTGAAACGTATCGGCCTTGAAGGCTACGGACTCACAGTGGTAGAGAATGTGCCTATCGAAGTAGAGCCCAATCCCTATAATCTGCGATACATGCACACAAAAAAAGAGCGTATGGGCCACAACCTCAAGCAAGTGGAATAATGGAACTTGACGAAGCTCTGCGCAAATCCGGCGAAGATACAGCCCGGCTTGCCGAGCGTCTGCGAGCAGGCGGCGAAAACAAAAACAAGACGGCAAGCGAGCTGCTTATCGTAGCAGCCACACATATGAAGTGTCTTGAAGCGGCCGGAATGGGTGAAGATGCGCTTGCCACCGGCGCAATGAGCTTGCTGACGATTATACACACTAAAATAAATCCCGAAGAAATAGCCGATGTCTACACGGCTTTTCTTCAGGATTTATACATATTATCGCTTCGCTTATGCCAGAACACTTGCGACAGCCACACTGCCGAGCACCTCATGGAGATAAGCATGCGACTAGGAGCACTTTCAGTTGTCACCTTCAAAGCTTTATGCTCAGGCGAAGGCCATCACAAGGCTCTTGGCGAGCGTAACAGCGCTTTCGAAGGAATGTTCAGCGAAGCGCCTGCCGAATTCTGGCAATTCCAGAACCATACGATAAGACCACAAAGCGCCATCGACATTCTTACCGACGCCGCAGCCCGGCTCGCATCGCTCGGCTACGTCGATTGATAGAATCGGGCAAGATGCTCGTAAAGAGTATGAAGGGGTAAGCCCATCACATTGTAATAGCAACCGTCGAGCCCCGAAATGCCTACTGCACCGACCCATTCCTGCACCCCGTAGGCACCGGCCTTGTCAAAAGGACGGTAACGGTCTACATAATCTTCTATCTGTGCTTTAGATAGCTCGGCAAAGCGAACGGCAGTTGTTTCGCTGAAGACATCTCGTTCGTGTCCTTTGGCACTGAGAGCCACGCCTGTCACCACATGGTGCGTGCGCCCGGAAAGACGGCCAAGCATGTCTACAGCCTCCTCTCGCGAATGCGGCTTGCCATATATGCGGCCGTCCAAAATTACAACTGTATCTGCCGTAATCATCAACTCATTATCTTCAAGCAGATTGTCGTGAGCCTTAGCTTTGATAACGGCAATATAAGCCGGCACATCTTCGGGCTTTATATCGGCCGGATAGCTTTCGTCTACATCAATATTATCGGCAATTTCAAACGAAGGCAATATCATCTGAAGCAACTGCCTGCGGCGTGGCGAATTTGAAGCCAACAGCACTTTCACACTCTTAAATGCCGCCGAAGGTAGTGGCGGCACAATCTCTACAGCCTCCATATCACCAGCCGAAAGCATGTGTATCGAGCATCCAAAGCCCCTTGACCTTAAGAATTTCTTCTATAAGTTCGCGGGCAACGCCATACCCCCCGTCGGCGCCGGAAACAAAGGTTGCCGCGGCTTTAACCTCGACAGCAGCATCGCGAGGAGCCACCGAAAGCCCCACCGCTCCCATTGGAGGCAAATCGGGTATATCGTCGCCTACATATGCAACTTCCTCAGGCTTATAAGCGTTGCGTTCCATCCATTCGTTAAGGATAGGCAACTTCGCCTTGCATTTGAGGAAAACATCTGTCATTCCAATCTTGCGAAAGCGCTCCTCTACCCTATGGTCGTCGGCACCGCTTATAATAGCCAGATGCAGGCCTCCTTTCACAGCCTGGACCATGGCATAGCCGTCTTTCAGATTTGCCATACGCTCCGGGATTCCCTCGGGCGAAAGGGGAACAGTCGAAGGCGAAAGCACGCCGTCGACATCGAAAACCACAGCCTTGATTTTACTCAAATCATAATTTATCTTGCTCATCTGCAGAATTATGTTTTTTCATTATTAACTCGGAGAGAACTTTATACACCTCACGGTATTGCGGGGCAAGAGTAGCAAGCTGACTCTTCATAACAGCGATATCTCCTCGAACCGCCGGACCGGTCTGAGCCGCAAAAGTGCCTATACTTGCCGCCTTCTCGATTGTCTGACGGAGCAGCGGAACGGCCACCTCTGCCGGATAGCCGGCCTCACCAAGCTCTTCCTCTACAACACCAAGAAGCACATTCACGAAATTGGAAGTAAAAACCCCCGCAATATGAAGGTGACGGCGACGCTCTTCATCAGACGAATACACATAAGGCGAAATTGACCGTGCAAGAGTATCAGCTTCTGCATAATCTTCTTTAAAGGCCGTCTCTATGAAAAACGGCACCTCGGCCATATCAACTTCAAATCCCTTGGTAAAGGTCTGGAAAGGATAGAAAATACCTGTACGCAGGCTGATAGGCTCAAGACACGATTTGTCGAGCGTACCCGACGTATGCAGCACAAGCACAGACTCGCCAATGTGCCCTATCTGCCCGACAACATCTGCAACTGCACGGTCGGCGACAGAAACGATGACTACGTCCGGCCTCGCCAAAGCAATTTCTGAATATAAGCACGGCTTACAACCGGCCATGGCGGCCAGTTCTGAAGCATGGTCGGGCGTGCGGCTCGCAATTGCCACAAGCTTGCAGACCTTGGAAAGGGTCAAAGCTGCTGCAAGATGCGAGGCCACATTGCCGGCACCGGCCAATGCCACTCTCAGAGGCGCATTCAGTCTATCTGAGCCTGATTCCATGTGCCGATATGCACTTTTTCCCAAAGAAGTTTATCGGGGTTCACGGGCTTGCGGGTTTCGTCGGGATAGCCGAATGTCATGATACACTCCACTACAATATCATCGGGAATACCGAGAGTCTCGCGGACAACATTCTCCGACGGCTCGCCATCGGCCGCATAACGGCCCCGGACCTGCACCCAACATGAACCGATACCAAGGTCGGCAGCTTGAAGATGCATCAAAATGGCTGCCACAGATGCATCTTCTATATAAGCCTCGCTAAGAGCAGGATCAGAACAAACTACTACAGCCAGACGGGCGTTCTTAACCGAAGCCGCATAGCTGGGCTTGCATTCCGAAAGGCGCTCAAGTACTGCTGCATCTTCTACAGCAACAAACTGGAATGAGCGGGCATTCTTCGACGAAGGTGCCAGAAGACCGGCTTCAAGAATTGTCTTGACCTGCACCGCATCAAGGGGCTGATCGGTATATCGCCGTATGCTGTGGCGGGATAGGAGGAGTTCTCTCAGATTTTCCATGTAAAAAGAAGATTGGAGGATTATAGGGCAATTTGCGAATTACAGTAGCTACAGTAGGTATATGAACGGCTTGGGCTCATATAGCCAACATTCACATCTTTATTCACAATAATTTATAATGATTTTTCACTTCCTGCAAATCCATGCGGTCGGGAAACGCTCGAAGAGGCCATTATTGTCGGCAATCGCCTTCGTTGCCGCAAAAGATACGCCCGAGGCTGCATACACACGGCAACGGCCGTCTGCTTCAAGAATTCCGAGACCGGGCGTATCGGCATTTGCCGCTATGAATTTATATGCTTCAGCCGATGAAGCCAAAGACGCTACTATGAGAAAATAGCTGTCATTACTATCTGCTGCTGCGGCAATTGTATGCGATTTCTTTTCTGCTGGGTCGACGATAGACATTCCATCAGCAGGAGTATTGATTATCAGCACAAGAGCCTTGTCGGCTGCAGGCTGTTCGAATTGCTCGGATATAACCGGACGCTCCGCCCTCTCAAAACCGAACGAAGCCATCTGGGGCTCGGCCTGGTTCTTACGCGGAAGCTGCGATGCAACAAAAGCGATGAGAGCAAGAAGAGCCACGGCTGCTGCACTCGAAGCCGTGCGCTGGAGCGACTGCATGAATATATTGCGACGATTTTCCGTTTCTTCGTCGGCTGAGCTACAGTCCATATTCTCCGCTACCGCGAGCTGCTCAACCGGCTTCAGCCATGAAAATGGCTGCTTGCCGCTCCATGATGCAGATGGCTCAAAAACGATTCCACCAAGAGCTGCCGCCGGAACGAGCTTGCCGGAATCACCGAGTTCCACTGCCATTCCCGCTCCAAGACGTGTCTTTATATCCGCTACATCAGCGGCCACACGCTCGGCTGCGACATCTTTGTCGCAAGCCAGACAACGGGCCACAGACATCACGAGCACACCGTCGTCGTAAGAATCATGAGCTGCAAAAACTATCTCTTCCGACGGAGGCAAAAGCTCAGCGCCCTCGAAACGGGCACCGATACGACGCCGACGGAACACACCCAGCCCCGGCACCGCAAGGTCGTCGCGGTCGCGCAGTAAGTGGCAGATATGTCGGATAGTTGTATTCATAATTCCATAGCAAGCATTATGCCCGAAGGCATATTACTCTGCAAAGTTAGCACTTTTTCCCTTTTCACGCCACATTTTTTACCCATTATTTTTCACAGGATTCGCAGCAAAGAAAAAAAGTGATGAAAAGTTTGCGGTTTGGCGTTTATTGATTATTTTTGGGCACCTTAAATCGCATAAAACGCAATGATACACCTCAGGCTACCGTTCAACGAGCCCCGAAGGCTGCCCTTCTATCTCGCGATGGAAGAGTGGGCCGCTCAATGTCTGCCTGCCGACGAGTATTTTTTCTCATGGCGCGTGAAACCGACCGTTATCTGCGGTCGCAATCAGGAAATGGACAAGGAAGTCGACATGGAATATTGCCGAACGGCAGGCATCGATGTAGTGCGTCGCCGCAGCGGAGGCGGCTGTGTTTTCGCCGACATGGATAATTTCATGTTCTCATACATCAGCCCCGGCGATGAAATTACGGCCACTTTCGCCAGATATACCACCATGATTGCCGCCGAGCTCCGAAACATGGGGCTTGAGGCCTGCGCTACCGGCCGAAACGATATAGTAATCGATGGCCGCAAGGTGTCTGGAAACGCTTTCTATCATCTTCCAGGCCGCTGTATCGCTCACGGAACCATGCTCTACGACTTCAATCCGGCCGTGATGAGCCGTGCTATAACACCTTCGCGGGCCAAACTCGAATCAAAATCTGTCAAATCGGTTCATTCGCGTGTCACTTGCCTGAAAGAAGCAGGATTAGAACTTAGCCCCGAGGATTTTGAGCATAATATGATAGCCGCTCTATGCGACAAAGAAATACTGCTCAACCCCGAAGACATCGTTGCAATAGAAAATATTGAACAAAACTACTATGATCCGGCGTTCCTTTACAGGAAAGGAGAAAACGCCCCGAAGAAGTCTGAAGACAGCAGCCTCCGGCACATACATGGCCATATAGACGGAGTCGGCGAGTTTGCTTTAAGCATAGCTTTAGACTCTGATGGCCGAATCAGCCGCATGGAAGCTTCCGGAGACTTTTTCCTGCTCGACGACCCCGAAACAATGATATTCAGCCGGTTGAAAGGCACACCTTTCACTCGCGATGACCTTGAGAAAGCAATATACAACACAGAACCTGAAAAAGCCATAGCCGGTCTCGACCGGGCGGCCCTACTGCATATACTGACAGAAAAACTACTCTGATTATGGAATCTGAAATGAAAAAAACATGCCTGTTCGAACGGCACATGGCCTTGAACGCCAAGATGGCGCCATTCGCAGGCTACGACATGCCTATCGAATACAGCGGGCTCGACACCGAGCACAAAGCCGTGCGCACATGCTCGGGCCTGTTCGACGTATCACACATGGGTGAAATATACATCGCCGGTCGCGATGCCGTGAAATTTGTCGACCACATCTTTACAAACTACGCTGCTCCGATGAAAATCGGGCAGGTGCTGTATGGCATGATGACATACGAAACCGGCGGAACTGTCGACGACCTGCTTGTGTATCGTCTTGGCGAAGAAAGCTTCCTTCTTGTTGTGAACGCTTCCAATCTTGAAAAAGACGTAGCCTGGGTACGCGACTGCGCCAAAGGATTCGACGTCGAGATTCGAGATTATTCGGCCGACTGCGGCCAGCTGGCTCTCCAAGGTCACGACAGCGAAAAAATAATGAAAACTGTCTTTGGCCTCGATGTATCGGCACTTACATTCTATACCTTCACGGTCCTTGACGGCAATATGATTGTCAGTCGTACCGGATATACCGGCGAAGACGGCTTCGAAATCTATGCAGACCCGCACCGCATAGTCGAAATGTGGAATTCACTCATGGCATATGGCATACAGCCCTGCGGCCTCGGTTGTCGCGACACCCTCCGCTTCGAAGCCGGGCTTCCGCTCTATGGCGATGAACTTGCCGAAGATATCACACCTATTGAGGCCGGTCTGGGCATGTTTGTAAAACTCGACAAACCGGGCGGATTCATAGGCAGCGAAGCTCTCGCAAAACAGAAAGTCGAAGGACCACGGCGAAAGCTTGTCGGCCTCGAAATAGACTCTCCGGCGACAGCCCGGCATGGTTTTGAAGTGCTTGACCTCGACGGTGCCGTTGTCGGCCATATCACAACCGGATACAATTCACTTACACTCGGCAAGAACATAGCCATGGCTATCGTCGATGCACGATATGCACCTCTGGAGACAAAGCTTCAGGTGCGCATTCGTCGCAAACTCGCTCCGGCAACTGTGATAAAAAAACGATTCTACATACCTCAATATAAAAAATAAATACCATGGATAAAATCTATTACCTCCCCACTCACGAATATATAAAAGTCGAAGGCGAAACCGGCTATATAGGAATCTCGGAATACGCAGCAAAGCAACTTGGCACAGTCACCTATGTCGACGCTCCCGAAGACGGAGACGAATTCGAAGCCGGCGAAGAATTCGGCGCAATCGAAAGCCGCAAAGCAGCCTCCGACCTTTTCGCTCCCGTAAGCTGCGAAGTCACAGAGGTGAATTTCGCTCTCGAAGGAGACCCCAAGCTCATAAACAGCAACCCTCTTGAAGCCTGGATTATCAAGGTGGTTATAAAAGACCCGTCGGAACTCGAAGGTCTGATGGACCAGAAAGCCTACGACGAATTCTGTCTCAACGAAAAGCACTGATTTATGGCTCGTCACCGTTATTTCCCCCACACCGACGCAGATGTGGAGCGAATGCTCGCACGCTGTAGTGTGACGGATATCGACGCTCTTTATGCCGATGTGGCACCGGCGCTAAGGCTAAAAAAGCCCTACGACCTGCCAAAGGCCATGAGCGAACCCGAACTCGAACGTTATTTTGCCGCCCTGGCAACTCAGAACAAGCCTCTGACATGCTTTGCCGGTGCCGGATTCTATCATCACTATACCCCGGCGGCGATTCCTGCTATGATGAGCCGTTCGGAATTCCTCACGGCCTACACCCCTTACCAACCTGAAATATCCCAAGGCACTCTGCAATACATATTCGAATACCAGAGCATGATGGCCGACCTTACCGGCCTCGATGTGAGCAATGCGTCTATGTATGACGGTGCTACAGCTGCGGCCGAAGCAATGGTTATGGCCGTAAATTCTGTCCGCAAGAAACGCCGCATACTGGTAAGCGCAACAGTAGCTCCTGCCTTGCAGCAAGTCCTCGCCACCTATGCCGAAGCCGCGGGAATAATCATAGAGATTATCCCCGAAGACAATGGCGAAACAGACCGCACCGCTTTCGAACAGATGCTTGGCGCCGGCGACGTCGCCGGCGTAATGGTTGCACAGCCAAATTACTATGGCATTATCGAAAATTTCGATGGCTGGGCCGACAGATGTCATGAAAAGAAGGCTTTACTGATAATGAATTGTCATGCATCGACACTTGCCGTGCTACGCTCGCCCGGCGAATGGTGTGCGGACATTGCATGCGGCGAAGCTCAGTCACTCGGCATGCCGCTGAATTACGGAGGACCTTATTTGGGCTACCTGTGCTGTAAGGAAAACCTCATGCGCAAACTGCCCGGACGTATCGTCGGAGCGACCACAGACAAAGACGGCAAACGCTCTTTCGTCCTCACACTCCAGGCCCGCGAACAGCATATCCGCCGCCAGAAAGCGACCTCCAATATTTGCTCCAACCAAGGCATCATGACCCTGCACGCAGCCATGTATCTGTCGCTGATGGGGGCTGACGGCCTTGAAAAGGTAAACAGACTCAGCGCCGAAGCCGCCCACAGTCTTGCCGCCCGGCTCGAATCTACCGGCTATATTAAACTGAAGTACTCCGGCAAGCCTTACCTCAACGAGTTTGCCGTCGAGATTACCGATGAAAATCTATCGGCCGACGCTATTCTGGAGGCCTGCGCAGACAAGGGCATACTCGCCGGTGTAAAACTCACCGACAATTCCCTGCTGGTAGCAGCAACCGAAATGTGTTCTCCCGACGACATCGACCGCTATGTGTCAACAATCAAGAATCTGAAGTCATGAACAAGAATCTATATTCACCCCTCGTTTTCGAAGTATCGCACAAGGGAAGGCATGGCTACAGTCTGCCTGAATACGAATATGGCGTGAAGGTGGAGTTGCCCGAAAGCCTCACCCGCAAACAAGCCCCCTCACTTCCCGAAATAGACGAGCCTTCGCTGGTGCGCCACTACACCAACAGCAGCAACAATAACTTCGGCGTAGACACCGGCTTCTATCCTTTAGGCTCGTGCACAATGAAATACAACCCTAAGGTCAACGAAGCCATGGTCGGAACCGCCGCTGTAGGCGCGCTTCATCCACACCAGCCGGCATCGACCGTCCAGGGAGCCTTGCGAATATACCGCACGCTCGAAAAATATCTGAGCGAAATAGGCGGCATGGCTGAATTTACGCTAAACCCCTTTGCCGGAGCCCACGGCGAATACACAGGGCTGATGGTGATACGCCGCTATCACCTATCGCGCGCCGACGAAGCTCGCCGCAAAGTTATAGTACCCGACTCGGCTCACGGCACAAACCCCGCAAGCGCCGCAATGGCCGGATTTGAAATCGTAGAAGTAAAAAGCCTCGAAGACGGTACTGTAGATATCGAAGACCTCCGCGGCAAACTTGGCAGCGACGTAGCCGCCATGATGATGACCAATCCCAACACGGTCGGAATGTTCGAAAAGAACATACCCGAAATAGCCGAAATGGTGCATGCCGCCGGCGCTCTTCTTTACTACGACGGCGCCAACCTCAACCCGCTGCTGGGCATCGCCCGGCCTGGCGACATGGGTTTCGACGTGATGCATATCAACCTCCACAAGACCTTCTCCACTCCTCACGGCGGCGGAGGTCCCGGCGCAGGTCCGGTTGGAGTACGTGCCGGGCTCGAGCAATTCCTGCCAAATCCGAGGGTTGTGGAAAATGCCGACGGCAGTCTTGATGTGACTTGCAGCGACAATGCATTCGGCCGTGTCAGCGCATGGCTCGGAAATTTCACAGTATATATCAAGGCTCTGAGCTACATACTCTCTCTCGGCTCTGAGAATCTGATGGACGCCGGCCCGTTGGCTACTCTTAACGCCAACTACATCATGAACTCGCTCAAAGATTTGTATGAATTGCCGATTCCGGGCCCGTGCAAGCACGAATTTGTATTCGACGGACTTCGCGACAAATCGCAGGGTGTAACAACAATGCATGTCGCCAAATCATTGCTTGACTACGGGTTCCACGCACCAACTATATACTTCCCGCTTCTTTTCCACGAATCGCTGATGATAGAGCCTACAGAAACCGAATCGATAGATACTCTCGACTCATTTATCGATGTCATGCGAAAAATCGCTCTGGAAGCAGCGTCTGACCCCGACAGAATAAAAGGAGCTCCATACACAACGCCTATTTCGCACCCCGACGAAGACGAAGCTGCTCTGAATCCGATTCTTACCTACTCACAACTATGCCACAAGCAGACCTTATAATCATCGGCGGCGGCCCCGGTGGCTACGAAACTGCCGCCGAGGCAGCCGCAAAAGGCCTCAAAGTGATTCTCTTCGAGCGCGACCGCCTCGGAGGAACATGTCTGAACAGAGGCTGCATACCGACCAAATGTCTGTGTGCGTCGGCCAAACGGCTTAACGACATAAGGCATGCCGACATGCTCGGCATTGCGGTTTCGGAGGCGTCTGTAGACTTCACCTCTGTCCGAAAAAGGCTCGTCGAGATTACCGATACGCTTCGG
Organism: uncultured Muribaculaceae bacterium; assembly: GCA_910578035.1. Classification (GTDB taxonomy): domain Bacteria; phylum Bacteroidota; class Bacteroidia; order Bacteroidales; family Muribaculaceae; genus CAG-873. Next base: position 13,037 of record CAJTOB010000049.1, read on the forward strand.
GAAGGCGTTGAGAGCGTTCTCAAAGATGTAGAAGTGATAAAGGCAGAGGCCTCATTAGCTCCGGGGCCAGCCGTAGTGGCCGACGGCATAGTCTATAACGCTCCCGAAATTATCATAGCTACGGGCTCGCGACCGGCAAATCTTCGCGTCGATGGCGGTGAAACAGCTCTTTCCAGCGATGATGTGCTTGCTCTCGAAACCATACCAGAGAGCATGGTGATAATCGGCGGAGGAGTCATCGGGCTTGAATTCGCCTCGGTATTCAGCAGTTTCGGCAGCAAGATTACCGTGGTTGAATACTGCAAGGAAATCTTGCCAGGCTTCGACCGCGATATTGCCAAACGTCTTCGAAGCTATCTTTCGCGTCATGGCATCGATTTCATCACCGGAGCTGAAGTTCAGGCTGTCGAAAACGGCAAACGAGTACGCTACCTCCATAAGGGCAAAGAAAAAAGCGTAGAGGCCGAATGCGTCATTTCGGCAGTCGGGCGGCGTCCTGTCGTTCCTGACGGACTTGAGGCAACAGGCATCGCCACAGATTCACGCGGCTTCATAGTCACCGACGACAGATTCCGCACCACAGCGCCGGGAGTGTACGCCATCGGCGATGTGAACGGCCGTTGCATGCTCGCTCATGCGGCATCGGCGCAGGGGCGAACAGTTCTTGGCGAAAATGTCGGCCTCGGCATAATGCCGGCGGTAGTCTTCACAGACCCCGAATGCGCCTCCGCAGGCATCACATCAGAAAAAGCAGATGAAACAGGACGCGAATATATCACCGTCAAACTGCCGTATGGCTCAAACGGTAAAGCGCTTGCCTCTGGCGAAAGCGACGGAATCATCAAACTGATAGTAGACAAAGAAAGCGGTCTGATTGCAGGCTGCCACTGTCTCGGCGCACACGCCGCAGACCTTATCGCAGATGCAAGTACGGCCATGAATGCCGGAATCACAGCCCGGAGACTGGCATCGGAGTTTGTGCATGCCCACCCTACCCTGAGCGAACTTCTGGCATCTGCCGCGGCTATAGCCCGTTGAGCCCCAGCGCAGCCAGAAACCGTTTTCTGACAGACTCAGCCACCGGTATAAGCTGCTGACCCATGATTATACAGTTGCGTTCGACAACACGCACTCTGTCCATATTCACTATAAACGAGCGGTGAACCCTCATGAAACCGGCCTCGGGGAGCATTTCCTCGAGGCTTTTCATACTCATAAGAGTAAGAACAGGCTTTTCACCGTCGGAAGTAACTATTTTCACATAGTCTTTAAGCCCCTCGATATAATCTATATTTTCGACAGGAATACGGATGATGCGATATTCGCTCTTGACAGTAATGAATCCGGAAGCAGAATCAGATATTGTCTCTTTAGGGGTATAATATGCCAGCGCGCGCGATGCCGCCCGCATGAACTCCTCATAGCTCACCGGCTTTAGAAGATAATCAAGCGCATTGACTGCAAAGCCGTCGACTGCATGGTCGGAATAAGCCGTTGTAAAAACAACCCTCGGACCGCTCTGAAGCTGTCGGGCAAGTTCCATACCGGAAAAACCGGGCATATGAATGTCGAGAAAAACCAAATCGACAGGATTGTCATTGAGAAAAACGAGTGCTTCAGCCCCCGACTGAGCCGTTCCCGAAAGATTGAGAAAAGATGTACGCTCTACATACGATGACAGCAGTCGCACTGCCAAAGGCTCATCGTCGACAACAAGACAATTCAATTTACGGCTCATAAGGGCAAAGAAAGATTAGTTTTAAACACATTACCATCTACTGTCGTGCGGAAAGAAGCTTTCGAGCCATATATCAGCGAAAGACGCCGCCGCAGATTTGCCAGACCGATGCCGGAAGCCTTTTTGTCGTTTTTATCGGGCAAGGAAGAAAACGAATTTTCCGTCGAGAAAAGCAATTTGTCACCGTCAACCTTCATTCCTACCAATATAGGCAGTCCTGATGCTGAGGTAGACCCATATTTGAACGCATTCTCTATCAGAGTGACAAGCAGCAATGGCGGAACTGAGTCGTTTTCATGTCCGGCAATATCGATTTCAACCTCGATAGGGCGCCCGGACAGACGAAGACGCATTAGTTCGATATAATCTTCGATAAAGCCTATTTCCTCACTCAGTTTTACCATCATTTCACTTTCATACAGCATATAGCGCAACAGCCCCGACAGACGGTGCACTGCACTTTTTGCAAGTTCCGGGTCTATGTCTACAAGAGCATAGATGGTATTAAGCGTATTGAACAGAAAGTGCGGATTCAGCTGATTTTTCAGATTATCCAGCTCTGTTATCCTCTGCTCGGCCACGAGTTCCTGCTTCTGCTGCTCCATATCTTTCCATTTCATAGACAGCCTGAGGGCCACAGCCAGACCTATCGTGAGAATAATCATCACGGCATCGCGCATGAGAAACGAAGTCCACTTCAGCAGATGACGCAACGTAGGCTCGTCGGCCGTATGGAACCTCCTCGACGGAAACCATATGCTCGACGACAGATAATCGATAAGCATCCCCCCGAATACAAGAAGAAGATTCCAGAACACAAATTTCAATATGCGTTTCTTACCGTTACCGCTCAGCGTGCGGTCTACTATAATGAAATAATTGAGATAAAAGACACCGATAAAAATAAGGGTCTTGACATAGAAACCCGGATAGAAGGCAAAAGCAGGCCGGTTCGGCCGGGCTATGGTCCATACCAGATCCGGCAGAATGAATATTATCACTATAAATATGAAGTGTGCAAGGATTGTAGCCAGACGGCTACGGCCATTGCCTTGTCGTGACGAAAGTTTCATATGCAAAAGTATAAAAGTATTCCACAACCGGCAATAATTTATCGACCAAGCGCCCTATTTTATCTTTAGAGCATGCCGCCTGAAAGTTTTTTACTACAAACATCAAAACCAAGCGCACCCAAGTTTGTTTTAAAGATAAACGTAAAAACTATGCGCTCTAAAATTCTCATCCTGTGTCTGCTGGCTGCGGTCTGCGCTACGACGGCAACCGCTCAGATAAAACCGACTTTCGGCGCACGTCTATCTATGGAAATGACCGTGCCGGGAGGCGGCAGTTCTTACTACAAACCCGGCGCCGGTTTCTCGGCCGGAGGTGTTATGAAACTTCCGTTAACCCGTAACTTCTATTTCGAACCGGGCTTGCTGTTTTACTATACGGCCATGAGTTCGAAAGACATCATTCCTTTCGATGACTTTTACTTTCAGAGCGCTGTCAAAGAATATGGAGTACGCCTCCCTATCAATTTCGGATACACATTCAACACCGGAAGCCTATGGACCATAGACATCTATACCGGTCCATGGATTAATTTCAACATAGACGCCTCACAGTCTCTCGACCCTAACTTCTCTGCTCCCGAGCCGGTTCCCGACAAAACCATAAATATGATGAAATACGGGTGGAAACGAGTAGATGCCATGTGGGGCTTCGGTCTTAGTTTCACTTTTTCCGAAAACTATCACATCGGTCTTAGCGGAGGCATAGGCTTCACACCATTGGCAAAATACGGCAACCGCGATAAAAAAATACGCATACACCGCAATATAGTCGCAATCAGCCTCGGCTATAACTTCTGATAGAGGGCAATACCTCTCATTTGTCCGATGAAAGCCACAATTGTATGCCATCGGGCACCGCGACATTATTGTCTCCCTCAATCTTGCCTTTTAGGAGAGACTGCACCGACTGCACATCGAAGGGATAGTTCGAAGCGACAAGAACATATCTGTGGGCATCTTCACCGAAAAACTCATAAGCGTCAATGAGGGTAGAACCTTTGCCAACAGTCACAAAAGGCTCGCCCTGAGAATAGCGGACATCAAAAAGCAATATTGCCGGGCTGGTCGAGACATCGGCGATATTGACATAAAGAGCCTCCGGTCGCTCTGAGATTATTTCGTAAACATACGTGGAATCGGCATTATAGCTTCGCCGGAAAGAAACCGGGCATTCGGAGCTGTATTCCTCTGTCAGAATAGCGTTTGCCACAAGCTTTTCAAGCGATAGAGCTTTGTCGCCGTCGCCACGCACAATCGAACCCTGTGGCCGCTGTGCGCCTCCGGCAGTGCCATCTTTGAGGCTACGCATTACTATACCTCCCGCATTTTTAACTATGGCGTCGGCATGTGCGCGAGCCTCTTTCAGAATAGACCTCACACTCATTTTTCCGGATTTGATTGAGCGGAAAATCCGCTTGGTTTCTTTGTCAAGAATCGACACTTGCGCTCCCTCCGGTATATCGAGAACGGTTTTCAGCACAATCTCCTCGCGCGGCTTGAGCGAGACATTCTCACCTTCTGCAATTCTGGTGATATTGCCTTTCACTTTAAAGACAACATATGGAGCGGCCGGCATTGACAGCGAACACAAAACGACAAGAGCCAGAACGACAAGTATTTTCTTCATATTCGGTTATGATAACATTTGTGTGTGCGGTTAAACTACATCGGTTTCTTGCGCAAATCTACGTCTGATGCTTCTGTAATACTTTATAAAGACATTTTTTGCCTTCATATAAATAAGCACAAGACCGCTTGTACCATTCCATAAATCGACAGCCAGCATTCCGGCTGCAACCATAAGCAAGGGCCGCGTAAAATTGATATTGACTCTGTATTTTATATAGAGAACCGACCCGAGCATTATAATAAATATCAGAAACAAGAACTGTATTATGCGCATCACACAATCGCCCCATTGCGGTTTCTTGAACCATCGTGTCATGGAAATAAAGATGTAGCAGAGAATTATGGCCAGCAGCCAGTCGGCCCAAGCCGGAAATTCGCTTATACGGTCTGCCGACAGCATTGTCGCAATCGAAGCCGCATGAATCATCACGCCCGACATCGAATCGCTGATTGGCGTAGGATGAAAATCCGAAATATCGTTTACAGCCCCGACAAGGGCTATTTTCCCTTCTATAATCTCAGGGCGACTAAGGAGTTCCCCTGCCTGAATCACCTCGAATTCAATGCCTGCATACTCTATTTTCATAGTTTCAGGCATCTGAAGGCCTGGACGATACAGACTTGCAAGTTCGCCTGCAAATGTGCCTTCCGCGCGGCAGTCGCGAACGGTGCTTCTATATGATGCGGCTTCAAAATATACCGAGCCTTGTTTCAACCCTTGGCAGGAAGAATAGATATGCGCCGAAGTATCCGGAACGACCACATTCGGCAATTCCGATAAAACACCGACAAGCCTATCGTCGTCAGGCTGAGGATAGCCGAATATAATATCGACCCCGACGGCTGCAGGTGAGCATTCGGCAATGATTTCGAGTACGTCCGTTATATCTTCGCGGCTTAGCCCGTCGACAGATACGATGACAACATCATCGTTGAGGGTCCTCACAGCTCTGTTGTCCGAAACAATCTGGTAGAAATCTGTCGGTGAGAAATCTGATGCCTTTTCAAGAGGTGCAAAGTAGCTCAGCGACGAAATATCATACACCAGAACCCACGAAACAACAAACGCAAGCAACACGATGCCAACATCGCGAAATATCTTTTTTACGAGTGGAGAGAGCTTGACCGACACAGCTTTCAGATTGAAAGTCCTGTCCGCTCATAAAGCCCGAACAGCAGATTCATAAGATGGACGGCGTTTCCTGTCACACCCCTCGTCATAGCATCGATAGAGGCATAAATCGTCAGCATATCGTCCTGTTTCGATAGCCGTATAAGACATTTGTTGCTCCCGCGGAGGTCTTCGTCGAAAGGACCTTCACCCGACACTACATAGGTAAAATTATGATCCTCGTAAGTCTCATCATAAATACGTTCCAGCTCGTCTGCTGCGATGCTTGTGCGCAGGGTCGCTTTGAGGTCTATGCGCTCATAAGTCGTCTCAGAGCCACATTCACACACAATAGGCTGCACAAATGAAGGCTGCACAAGCTCGAGCATGCGGTGAGCTTCCGCTGCAGCCTCGGCAAGTTCCGAAGAACCTCCGCCGATAGCAATATGCACATCCGAATCAAGCACACCGAATTTAGCAAGCGGAAACAAGGCAAGTTCTATCAGCATCGCTTCAGGCGTAGGGTTGACCGCGCATCGCGCACCGCGCACCAAAGCCTTGCGGTTATACTCCGGGAAACCATACACGAGTTCGCCGGAGGCTGCTGTAAGCGTCGGAGTCTTGCCGAGCACAATAAACTTGAAATCTTTGTCATCGGCATATTTGGCCCTGATTTCGTCTGTCAGATTTTCCTCGTCAATCACAAACAGCACATCGAGACCGTCGAGTTTAAGCACCCTTTCAAGAGTCAGCTCTGTCTCGCCGGCATATACAGGGTGAAGTTCGGCCAAAGGAGTGGCATTGCCCATAGGCGAAGCTACGGCACGCAAATCTACGTCGGGATGACGCAGCAAAAGACGCAGCAATTGTTTACGCACCGGGCTATTGACCTCCGCCGGGCCATATATACCAACTTTTATCATAGTATCGTCATTTGATTTGAGGAAAGAGATCGGCCATTATTATGTCGCTGGCCCCAATATTGGCCGCAATGTAGTCTCCGGCGGCTTTACCGGCCTTACTGCGCACTTTTTCGTCGAGCAAAGGCTCCATGGCAGAGGCAAATGCCCTGGCTGAGTCTATGCTGAAAGCTCCGCCACACGCAATGAGGTCGGAAGCCTCCTTGAATTTGGCATGGCGCGGACCGAAGACAACGGGTATGCCGTATGTCGCAGCCTCGTTGATATTGTGAATGCTTACTCCGAATCCGCCTCCGACATATGCCACATCGGCATATGCATAAAGACTGCTCAGAAGACCGAAACAGTCCACAATCAGATAACTGAGTTTGGCAGCGACTTTAGAGGCCTCTTCTGGAGAACGGTGATATATTTCTTTGAAATCCGAAAAAAGCATAGTCCGGCTTCCGCCAAGGCAACGGCGCATTTCTGCAAGCCGGTTTTTGTCGAACTCATGCGGAGCTATGATAGCCTTCACCGCCGGGTGTGCTTTCAGCCACGGTATATACACAGCCTCGTCGCGGTCCCAGCTACTGCCGAACACCATCTTGAAGCCGTCTTTCTCGCCGGAAGAAAGAAAGCACTCTATTTCAGCTATCGCCTTGCGATTTTCGCGTATGGCAGTCACGCGGTCGAAACGTGTGTCGCCGGCCACAGTCACATTTTCTACGCCTATGCCGGCAAGCAGACGCCGCGAACGCTCGTCCTGCACATAAAGGTGCTCGAAATTCCCGAGCATTTTACGGAACACACCACCCCAAGGCTTGAAAAAGCGCTGGGTCGGACGAAAAATAGCCGAAATGATATATGTCGGGATTCCACGTTTTTTCAGCTTCTCGAGATAGTTGCCCCAAAACTCGTATTTCACGAATATTGCCATACGGGGACGCGCCGCATCAAGAAAAGCCTCGACATTCCCGGGAGTGTCAAACGGCAGATATACAACCGCCACACGCGGATTGTAATCGCAGCGCACTTCATAGCCCGAAGGCGAAAAGAAGCTAAGCAGAATGCGTTTGGAAGAGTCTTTGGCAAGCAATGCATCTATTATCGGACGTGCCTGTTCGAACTCGCCGAGCGAAGCCGCATGAAACCACACGTCAAAGCCTTCGGGAGCCAGATGCTCGCGGAATGTGCGGAGACGGGCTATGGTCTCTTTCTGCCCGCTGAGCATATGGCGCACCTTAGGGGAGCCTAACGACACAAGCCGCGCAGCCCCTCCGTAGATGGATATGCCTGCTGTGTAGAACGGATTCATTCCGCAGGAACGATTCGTTCTACAGCCGTACGGATACGTTTCACAGTCTCATCGCGACCGATAAGATCTGTGATATCAAACATATGCGGGCCCTTGCACTCGCCGACCACTGCCAGGCGGAATGCATTCATCACATTGCCCATATGATAGCCGTTGCCTTCAATCCAGGCCATGACCTCCGGTTCGAGAGCAGCACTGTTGAAATCGGCTGTCTTTTCAAGAAGTTCTACAAGTTCGAGCATAATGCCGGGCATCTGCTCGCTCCAGCGCTTTTTGACAGCCTTGGGATCATACTCTGTCGGCGCTGCAAAGAAGAAACGTGCGTTATCCCAAAGGTCACCTACAAAATTTATACGGCTCTTCACCAGACCGACTGCAGAAGCAATGTATTCTTCTGAAAAATCACCGACATTCACACCATGAGCCTCAAGAACAGGCGTGAAGAGCTCGGCGAGAGCCTTATCGTCCATAGCCTGCAGATAGGTGTGATTAAACCACTTGGCCTTGTCGAACGCGAACTTGGCGCCCGAACGAGAGCAATGTGCGAATGAGAATTTAGATATCAGCTCGTCGACACTCATCACTTCGGTGTCGTCGCCCGGGTTCCAGCCCAGCAGGGCAAGGAAGTTAACCACAGCTTCTGGCAGATAGCCGCTCTCACGGTAGCCGCGCGAAGTCTCGCCGCTCTTGGGGTCGCGCCACTCAAGGGGGAAAACGGGGAAACCGAGGCGGTCGCCGTCGCGCTTGCTGAGTTTGCCTTTTCCGTCGGGCTTGAGAAGAAGAGGAAGGTGCACGAACTCGGGGGCGGTATCAGCCCAGCCGAAAGCCTCATAGAGAAGCACGTGCAAAGGAGCCGAAGGGAGCCACTCCTCGCCGCGGATTACATGCGACACCTTCATCAGATGATCGTCGACAATATTGGCGAGGTGATATGTAGGCAGGTCATCGGCGCTTTTATAGAGCACCTTGTCATCAAGAATATCGCTCTTGATTGTCACGGCACCGCGAAGCAGGTCGTTGACAACGACATCGCGACCGGGCTCAATCTTGAAGCGGACCACATACTGTGCACCACTGTCCAGAAGAGCCTGCACCTCTTCAGCTGTCATGGCAAGTGAATTGCGCAGACCTCCGCGGGTAGAGGCGTCATACTGGAAATTAGGAATCTCGGCACGTTTGGCCTCAAGCTCGGCCGGGGTATCGAATGCTATATAGGCGCGGCCGTTGTCGAGCAGCATCTTGACATGCTCGCGATAGATATCGCGACGCTCGCTCTGCTTGTAGGGGCCGTAAGGGCCTCCTTCGCGCACGCCCTCATCGATGCCGATGCCGAGCCATGCCAGGGCTTCATTTATATAATCCTCTGCTCCCGGCACAAAGCGCTGGGAGTCGGTGTCTTCGATTCGCAGAATCATCTTTCCGCCATTCTGGCGGGCAAAGAGATAATTGTAAAGAGCGGTACGTACACCGCCGATATGAAGGGGGCCTGTAGGCGACGGAGCGAAGCGCACTCGCACTTCCCGATTTTCTGTCGACATTGCTTGAAATTAAGTCGTGGTTCGTATTGTATATAAATATTCCGCAAAATTACGAAATTTCCACGTACATACAAATTTCACCAGCCGGGGTTTTGCTCAAGATTCAGATTTCGCTCCATTTCGACCAAAGGAATAGGCCATAGTTCATGTCTTGACTGATATGAGCGCGTGTACATGAGGTCGCCGAAAATATCGGTTGCGTCCTTTACTGAAGCCTCAAGCAAATTCCAGCGGCGAAGATCCCAGTAGCGCTGCCCCTCGCCGGCAAGCTCAAAAGCGCGCTCTCGCCGTATTCTTGCAGCCATATCGTCATATCCGCTCACCGCAAGCCACTCCGGTCCACTCTGCAGACATGGCATGCCTGCTCGCTCTCTTAGAGGTTGTTTAATAACATATGTGAAAACACAGGTTGGTGTATTTTTGCT
>CAJTOB010000050.1:0-21825 GCA_910578035.1 uncultured Muribaculaceae bacterium
TACACCGAAAGGTGAAGTCTTTGAGAATCGCCAATACGTTCATATTGTCTAATGTTTTTATAATGAACGCTTTGGCGATTCATTTGTATTTGACAATTCGATATATTAACTTAACTTTCAACTACTTCGGTAATTTTTACCGAATCATTGAATATATCAAAATCATCAAAAGGAACAAGGCTCAATGATAAGATTATATGTCTGAGAATCCCTCAACAGAAATCTGTTGATCCAAAATCAGAAGTACTTCAGATCAAAGAGCGCGTACGTCCGTATCTCAAAAATCTCGATATGGACTATCTCAAACTCATTGACCTTGCCTACGATGGCAGTGCGAACCTTAAATTCGAAATCACAACTATCGACCTTCTAACTAACGAACTCCAATTCAACGGCAAGCACCTCGGCGGCTCCCGTAAACCCGATGGAATAATACATTATAACAATCGAGGCATCATAATCGATAACAAGGCATATTCCAAAGGCTACACTTTGCCGCGGGCTCAAGTCGACGAAATGGCAAGATACATAAGAGAAAACCAGAACCGCAATCAAGAAATAAATCCAAATAAGTGGTGGTCTGAATTCCCGGACTCGACACAAACTTTCTACTTCGCATTTATATCTTCGTTCTTTACGGGCATGTATAAAGACCGTCTTGCCGAAATCAGCAAGGAATATCACTTGAACGGAGCTACAATCGATGTAGAAAACCTACTTTACATAGCCGAAGGGCTCAAGAGCGGCAAACTAAGCTACGAACACTTTTTCGAACTGTTCAACAACGACCGTATTGTGTATACTTGCTGACGGACTGTTGCTTTTGTAGGACGGAAGTAATTTTATTCCATATGTTTGGCGTGGCGGGCACAAGCGTAGCGACTGCTACTGTCGCTGACGGCTCATTCAGCCTCACATTCGAGCCGGTTTCCGCCGACACAGAAACTGTCGGTTTCCAAGAGTATCCGGGCAACAAATGGCAAATCACAGGAATACGCCTGAAATAAGGCTTGTGTTATTTTCTTTTTGCAGAATCGTCGTTTTTTTGTATTTTTGGCTTTGTAATACCTTGATTATAAAAAATACTAATCCCTATATACAATGGCTACATTCACTCAGGCCGACCTTGAACAGCTTAAAGCCAAAGGCATCAGCCAAGAACGAGTGGAAGCTCAGCTCGAAAGCTTCCGCACCGGTTTTCCTTATCTCAAAATCGATTCTCCTTCGTCGCTCGGACACGGCATCACACCTATAGATGCCGATCTCGAAGCTGCATGCCTCGGCCGCTGGAACGATTTTCTTGCCGACGGCGGCGATGTTCTCAAATTCGTTCCTGCATCGGGAGCGGCCTCGCGCATGTTCAAAGCCCTGTTCGCCTTTGTAAACGGCAACGAGGAAGTGCCGGCAGAAGGCAGCCCGGTAGCACAGCTTGTGGAACGTATCGGCGACTTCGCATTCTATAAAGAACTGGAAGCAGCCACTATACGCCTCTACGGCAAAACGCCCAACGAACTCGTGACCGAAGGCCGTTTCAAAGAACTCGTCGGAGCTATCATTCTGCCCGACGGCCTCAACTACGGCGCTCTCCCGAAAGCCCTGCTCACCTTCCATAAATATGACGGAGGTGTCACTCGCACCGCTCTCGAAGAGCAACTTGCCGAAGGCGCCCAGACAGCAACAAATAAAGATGGCCTCGTGAAACTGCATTTCACAGTCTCGGCCGACCATCGCAAACTCTTCGAGGCCAAACTCGCCGAAGCTGTGCCGGCGATGGAAAAGAAATTCGGCGTACACTACGACATTTCGCTTTCTGAGCAAAAGCCATCGACCGATACTATCGCCGTCACACCCGAAAACGACCTCTTCCGCACAAAAGAAGGCAAACTCGTTTTCCGCCCCGGAGGCCACGGCGCTCTCATCGAAAACCTCAACGACATAAATGCAGCCGTAGTATTCATTAAAAACATCGACAATGTCGTTGCCGACAGCCACAGAGACGACACCCTGCGATACAAGAAACTCATAGGCGGCATGCTACTGCTTGTGCGCGACCGCATGGAACAGCTCCGCGAACGCCTCGCCGTAGGCGCCGATGAAGCCACTCTTGCCGAAGCGACAGCTTTTATCGAGCAAATTCTGTGCATGAGCTCGCCCAAACTAAACGCAGACCTTGATGCCGCCGAACGACGCGACTTCATTCTCGGAATCTTCGACCGTCCTCTCCGTGTCTGCGGAATGGTGCGCAACGAAGGCGAACCCGGCGGAGGCCCCTACAACGCCTATGCCTCCGACGGCTCCTATGTGTCGCCCCAGATTCTCGAATCCACCCAGATTGACACATCGAAGCCCGAAAACGTAGAAATGATGAAGAAAGCCACTCACTTCAACCCCGTAGACCTCGTGTGCTATCTGCGCCGTGCCGACGGTTCGGCATATCATCTGCCCGACTACGTAGACCACGCTACCGGCTTCATATCAGAAAAATCGTTTGACGGCCGCGACCTCCGCGCCCTCGAGCTCCCCGGTCTGTGGAACGGTGCCATGAGCAAATGGAATACCGTCTTTGTAGAAGTGCCCGCATCAACATTCAATCCTGTCAAAACTGTAAACGACCTCCTCCGCCCTGCCCACCAATGATTAAAAAAGGAAAAGTGATAGTTGTCGCAGCCCCCTCGGGCTGCGGCAAATCCACCATCATAAACGCCATACTCGATAACTGCGACCTGAACCTCGGTTTTGCCGTATCGGCCACTACGCGCCCACCCCGCGAAGGCGAGCGCGACGGCGTCAACTACTATTTCATGTCTGAAGAAGACTTCCGCGACGCCATAGCCGAAGGCGAGTTCCTCGAATACGAAGAAGTATATCCCGGCCGCTTCTACGGCACTCTTCGCAAGGAAGTAGACAGAATAACCGGCGACGGACACAACATAATCCTCGATCTCGACGTCAACGGCGCACTCCACGTGAAAGATGTGTACGGCTCCGAAGCTCTGACAATTTTCATACAGCCGCCAAGCCTCGACGAACTGCGCCGCCGGCTCGAATTCCGCGGCACGGAGACAGCCGAGGTCATCGACGTTCGCATAGACCGTGCTGCCTACGAGCTCGGACGCGCGCCCGAATTCGACAGAATAGTGATAAACGACCGTCTCGACACCGCCATCGATCAGACCCGCAATCTCATCGACGGATTCATTAGCCTGCAATAGCAGAACCTTTACTCTCCCGAAAAATGGCTGAAGAAACGAAAACAATAGGCATACTCGGAGGCTCGTTCAACCCGGTGCACTCCGGCCACATGATGCTCGCTTCATACCTGAGCCAGTGGGGATATGTCGACGAAGTATGGCTCACGCTTTCGCCCCGCAACCCGCTCAAAGAGCCCGGCGACCTTCTGCCCGACATGAAACGCCTTGCAATGCTCAACATAGCCGTCAAAGGCGCATCGTCAATCGACATCTGCGATATCGAGTTGAGTCTGCCCAAACCGTCATACACAATCAACACCCTCGAGGTTCTGCGCGAACGCTACCCAGAATACCGTTTCAAGCTCATTATAGGCAGCGACAACTGGCGAATCTTCGACCAATGGCGCGCAAGCAGCCGCATTCTCGATGAATTTGGTGTCATTGTCTATCTGCGTCCGGGCTATCCTGTAGAACACCGGCATGTCGACGGCCTCGAAGTGGTAGACGCCCCAATGATAAACGTATCGAGCACATTCATACGCGACTCCATAGCCAGAGGCCGGAACATGAACTATTTCATGCCCGCCGGTGTATATAAATACATTGTAGACAACCGACTTTACAAGGCTCCAGAAAAGAAAAAATGACAAAGCCCACAATTTCACCCGCAGCTATAAGTCTCACAGGCCTCGCCGTGGAATATTGCAAGTATCTTGAATCGTGCGCCGAAGAAGAGGCCGCTGATTTCTGCCAACAGATGCTGCGCTATCTTCCTCGAATATATATGACTGCCTTCGACCTCAAGCCCTACGGAGAAAGCACCGAAGGTGCAGACAACGGCGCCATAATCGACGAACTCGACGAAGAGCAGTATGAAAACATACGCACACAGGCTGCCGGAGTGCTCGGCGAATTCGACACATATCTCGATACGATGGTCGACGACATGCGCTTCTCCGACACCCCCGTGGCGGTATCGCTCGCCGAACAGCTCGCCGACATATACCAGACTGCATATGACTTCGCCCAAAGCATGCGCGAAGCCCCGACTGAGGCCGTGCCCGAAGTCCTCGCCGATTTCAAATATCGCTTCGACAGCTATCTGAGCCAGACAATATGCAGCGCCATGCGTGCAACCGATTTCATATATCACAACGAACTGAAATGAACCATATAACCGACCTCTGCGCTTTCCTCGACGCATCGCCCGTAAATTTCTGGGCCGTAGAAACAGCTAAAACGCTTCTCGAAAACGAAGGCTTCCGCCGGCTCGACATGGCCGATGAATGGACGCTCGCACCGGGCGACAAACGCTATGTGGTGCAAAACGGCTCGGCCATATTTGCCTTCATCGTAGGCGACGGCGACCCCGCGGCCGGATTCAACGTCATTGCCGCCCACAGCGACTCGCCCGGCTTCCGTATCAAGCCGAAATCGGAAATACCCTGCGAAGGCGGTGCCGTAAAGCTCAACACCGAGGTCTACGGAGGCCCGATACTCTATACATGGTTCGACCGTCCGCTGTCGATAGCAGGCCGCGTAGCGCTACGCAGCGACAACCCGCTCCGCCCCCGCATGGAGCTGATGAAGGTAGACAGACCCTTGCTCACCATTCCTCATCTTGCCATACATTTCAACCGCGCGGTAAACGAAGGCAATCCGCTATCGAAGCAGAAAGACATGCTTCCCGTAATAGCTCTCGATTGCCCCACTCCAAAAAGCATCATACGCACCCTCATATCAGAGCAACTCGATGTAGACCCCGACCAGATTCTCGACTACGACCTCTCTCTCTACGACACCGAGCGCGCCGGCACAGTCGGACTCGAAAATGAAATGATTTGCTCAGGCCGAATCGACGACCTCAGCATGGTTCATGCGACCATCACAGCTCTCATTGCCAATATCGACGAGCCTTCACGACTCACCCGCATAGCCGCCATCTTCGACAACGAGGAAACAGGCTCCGGCACCAAACAGGGTGCAGGCTCTCCTATACTCGAACACATCATGCGCCGCGTCGTATCGTGCCTCGGAGGCAATGACCAGGACTTCATGCGCGCCGTTGCAAACTCATTCATGATTTCGGCCGACAACGCCCACGGCCTGCACCCCAACTACGTAGAGAAACAGGACCCGACCAACCACCCTGTGCTCGGCGGCGGTCCGTGCGTGAAAATCAATGCCAATTGCAAGTACATGACCGATGCCGACTCTTCAGCCGTATTCCGCGCGCTCTGCGAGACTGCCGGCGTACCGTACCAGTACTTTGTGAACCACAGCGACGTCGCCGGCGGCTCCACCCTCGGCAATATCCTCACCTCGCAGATTCCCTTGCGCGGCGTCGACATGGGAGCCCCCCTCTGGGCCATGCACTCCGTCCGCGAAACTGCCTCCACCGCCGACCACATCGCCACCATCGCCGCCTTCACCACCTTCTTCTCCCTCTGAACAATTTAATATGCCCCCTTTCAACGAAATTTCCAAAGAACTATACGCATTATAACCCGAGAACCTATTTCTTAGCCTCAAAATATGAATGCACTTGAAAAATACATGTTCGAAAAATGGGATGTGTATTCCGGCGAACCCGAACTTTTCGGTCTTACTTCTGGAGGGTTTAATGGTTCAGGCGAACTCAACATCGCAAATTTCTCGAAAGAGGAACTTAATTGGGCCATGTCTTTTGCTAACGCCTGTGGTGAGCCAATTGCCAGAATAAATACAAACTACAGCTCATATAGGCTTAAAGGCATCGCAGAAAGATGGATTGCTAAAATTTCTTTTGGCGAAATTAAACATATTTATAATGGCAGTTTAATTTTAGCCATGGTTGATGCAGGGTTCCGATTCAAAAAAATCGCAGATACACCCAATGTCTATTTTAATGTATCTGAAAGAGCTATCAAAAGATTTTTCAAATGAACATCTATGGCGTTTAGTATTTTGCAGTTGCTATTTATATTGCACATATAACCTTTTTTAGCGGATTGGAGGGGGCTATGTCGGCGTTTTTATATAATTTTGCCGAATGTTAGATTCAATAGGACAATTTATAATCAATGCCGCCGAAGTTCTATGCGGCTATCCCCTTTTTTTCCTGCTGATTGGCGGAGGCCTTTACCTCTTTCTGTCGTCGGGAATGGTATCGATACGCCGTCTTCCGGCAGCGTTGCGCGAACTAAGGCGAAAGCCCGACAGCAAGGCTGAAAACGGCCAGATTTCTTCAGTGCAGGCCCTTGCATCGGTTGTCGCTGCGACAGTAGGACTCGGCAATATCGCCGGTGTGGCAATCGCTCTTGTCATGGGTGGACCAGGCGCCATCTTCTGGATGTGGGTGAGCGCTCTTGTCGGCATGGCAACCAAGTATCATGAGGGAGTGCTTGCCATAATGTATAAAGGCAAAGATGACCGAGGCAATCCTCAGGGCGGCCCCATGCATATCATAGAGCAGGGCCTGGGCATGAAGTGGAAGCCTCTCGCCCGCTTTTTCGCTATTGCCGGTCTTTTCGGCACAATGTGCATAATGAACGCCAACCAGCTAACGGAGGCGTTCATGACAACATTTACAACACCTGAGGGCATTGCGTCAAACGGCTTCATATCGAGTCTCGGAGGTTTTCTGGGCCTTGAGAATGTGCGCGTGTACCGCCTTCTGTTCGGCTGCACCATAGCGGCAGTGGTTGCCGTGGTTATACTTGGCGGAATCACCCGCATAGCCCGCGTGGCTACTGTTATGGTGCCATTTATGGTCGGTCTGTACTTCCTGATGGTATTGTTTATTATTATCACCAATATAGAAGGCGTGCCGGCTGTCTTCAAAAGCATCTTCAGCGAGGCATTCAACCTCCGTGCCGGCTTCGGCGCCCTTGCCGGAATAGCCATAATAGGCGCCCGGCGCGCTGCACTTGTCAACGACGCAGGCATAGGCACGGCCTCAATCATGCACGGCGCCTCGCGAAACAACGAGCCTGTCCGCGAAGGTCTCGTAGCCATGCTCGGGCCGAGCATAGACTCAGGTCTGGTGTGCACACTTACTGCCGTGGCAATTCTGCTTTGCGGCGACATCAATGTCGAGGGTGTGCAGGGGCTTGAGGTAGCCATGCGGGCTTTCAGCAATGCCATACCGGCGGGCGACATTCTGCTGATGTGTATTGTCATATGCTTTGCCATGTCGTCGATGTTCTCATATTCGTTCTATGGAACTACCTGTGCCAGCTACCTCTTCGGCACACGCCGCGGCAAATACTACTCATGGTTTTTCCTTGCCTCTCTGATAGTCTTTGCGATAGTGCCTATCGAGACGGCCGTAGGCGCTTGCGACCTTTTCTATGCACTTATGGCTATCCCGACCATGATAGCCATCATATCTCTGAGCCCGAAGGTCCGCAAAGCCACTTCGAGATATTTCGGCAAAACAGAATAAATAAACCCCTGATTTCCAATCATTAACTTCTTACCATAAAAATGCTAAGTTTCATCACCTGGGATGTCAATCCTATCCTAATAGACAGTTTTGTCACTGTTCGATGGTATGGACTCATGTTTGCCATCGGTTTTTGGATTGGCTTCAACATTGTCGCCAAAATGTTCAAGCACGAAGGCGTGCCCGAAAGCTGGGTGGGCATTCTGCTTATATATGTAGGCGTTGCTACTGTTGTTGGCGCACGTCTCGGCCATGTATTCTTCTATCAGTGGGATTACTACTCGGCGCATCCTTGGAAAATCCTTGCCACATGGGAGGGAGGCCTTGCCAGCCACGGCGGTGCAATCGGCATTATCATAGCTGTAATACTTTTCTCCATTTTCACCACCAAGAGGTCGCCGCTGTGGACATTCGACCGTCTGACAATAGCCATAGCCCTCGTAGGTTGCCTCATACGCCTCGGCAACCTCATGAATTCAGAGATATTCGGCTATCCGACCGACCTTCCCTGGGGTTTTAAATTTGTACGTTCGGCTGAGTGGAATCAGCTTTACCAAGGACTTGCCTGCCACCCCACACAGATTTACGAGGCTCTGACATATCTCGCCCTTTTCGGCCTGATGATGTGGATGTACTGGAAACGCAACCTTGGCGAACGACCCGGACTGCTGTTCGGTGTCTTCCTGCTCGGCACATTCGGCTCGCGTTTCTTCGTTGAGTTCATCAAAAACGACCAAGTGGCTTTTGAAGCAAACATGACTCTAAATATGGGCCAATGGCTTAGCATTCCCTTTGCCGTTCTCGGTATCATTCTGATAGTAAGAGCAATGATGCGCAAACGCATCAAAATAGACTACTCCGACAAATGGGCCGTCGAAAAGAACAAAAAATGAAACGACTCCTTCTCTCGCTCCTCCTCATTGGCCTACTGTCGTCTATCGGCCGAGCCATAGAGCCAAGCGTTCCGGCAGACGAGGAAGACCCCTATGTGTTGCTGTGCGGACAGGCAGACCAGGCTGTGGCCGACGGCGACTTCGACAGCGCCGCCAAGCGTCTGCTCGAAGCCATGGCTCTGCGGCCCGAATCGCCGCATAACGTGCTGCTTCTCTCCAATCTCGGCATGATATACTCCTACATGGACAACGACTCCATGGCTATCGCCGTGCTCGACGAGGCCGTACGCCGCGCCCCCGAGCTGCGCACAGCGCAGTCTAACCGCGGCGAAGTGCTCCTCAAGCTCGGACGCGACAAAGAAGCATTCGAAGCATTCGGAAACGTCATTGCGGCCGACTCTGTAAATATCGACGCCCGCTACTACCACGGCATAATAGCACTCTACAAAGGGAAACTCGACGTAGCCGAAGCGGATTTCGCCGTCCTGAAATCGCTGATGCCCGAAGCCATAACCACAGCACGAGCCCTCGGCATGCTCTACTCTATGTCCGACAGAGACCGCGAGGCACTCCCCTATCTGCGCAAACTCATTTCGCTCGAACCGGCACCCGAATACTATGCGGCTCTCGCCGGCTCGCTCCTCGCCCTCAGCGAACTGAGCGAAGTTTCGGCTGTCATTGCCGAAGGGCTCGAACGATACCCGGACGACCCGGAGCTATACTACTATCGCGCGATACTCAACCGCGACCGCTTCCTGCTTGACGATGCCCGGGCCGATGCTGCCCGCGCAGCCGCTCTCGGTGTCAACCCCAAACGCATTGAAGCAATCTTCGCAAAATAAAAAATCAAAACCCGGTATGCCAAGCAATACAGGCATACCGGGTTTTGATTTTTTATTGATACTATTTCTTATTTCGCAAGCTTCAAAGAAACATTGCCTGCTCGGACTATATAGATTCCACGGTCGAGCCCCTCGAGGGCTTCGCCATATGCGATACCCCCGCGGAGCTGAATACTAGAAAGAGTATATACCTCCACGACAGTATCGGCATTGATATTTACGGTCTGATCAAGTGTCCACTTGAAATTATCGGCATACTATTATAATCCGACAAAAAAAGCTTCGCCTCATTGTGCTGAGACGAAGCCTTTAGATGCTGTTTCGACAATCTCTACAGGAATGCTGTATTGTTCTGAACCATAGGCGCAAGGGCGTCCATATCGGCACGGGCTGCCGATGTGCGGAGATATGCGTCGATAACGTCGGCATGACGTGTATTGTGGAGGTCGGTTCCGATGAAGCTCACCAGACTTTCTTTGATAAGCATACGGGCTATTTTCTGCTCTGCTGTGCCATAGCAACCTGCAAGACTCAGAAGATTGATTTGCAGCGCCAGACCGGCCTTGCAGAGCTGGCGATAGCGCTCCGGACGATAATGATAATAGGTGTAGCGCTCCGGGTGCGCAAGAATCGGCCTGAGCCCCCGCACCTGAAGGTCGAATACAAGCTGGTCGAGATTCCAGGGCTCCTGCAGAAACGAGTTTTCTATCAGTATATAATCGTTGGGATATGGCATTATGTCGTTATCCTCAAGCCGCTGCAAAAAGAGCTCGTCGATTCGGTATTCGGCTGAATTGAGCACTTCTATGCCATTGCCTCTTTTACTGAGTTCGGCCCGAAGCGATTCAAGAGCAGGCCCGATGGTATTGCGGTCGTTCTCGAAAGTCTCTTGAGTCACATGAGGAGAAGCGATAATACGCTCTATGCCCCAGGCTTGCATACGCTCTATAAGATCGGCTGCAGATTCGGGAGTCTTGGCGCCATCGTCGATACCGGGCACCACATGGCAGTGGATATCGGTATTGAAACAGAGTTTTACAGGTTCTTTTGGTTTCGACTTGAAGAAATTGAACATTTCGCTATTCTTTTATTACTTAACGCCGCCTTTTGTGCCACCTTTCACACCTCCGCCGAGAGCGAAAATATTCTGGTCGTAGCTCACGGTCTTGGCAGACATATCTCGCTGACGCTTGAAGGCCAGACGCACAAGGCGATCCATCAGCTCGTCGAAGCGTATTCCTGCAGCCTCCCAGAGATAGAACGACAGAGAGCCGGGTATCGTATTGATTTCGTTCACATAGATATCGCGAGTGTTACCGTCGACCATCACATCGACACGGCTCACACCGTGGCAGCCAAGCACGCGGAAGGTCTCGCCGGCGAGGAAACGGATACGCTCGGTCTCGGCGGCCGGCAGATCGGCCGGTATTCGCTTCTTGGCAGCATGCATACCTCGGTTATCCTTGGAGCCTCCCATATATTTATCGGTATATGACAGTATTTCGCCACTCTTGATAGGCTCTTCGAGCACCGATGTGATATATTCGTCGGCATCGCCGAGCACGGCGCAGTTTATTTCCTGAAGATTCTCGACCATCTTTTCTACGATGATACGAGTAGAATACCGTTCGGCATCTGCCACCCGCTCAAGAAGCTGGTCGCGATTGTCGGCACGACCGATTCCGACGCTGCTGCCGAGGTTGGCCGGCTTTACAACTACAGGATAGCCGAGGCGATTCTCGATATCGCCGAGAAATTTATCGCGTTTGGAGAACCACTGCTTGTCGGTGAACCACACATAGTCCACAACAGGAATTCCGTCGGAGGCAAGAATCATTTTCATTGTAATCTTGTCCATGCCGTTGGCCGACGCAAGTGTGTTGCAGCCGGCATAGGGCAATCCGATGGTCTCGAGGACGCCCTCGAATGTACCGTCCTCGCCGTTAGACCCATGGAGCACCGGTATTGCAACGTCAACAGTGGCAACAGGGGCTTTCGACGAGAAAAGGCCCGCATTTGCCTTATAGAGATTGAAATCGCCGAATATGGGGCGCATGTAGACCTCTGTGCACTCCTTCAGCAATGCCGGTATATCCTTATAATTCTTCACATCGGTGAGTAACGGTCCTGTGTACCAGCGCCCTTGCTTGGATATATAGACAGGCACAAGCTCATACTTATCCTTATTGATGGCAGCCATGGCCTGATTGGCCGATATGACCGATATTTCGTGCTCGGTAGAGCGTCCACCGAAAAATACTGCAACCTTGGTTTTCATAAAAATTATGTATTATGAATGATGAATTATGAATTGACAGAATATATGAATTGTCGCTGATACTTGCAATTCATAATCCTTAATTCATAATTCTTAATTTATTTAAATGTGTCCGGCAGGTCGTTTTCGTAAAGGACCGTGTCGCCGGGCGAGGCTATGGCTCGGAGCACTTCCTGTGCCTGGGTGAATGTGTCGACCTGACGAATTGCCTCTACCGGCATATGGCCGAGGTCGAGACCCTTGCATATGGCCTCGCGGTTGTAATGCCCTACGACGATGGCAATATCGCAGCACGAGGCGGCTTTCTCGCCGAACCGCTTGTTGAGTTCATACTGCTCGTCGCCAAGTTCTATCATGCCCGGTGTGATGAGTATACGCTTGCCGGGCTTCATGGCCGCCAGAACGTCGAGAGCCATTGCCGAGCCTACGGGATTGCTGTTGAATGCGTCGTCGATTATAGTGAGTCCGCCGGGAATGCGTTTGATGCTCAAGCGGTGTTCAACCTGCTCTATGCGTTCAACCGCATAGGTAATCTTATCGTCGCTTACCCCGAGAGCCCTCGCCATTGCCACAGCCGCAAGAATATTTGAGATATTGCACTCTCCGACAAGGCGGGTAGACAGCGGCAGGCGTGCCCCGTCGGGGCATTCGACCGTAAAATGTGTGCCTGAAGGGCTATAGACGATATCTGTCGCACGATAATCGGCTGCACTATCGCTGATATTTTTCACCACATAGCGCAATACTTTCTTACCGTTTACCTCGCGGCCCTCAATCATAGGAAAATCATCGTTTACAACGGCAAGACCGTCGGACGGCAGCGAGTCTACAAGCTCGAACTTTGTGTCGCGCACATTTTCTATGGTCTTGAACGATTCGAGATGCTGAGGTCCGACAGCTGTGACGATACCTCCCCACGGCTGCACCAAATCGCAGATTTCCTTGATGTCGCCGCGCTGTTTAGCACCCATTTCAACAATAAATACTTCGTGATATGGCTTCAGATACTCGCGGATAGTACGGACCACTCCAAGTGTGGTATTAAAACTGCCGGGAGTCATCAATGTCTCGTATTGTTCAGACAGAATACGCTGCATATAGTGCTTAGTCGTGGTCTTGCCATAGCTACCGGTCACTCCTATAATCTTCAGACCCGGCATCGACTCAAGACGGCTTTTGGCATCGAGATAATATTTGCGTGTTATACGGTTTTCAACGGGCTTCAGCAGCCAGTTTGCCGCCAATATCACATAATCTACGCCGCAGAGACCGCACATGAACCACGCAGCACGATATAGACGGCTTTCGGGCGTATCGCCAAGGAAAATCATAGCGAGAGCAGCCACTATCGCCACCAGAAAACATGCGGTTACGTATATTCGCGTAGCACGGGCTGTCATTGCCAGCGGTTTCTTATATTTGCGGCGTGCAAGTGAAATTATGTAGAGAACCGAGAATACGCCGATGGCCCCCATTCCGATATTTTCAGGGCAAAACTTCGTTGCCGAAAACAAAAACACTATCAGAGCGGCAAGCCGCCAGCCCGATGTGCTTTCGCCCGATTCCTTAAGCCAGCGGCGATAACGCTCCGGGCGGTATGAATTCTGCTGAAGCATCGTAAGGTCGCGACGCAGGCTCAGAGCCAGAGCTGCATACGCAAGAATAAATACAACAATGGTTATGACAAGTGTAATCATATCTTCAGAAAGCTTTTGATGACAGCCGCCGTCTGGCCGGGGCGTTCGAGGAATGAATAGTGGCCGCAACCTTCGTAGAGCACCAGACCGGCATCGGGAATCAGTTTCTCCATCGTTTTGGCATCACGCAGTGGAGTCGCAGTGTCTTTTTCGCCCCAGATGAGCAGCGTCGGCGCCTTTATTGAAGGCATGAGGTGCTTGAGGTCCTGATTGACCGATGTACTCATAATCCGGCGCATGACAGGCGAAGCCGCATTGTAGTCGGCCGAGCCTGCCTTGCCTCGCATACGTTCTATGACCTCACCGCCCTTTCTTCGTCCGAGAAGCAGTGGCAGAATACGCTTGGCGGCCTTGAATGTATATACCTTGATATAATATCGGAGCGAGCGGCGGGGCTTGATTCCGGCCGCATCTACAAGAATCACCTTTTCGACCGGGCTTTCCGACGCATATACGATAGCTATACGGCCTCCATAAGAGTGCCCGATAAGCACCGGACGCTCTATGCCGAGGTGAGCGGCAAATGACTCTATAAAATGTGCATAGTCATACACGCCCCAACTGGCCGGAGGTTCCTGCGAGCCGCCGAAGCCGGGCAAGTCAAGATTATAGACCGTGGTCGACGGGGCTGACGCAGCATCAGCAAGCACCTGAACTGTAGAGGCCTTGCAACCCCAGCCGTGCATCACTATCACCGCCTGCGGGCCTTGGCCGATACGGTCGTAGCGCATTCTTAGGCCTTCTATTTCTATCGTTTGCTCCATATCCGATTATTAACCCGCAAAATTACTCATTTGTTCCCCTATTCGCAAATTTTCCATCATTACCAGGCAAAAATAAGAGGTTGTTTCTTTCGCATTTTGCATAATCCCGATTTTAGGTGTATATTTGGTGATATTTTAATAAGTGACATATGAAACCAATCAGAACCCTGGTGTTTGCTCTTGCCATCGGCCTACTGGCTGCGTGCAGCAACCCAAAGACAATCGAGACTCCTGCTTTCACAATCGAAATGCCGGCAGGATATTCGCAGACAAAAGACCAAATAAGCATTCCCGATTACTCTGAGACCATAGGCATGACCAATGCCACAGGAGGGGTATCGGTAATCGCTTTTCCGCGCGGACCTGAAGTAGAAAAATTTCTGTATTCACAAAGTTTCGGAGGTGCCAATGCCGAACTGCGCGAATGCACATTCAACAATCTCACCGAACACGTAATAGGTTCGCGCAGAGTGCACAAAGTGAATCTTGAAGGAAAGATTTCAGGAAAGTCCGTCAAAGGTTCTTTATATGCTTTTGAAGAAGGCAACTATCTTTTCCTCGTTATCGGCTTCGGATTTTATGGCGCTCCCAACGACATTGAAAACATAATATCGACCATCAATGCCAAGCCGGATTCTCGTAGCGACGAAGAAATTGGCGCAGCTCAACTCGCCGCTGTTGTAAAAGTGGCGTCGAGCACTCTGCCACGTGCCGTAGACGAAATTACGACATGGAAAGGTGTATCGGTCGATGAAGACCGCAAGTGCATAATTATGGATATGGAAATCAGTGCAAGCCCGGACGATATCGACAGTGACTATTTCCAGACCTACCTCAACTCCAACCGCGACGAAGTCGTGATTCCAACATTCCGCGAACAGCGCTCGTCTGACTATCTGATTGATCTGCCGACCCGGCTCGGATATGACTTTGAATATACATATACGACTTCCGACAACGGAAAAGTAATCGGCATCATGCACATCGACAATTCACAATTATCCCAATAAATGATTCTCTCATCGGTAAACGCTCGGACTCCCGCCCGGGCGTTTATTGCATGCACACGGTCGACAAATGTAATAAAGAAGGATATATATTGTCGGATTCGTATTATAGAGGCTTTTCGAAGCGAAAGTTTTTTTTCGATTTAGATGGATTATGCGTATATTTGCACTTCAAAGCACTATTCGACTTTTCCTATAAAAATATATGAACTAATTTAA
This sequence comes from uncultured Muribaculaceae bacterium, assembly GCA_910578035.1. Lineage (GTDB taxonomy): Bacteria > Bacteroidota > Bacteroidia > Bacteroidales > Muribaculaceae > CAG-873. Next base: position 15,318 of record CAJTOB010000050.1, read on the forward strand.
AATAACAAATAAACCTCACAGTACCAATGGAAAAAACTGTAAAGGCTTCGGCCCCGCAAAGGGCAAACGTGGTGGCTATCATCGCCATGTTCTTCCTCTTTGCCATGATTTCTTTCGTTACCAACCTTGCCGCCCCTATCGGAACAATATGGGGCTATAAGTTCGAAGGCAACTCCATGCTCGGCATGATGGGCAACATGATGAACTTCGCCGCATATCTGTTCATGGGTATCCCTGCCGGTAATCTTCTTGTTAAAATCGGCTACAAAAAAACCGCTCTCTGGGCCATGGCTGTAGGTGTGGCTGGCCTTTTTGTTCAGTGGCTTTCCGGTGTTGTCGGAGCTGATGTAACTCTCGGCAGCATTTCCGGCACTGCTGTTCCCCTCAACTTCTATATCTACCTTCTGGGCGCCTTCATCTGCGGTTTCTGCGTGTGCATGCTCAATACCGTTGTGAACCCTATGCTCAACCTTCTCGGCGGTGGCGGCAACCGCGGCAACCAGCTCATTCAGACCGGCGGCTCGCTCAACTCACTCTCGGGCACACTCACTCCCCTCTTCGTAGGCGCTCTCATCGGTGCTCTCAGCCCTGCCTCGACAATGGCTAACGTCGCTCCTCTTCTTTGGATTGCAATGGGCGTCTTCGTATTCGCTTTCATCGTAATCACCTTCGTAGCCATACCCGAGCCCAACCTTGCCAAAGGCAAGACTAAAGTAAAATACAGCCACTCTCCCTGGAACTTCCGCCACACTGTCTTCGGTGTCATCGGCATCTTCTTCTATGTAGGTATCGAAATCGGTATTCCCGGCACCCTCAACTTCTACCTCGCCGACCAGAGCGCCAATGGCGCCGGCATTCTCGGCGAAGCATCGGCTGTGGCAGGCGGTGTTGTTGCTATCTACTGGCTTCTCATGCTCGTAGGCCGTCTGGTATCGAGCGTTATCTCCGGCAAGGTATCGAGCCGCGTTCAGCTCATCGTAGTTTCCATGACTGCCATCGTTCTTATCGCCATCGCAATCTTTCTTCCCGCCGATATCCGTATCTCTATGCCCGCATACAGCGCTGCCGACGGTTTCTCGATGGCAGAAGTGCCCGCCAAGGCAATGTTCCTGGTGCTCTGCGGTCTTTGCACCTCTGTGATGTGGGGCGGTATCTTCAACCTTGCTGTTGAAGGCCTCGGCAAATACACCGCTCAGGCTTCCGGTATCTTCATGATGATGGTAGTAGGCGGCGGCATCATGCCTCTTATACAGAACGCCATCGCCAACACCGCCGGCTACATGGTATCTTACTGGCTCGTAATCGCCATGCTCGCTTACCTCTTCTTCTACGGCACTGTAGGTTGCAAAAACGTAAACACCGACATTCCCGTTACCGAAGACCAGGCTCCCGATCCACGCGATCTCTAATCGGTCAAATTCGAAATATAAAAAACAGGGCATATGCCCTGTTTTTTTTGTATCTTCGCGTTGCGTATGGAAAAATCCTCTTCTATGTTTGCCTCGGTGATTGTGCCGCTTCCTCTTGAAGGCGCCTTCACATACATCGTTCCTCCGGAAATGCAACCTAAGGTGCATGCCGGAAGCCGTGTGCTTGTGCCGTTCGGCGACCGTCACTATTATACCGGAATTGTATGCTCCACATCGCCGGTCAGACCGGAACAGGGAATGGCGCTGAAAGAAATAGCCTCGGTGCTCGACCCGGAGCCGATTGTAAGACACCCTCAGATAAGGTTCTGGGAGTGGATGGCTCAATACTATCTTTGCACTGTCGGAGAAGTCTATAAAGCGGCTCTTCCGGCCGGTCTGAAGCTGGAAAGCGAAACCCGTGTGGCGATAGACCCGGAGGCCGACCCCGATGCATTCGCGGGCTGCACACCAAAAGAAATGGCTCTTCTTGAAACCATACGCGAAAAGGGCCCGGTGCCGGTGCGGCAGCTCGAAGGCAAAGGCGCTTCAGGCTCTGTCACACAGACTGTGACACGGCTGTTGGAGAAAGGCCTTGTCCTGGTATCGGAAAAACTTGTGGAACGATACAGAGCCGTAAAGCGGTTTTATGTGCGGCCGCTTATAACCCGCCACGACAAAGGCGCCGTTACGGCTGCTTTTGCAGCTGTAAAACGTTCGCAGGCCCAGGAAGCGGCTCTGGTAGCAATTCTGGCCTTATCGAACTTCAACAATGAAGACTCACCTTTGGTCGAAGTTCCCCTCGATGTGCTTGCCGAACGCGCAGAAGTGTCGCGCGCTACAGTAAAAGCACTTGCTGCCAAGGGGCTCTGCGAGATTTACCACAAGGAAGTTTCGCGTTTCACATATTCCGGACCTACGGGAGGAGCGCTGCCATCACTTTCAGAGGCGCAGAGCAAGGCTCTCGAAAGCATACACACAAGTTTCAGAGAACATGCAATCACACTGCTGCGAGGCGTCACATCATCGGGCAAGACTGAAATATACATGCACCTCGCAGACTACGTGCTGCGACAGGGGCGCCAGGTGCTGTTTCTCGTACCGGAAATAGCATTGACAACACAGCTCACGGTGCGCCTGCAGAAAGTTTTCGGCTCAAAAGTAGTTATCTATCATTCCAAATTCTCCGATAATGAACGAGTGGAGATATGGCGCCGCCTTCTTCATACCGCAGAACCCCTGGTTATAATCGGGGCCCGATCGGCGGTATTCCTGCCCTTTGCCTCTCTCGGCCTCGTGATTGTCGATGAAGAGCATGAACCCAGCTACAAGCAGGCCGACCCCGCTCCACGCTACAACGGGCGCGATGCGGCCACAGTGCTTGCCGCAATGCACGGGGCTAAAACACTGCTTGGCAGCGCAACTCCCACTATAGAGACATATTACAAGGGGCTTTCCGGTAAATTCGGCCTCGTGGAACTCACCGAGCGCTTCGACAACGTGCCCCTGCCGCCGGTAGAAATAGTCGACATGGGCATCGAACGGCGCCGCAAAGCCGTCACAGGGTATTTCTCACACCATCTGCTCGACGCTACAGTAGACGCTGCCAACAGAGGGCGCCAGACCATATTCTTCCTCAACCGCAGGGGCTATGCTCCGATGGCACGGTGCCGTCTGTGCTCGTTCACCCCGAAATGCAATTTCTGCGATGTCGCCCTTACATATCATAAACGGTCAAACCGTCTGCAATGCCACTATTGCGGAGCAGAATATCCCGTTCCGATTGTATGCCCCGAATGCAAGGAACCGACCATGGAAATTGTTGGCTATGGAACCGAAAGGCTCGAAGACGAAGTCGCAGAAGTATTTCCCGGACGCAAAATATTGCGCATGGACCTCGACACTACGCGCAATAAGCAAGGCTACAGCAAGATAATAGATGATTTCTCAGAAGGCAAGGCCGATATTCTTGTCGGAACACAGATGGTTACCAAAGGCCTTGATTTCGGAGGGGTTGAAGTAGTCGGAATCCTTAATGCCGACGCAATTCTCTCTCTGCCCGATTTCCGAGCCTCCGAACGGGCGTTCAATATGATTGAGCAGGTGGCCGGCCGCGCAGGCCGTCGCGACGGCATCGGCCGCGTGATAATCCAGACCCATAACCCTAATAATCCTGTGCTCGCCCTCGCGGCAGCTCATGACTACGAAGTATTCTATCAACGTGAAATTGCCGAACGACAAGCCTTCAACTATCCTCCCTTCATGCGGATAATCAACATCTATGTCAAGCACCGCGACGCACGCACGCTCGTAGAATGCGCCGACCGCTATGCCCGCAGTCTACGCGAGATATTCGGCAACCGCATTATGGGGCCGCTCGAACCGGCCGTCGGCAGGGTTCAGTCCATGTACATTCGCAAAATCATGCTCAAACTCGAAACAAACGCATCTACCGCTAAAATAAAAGAGCTTCTTCGGCAACGGTATATCGCATTGTCGTCCTCACCCCTCATGAAAGGTCTCACCGTCTACTACGATGTAGACCCTGTATAGAAAAAGGTCGGAACAATGCACTTGCGAGGCTATTGTTCCGACCTTTTGTGAACTATAGAGCGATGTATCATTTCAATTCGGAGCGACTCGGCGGAATGTGCAGTCGCGGTCGCCGACTTCACACGACATCATGTCGGAATGATGCACCTTGATGTCTTCAATCTTCTGATATTTGTAGAATTCATCGCGGATAGCAGCCGTGATAAGCACTCGCCATGCGTCTATCGTACGGTTGGTAAGCGAATCGAGTGACGGACGCTGCAAGCCGGTTAGGATATTCTCTGAGAAAGTTACACCGGCCGGGTCTATATTCACCAGCATGGTAGAAGGGTCAAGATGGAGAAGAATGTCGTCATCGGCACCATCTTCTGCAACATAATGCCCGCGGATAGAAGCCGTTGCAGCCAAATCGACCTGATAGGGCGAATCAAGCGAGAATTCAGCTCCTGTCACGGCCTGACTCACATCTATGGTTGCAGACAAGAATACATTGCCGCCATGACGCACATCTGAGGTCGGAGCAAAATCAATGCTCACGGTTGATGTCGCGTCTGAAGCACCGGGTATTCCCATAATTCGCGTAGGGGTTCCGATCCATTCGCCGGCGAAATGGTCTGTCCGCGAACAGGACGAAACGGAAATCAGGGCTCCGAGCACAGCCAGAGCTCCGAAAAAAGAGGCTGTAGAGAGTTTCATGAGGCAAAAAGAGAAAGTGTTGATTCTAATACAACCATTTAACACTCATTCTGCCCATATGGTTCATTTATCCGGCCGCTGCGACAGAGGCAGTGCTGATGCAATCGCTGCCGAAGATTTTTCCATCACCTCAGCAAGTTCATGTCGGCCTGTTTCTGCCGACACCTCTATAGGTTTGTGTATCGTAAGATTTATTGTGCCCCAATGCGGCAATATTGCGCCCCTGCGCATTACTCGGTATGCCCCGTCGATTGTAATAGGCACAACAGGCAGCGCGAACTCGGTTGCAAGCTTGAATGCTCCGCGGCGGAACGCATGCATCTTGCCGTCGCGGCTGCGAGAGCCCTCCGGAAAGACCACAACAGACATGCCCCCCGAGAGCTGCTTCTCGGCGGCCGCCATCGTGTGTGCTGTAGCAGAGGGTGTGGAGTTATCGACAAATATATGGCCCGATACACGACAGCTGTAGCCTACAAAAGGTATCTTTTCGAGACCTTTCTTCATCATCCATCTGAAATTATGACCCAGATAGCCGTATATCGCAAAAATGTCATAAGCACCCTGATGGTTCGCCACAAATACATAGCTCGTATCAGCATTTATATTCTCTCGCCCCCTCACATTTACTTTCACAAGCGACAGCACTGAGAAAATGCGAGCCCATATATGACCAGGCCAGTAGCCCATAGAGCGCTGAGCGCCAAGCATACTCCCAATGATTGTAATTGTTGCCGCCAGAATTGTAGTAACTGCCAGCAGGGGTATCATTATAAAAATCTGATATATACGATAAAGAACTAACATACTGATTATTGGTATTATTCTTTGCAAAAATAGCTATTTTTTCTTAATTTTGCCGTCTGAACATAAGAAACATTTTTCAACTCATGAAACTACTTGAAGGAAAAACAGCCCTTATAACCGGTGCCGCCCGCGGAATCGGCAAAGCACTCGCTCTGCGCTTCGCTCAGGAAGGTGCCAACATAGCTTTTACAGACCTCGTAATCGACGAAAACGGTAAAGCTACAGAAGACGAAATCGCAGCACTCGGCGTTAAAGCAAAAGCATATGCCTCGAACGCAGCCGACTTCGAACAGACAAAAGAAGTCGTAGCTCAGGTTCTTGCAGACTTCGGAACTATCGACATCCTCGTGAACAACGCCGGTATCACCAAAGACGGCCTCATGATGCGCATGACCGAAGCTCAGTGGGATGCCGTTATCAACGTAAACCTCAAGAGCGCATTCAACTTCATCAATGCTACTCTTCCTATCATGATGCGCCAGCGCAGCGGCTCAATCATCAATATGGCATCTGTAGTCGGCGTACACGGCAACGCCGGCCAGTCTAACTACGCAGCCTCTAAGGCGGGCCTCATCGCTTTGGCTAAGAGTATAGCTCAGGAAGTAGGTTCTCGCGGCATCCGCGCCAACGCTATCGCCCCCGGCTTCATCGAGACAGCAATGACAGCACAGCTTCCCGATGCAGTCCGCGAAGAATGGAAAAAGAAAATTCCCCTCCGTCGCGGCGGCCAGGTTGAAGATATCGCCAACGTTGCTACATTCCTCGCCTCAGACCTCTCAAGCTATGTCACCGGCCAGGTTATTCAGGTCGATGGCGGCATGAACATGTAATCAACACCACATAAAACTTCAAAAGCCCGGCGCATGTCGGGCTTTTTCTTTGTCCTGTCTTTGTCCTGTCAATCGCTCTGCTGTGCGATTGTTTCGATTCTCGGGTGTGTATAAATAGAGAAGCCCGGAGGGCTGTTGGGCCTTCCGGGCTTCGATAGGGGGCGGTTACCTACTTTTCCACTTTCGCAGTATCATCGGCGTGGCGAGGTTGGTAACCGC
>CAJTOB010000050.1:21856-22117 GCA_910578035.1 uncultured Muribaculaceae bacterium
TGGCCACCTTAGTGTCGTTGCAGCTTTGTCGCTGTATAAGGTAAAAAAAGAGCTGGAAGCAGAGAGTCACACTCTCAAACAAGCTGTCTTCGCGTCGCCTTCGGCGCTCGCTTTTGTATGAATCTGTCCGAACAAGCTTTTTCGGTCCTTCCAGCGGAAGTCGGCCGGCTGAGCCGCTTCCTCGTGCCTCTGATGAGGCGGGCTTGCGCCCTGGAAAGGGTTTGGGTGATTAGTATCGCTCGGCTGGTACGTTACCGCACT
>CAJTOB010000051.1 GCA_910578035.1 uncultured Muribaculaceae bacterium
TCCATCTCGTACTTTTCGGCCTGTGCTTTCACATATGTTATTAAACAACCTCTTAAAACTCTTATGCTAACAACAGGAAAACTTGGATTCTGGGGCCTTACAGCACTCGTCTTCGGGCTTATGGTCGGAGTGGGAATCTACAATCTGCCACAGAATATGGCTGCTGCCGCCTCGCCTGTATCAGTATTCCTTGCATGGATAATCACGGCCGCCGGCATACTGCCGCTGGTTCTGGCCTTCAAATGGCTCAGCGACAAATACCCGCAATATAATGCCGGAATATACCAGTATGCACAGGCCGGATTTGGAAATTATGTCGGATTCAACATCGCATGGGGCTACTGGCTATGCACTGCTTTCTCAAATGTAGCCTACGGAGTGATGCTCAACGATTCATTCGGCGCATTTTTCCCCGCCCTGCTCAATCATGGGTGGGAAACAGTTGTCTTTGGCTCTGTTCTGATATGGCTGATGTACTTTATTGTTGCCCGAGGCATAAAAACAGCGAAGATTATCAACACGCTTCTCGCTGTAGTAAAAGTGGTTATGCTCATATTCATAATCATTGCCTTTATCCTCTTGTTCAACATCGACACCTTCTGCTCCGACCTCTCTGCCGCCTCCGGGCTATCATCACCGACAGGCGAACAGATAAAATCGACTATGATGGTTACATTGTTCTGTTTCTTTGGCGTAGAAGGAGCTGTAATGATGTCGGCAAGAGCTAAAAAGGCTTCAGATGTAGGGAAGGCCGGCATTGCCGGATTTGGTATCTCTCTGGTCCTTTACATGGCCGTTTCACTGTTGTGCTATGGACTGCTCAGCCAGGCCGCTCTTTCTCAACTGCCCGACCCCTCGATAGCATATATCCTAAAAGAGACCTGCGGCGCATGGGCTTACTGGTTTGTAATAGGCGCGGTTATAGTCTCCCTTATAGGCGGCTGGGTGGCATGGACACTCGTAGTAGCTCAGGTGCCCTATGAAGCGGCTTTGGTCGGAATCCTGCCTCCGTCATTCAAAAAGACCAACGACAAAGGCATGCCGACATTCGGCCTCGTCGCATCGAGCATTGTCATGGAATTATTCCTCCTATTGGTAGTAATGGCCGACGATGTGTACCTTGCAGCCCTCCACATCACCGGCCTCATGATAATTCCATGCTATCTTTTCACGGGTCTCTTTTTGCTCAAGAAAGCCGACAATCTGCGGATTAAGACAATTGCAGCCATAACCACTGCCTTTTGCCTGTGGATGGCTTATGCAGGCGGCCTGTTGGGCATGTTCATGACCTCGGTGTTCTATCTTACCGGCATCGGATTCTACATAAAAGCCCGCAAAAGTATAGCCGAACCGTCGCAGCCCCTCTTTACCAAAAAAGAAAAATGGCTACTGTATGCATTGATTCTTGCCTCAGCTGTCACTTTGGTCTTGCTGTACCGTCAATTTGCGTAGCAGTTCCCAATCAGAGGGTATTTTAACTGATATCCGAATCCAGGCATATAGCAACCGCTATGATATTCTTGTCATTTTCAAATGACGGTCTCCTTGTTTTTGCGGTATTCTCTGAGCTCTTCGAGGTAACTTGCTGTAATAACGCCTGATGGGAGTGCAATGATTGCAACTCCAAAAAGAGAGGACAGCATTGACACCACGCGGCCGATATCTGTTACTGGGCACAGGTCTCCATATCCTACCGTAGTAAGAGTCACAGTCGCCCAATAGAGGGCGTCGAAAAATGAATGAAATGTCTCAGCACCTGTCACGGGATTGATATGAGGCTCTGCATTAAACATTACAAGCGCAGTTATAAATATATAGAAGAGAGCCAACATAAGAACAGAAAGCAAAACCTGGCGCTCTTTCTGAAGCACTTTCAGAAACATCATGATTTTATCTGAGTATCTGAACACTTTAAGCAGCCGGACAATCTTCAGCAATCGTGTAAGCCTCAATAGTTTGAACGACGGACTGACAAGATTCAATCCCGGCAAAATCGAGAGCAAATCAATTATTGCCATTGGAGTAAATGGATATATGATATACGACAGCCAACCTCTGTTCAGTTGCAGTTCAGACGTAGTCCAGCGCAGTATATAATCTATAATAAAAGCAATAACTGTTACTATCTCAATCGGTTTGAATATAGGATAATCCTCTATGAACATCAAAGGAACTATACTTGCTATAATAATAACGAGCATATACCAGTCATAGATGCGACTCGCCCACATACCCTTCCTGTCGCGGTTAATCAGATTGTATATTTTCTCTTGCAGCATGATAATGAATCGATTTTTAAATGGCAAATTTAGTGAAAACAGTTAGAAAAGAGCAACCGAGCTCAGGCCGACCGTAAATGCCGACACATTTTCCGGCTGGCTCATAAACCGATAGCCCACACTGCCTCTCACGGCAAATCGATTGGTCAGGCGCCAACTAAGGGCAAGATCACAGTCCGCCTCAGCTGCAAAGCCCGAACCGCAGTATCCTGCGGTCCTCTGCAGTCGGCAGACGCCCAGCTGCACCGACGGCTCAAAAGCCAGACAGTCGGCCGGCAACACATAATGGCACATCGTTCCGGCTGTGATTGCATAGACATTGAATGGTTCGGCCATAGCACCGTCTGGTTTCACCGGCGCCGACGATGTGCGAAGCGACATCACAGCGCCCCAATGCTCTGCAAGCGGCAGCTGTCCGCGAAAAACAATGCCGAAGCCGGTGCGCACCTCTTCGCCAAGAGTGTACACAGCTTCGCTTGTCGCGGCAAAGGCCGGTCTGAAATCGTAGTGACACGACTCCACACGGCTATGCCTCCGAAAAATACGGCCGGTAAGCCAATAGCATATCTCTGTCGAGACTATGCCCACAGCCGCACCCCACACAACATCAGAACCATAATGACGCCGCGACCTTATGCGCTGCAGCCCGACAGCCGACGCAAGTGTCTGGGAGCCCACACTCCACCACGGAGAACGGTGATATAATTCTCGCGATATGACCGAAGAGGCGGCGAAAGCCCATGAAGCATGACGCGACGGAAAGGAATTATTGCCGCTTCTGTCGGGGCGCATTTCATGGACCGTACCCTTTAGCAACTCCGTAACAAGCGCATTGACAGCCATCGACGAACCGGCCGATACAACAATATCGGCTACACCTCTATCTCTTTGAAACACACTGTCGGCATCGGTCGCATACGCCACGGAAGGCGCCTGCACAAGAAGTGCCGCCAATATATATCCTGCAAAATTTTTAATCTCCTTCATGCGGCAAAGTTAATGCATTAAGAGAATGTTAAAAAGTCGAATAACGTTTTTTGACATTCCGGCAAATTGGAAGTATGGCATTTTTTTCGTAATTTTGCGCAAAACATGCGCATATTATGACACGCAAATGGAACTATCCCACGATGTCGTCTGAAGAACAGCGACTCGGCGCCGAACTTGCACGGCGCTTTGCCAATTGTGCGCCTATCGCCGACCTTCTGGTGCAACGTGGCATTACGACCATCGCTGCCGCCGAACAGTTCTTCCACCCCTCGCTTCGCGACCTTCACGACCCCTTCCTGATGCAGGATATGGACAAAGCCGTGGAACGCCTCAACCGCGCGATGGGTTCCAAAGAAAAAATAATGGTCTATGGCGACTACGACGTCGACGGCACAACAGCCGTCGCTCTTGTCTACCGCTATCTCCAGAATTTCTACTCCGAGCTCGACTATTATATCCCGACGCGCTACGACGAAGGATACGGCATATCACGCAAAAGCATTGACTATGTAGCCGAACAGGGCGTGACGCTCGTCATAATACTCGACTGCGGCATCAAGGCCATCGACGAAATCAAATATGCTGCCGAACGTGGCATCGACTTCATCATCTGCGACCACCATGTGCCCGACGACGAATTGCCGCCTGCAGTGGCAATTCTCAACCCCAAGCTCGAAAGTTCAACCTACCCCTGCCCTCATCTGTCGGGCTGCGGCGTGGGCTATAAATTCATGCAGGCATTCTCGATAAGCAACGGCATACCTACAGCCGAGCTCGAAAGCATGCTCGACCTCGTGGCCGTGAGCATTGCCGCCGACATCGTGCCGATGATAGACGAGAACCGCACCATGGCATACATGGGTCTGAAACGTCTGAACACCAACCCCAACCTCGGCCTGCGCGCCATTATCCGCACATGCGGCCTTGGCGGCAAGGAAATAAGCATAAGCGATGTGGTGTTCAAAATAGGCCCGCGCATAAACGCCTCGGGGCGCATGCAGAGCGGCAGCGAGGCCGTCGAACTGCTCGTTGCCCGCGACACAAAGGAGGCCGCCCGCAAAAGCCTCGAGATAGACCAGTACAACAAAGACCGCAAGGAGCTCGACAAACGCATCACCGAAGAAGCCAATACTATTCTCGATTCCCGCGGAGAGACACACTCGCCAAAAAAATCCATTGTAATATACAACAAAGACTGGCACAAGGGTATCATAGGCATCGTCGCATCACGACTGACCGAGCTCTACTATAAGCCTTCGGTCGTGCTCACTTTCTCTAACGGGCTTGCAACTGGCTCGTCGCGCTCGGTGCAGGGCTTCGACATATACAAGGCCGTAGAATCCACCCGCGACCTCCTCGAAAACTTCGGAGGCCACGCCTATGCTGTCGGCCTGTCTATGAAAGAGGAAAACATACCCGAATTTACCCGACGCTTCGAGGAATACGTGGCCGCAAACATACTGCCTGAGCAGCTGATGCCACAGATAGACATCGACGCATTCCTCACATTCTCTGACATAACGCCCGAACTCGTCTCTACACTCCGGCTATTCAACCCCTACGGCCCCGGCAACCGCAAGCCCACATTCTGCACCCGCCGTGTCAAAGACTTCGGCACCAGCAAACTTGTCGGACGCAACCTCGAGCACATAAAGCTCGAACTTGTCGACGACACATCGGGGCGTGTCGTAAACGGCATAGCTTTCAATATGGCTTCATACTTCGACCATATCCACTCAGGCAAGCCGTTTAACATCTGCTATACAATTGAGGAGAACCAGCACCAGAACGCCACTTCCGGCGTCCAGTTGCTTGTAAAACAAATACGCGCCGACCTCGAATAGGCCATCATGGAACCTTACGGCTATTACGATTTTTCCGACGAAGACTACTTCGACGAAGCCCTTGCCGCCTTTGAGCCCGACGACGGCTATGGCGAGCCGGACCTTCACGACATTCTGCGCCGCTACTGGGGCTATGATGATTTCCGCCCACTCCAGCTCGAAATATCGCAGAGTGTGCTCGACGGCAAAGACACAATAGGCCTGCTGCCGACCGGCGGCGGCAAATCGCTCACATTCCAGGTGCCGGCCATGGCGCTCGACGGCCTTACCGTGGTCGTATCGCCTCTGATTTCTCTGATGAAAGACCAGGTCGACAATCTGCGCAAACGCCGCATACCGGCCGCATATCTCGGCGCAGGAATGTCGCGCTCCGAAGCAGACTACACCTACGAACGCCTGCGTCAGGGAAAACTCAAACTGCTCTACCTCGCTCCCGAGCGCCTTGCGCGCGAAAGTTTCGTATCGCGCATGCGAGGCTGGGATGTGCGCCTGCTTGTAGTAGACGAAGCACACTGTATATCTCAGTGGGGCTATGACTTCCGTCCGTCATATCTGAATCTCAGCAATCTTCGCGAAGCATTCCCGGCCGTGCCAGTGCTCGCCCTGACAGCCTCGGCCACCCCCGATGTGGTGAAAGATATTGCCGACAAGCTCGCCATGCGCTCTCCGGCCATTTTCTCAAAGAGTTTCTCGCGCCCTAACATATCATTTATAGTGCGCATGACCGAGGAAAAAAACTCAAAACTCATCACCATACTCAACAGCACACAAGGCTCGGCCATAGTCTACGTCCGCTCTCGCAAACGCGCCCGTGAAACTGCCGAAACACTCGCCAATGCCGGCATAAAAGCCTCTTTCTACCATGCCGGGCTTGAAATGCACGAGAAAAACGAGCGACAGGAATCCTGGCAGCGCGGCGAGACCCGCGTCATTGTCGCCACCACTGCCTTCGGCATGGGCATTGACAAGCCCGACGTCCGTCTTGTGGTGCATATCGACATACCGTCCACTCTCGAAGAATACTATCAGGAAGCCGGACGAGCCGGCCGCGACGGCGAGCACTCCATAGCCGTCATCCTCGCTTCTCCACGCGACAAAGGGCTATTTGCCAAGCGTCTGAACGAGGCATTCCCCGAACGCGAGTTCATCAACCGTGTCTACGACGAAACATGCCGCTTCCTCGACATTACCATGGGCGAAGGCTTCGGACTGATGTTCGATTTCAACCCCGAAGTGATGTGCGAGCGCTACAAACTCCCCCTGCGACACACTATGGGGGCACTGTCAATTCTCAGTCGCGCCGGATACTTCGAATATATCGAGGAGACCGACACCGCAAGCCGCCTTATGTTCACATGCACCCGTCATGAACTCTACGACCTCGAAACCGACGCTCGTACCGAAGAGATATTGCAGACCATAATGCGCACATATCCCGGACTTTTCGCCGATTTCGTATTCATCGACGAAGTAAGCATAGCCCGCAAATGCTCTGTCCGGCCCGACGACGTCTATCAGGCCCTTATACAGCTCAGACGCCGACATGTAGTCAATTTCATCCCCAAAAAGCGCACACCATATCTCTATATGAGTATGAACCGGCGCAAATCGAGCGAGATAACACTGCCGCGCGAGGTCTATGCCTACCGCCGCGAAGCCATGGCCCGGCGCCTCGAAGCCATGAAAGATTTCGTTTTCGAAAGCGGTTCATGCAGGGTTGAACGCATGCTGCGCTACTTCGGAGAGACCGCCGCACAGCCATGCGGCAAATGCGACGTATGCCGTTCTTCAGCCCCTGTCGCACCTTTCGACCCTGAGGCATTCGACCGCAAACTCGACGAATTTTTCGCCATGATAGCGCCTGAAACACGGCTCGACCTACGCTCAATAACTCCCTACTACCCTCGCCATACCGCCGAAGTAGCCGCCCGCATACGCCTTCTCGCCGCCCGAGGCCGCCTCAGAATCGAAGGCCCATACATAATTAAACAACCTCTAAATTTGGAGTAGTGGTGGAAATAATGTAACTTTGTTTCTGTACACTTGAAGTATTATGAAAAACAAGATTGCAGTTCTCTTCTTCGCAGTTTTGTGCGGCGTGGCTTCGGCTATTGCATGCACCTCGCTTATTGCATCGGGCAAAGCGACCGTCTCGGGGCGTCCTATCCTGTGGAAGCACCGCGACACTTCTGCCAAAAACAATTATCTCTACCGCGTTGAGGCCGATTCGCTTGCCGGTCGAAAATACGGCTTTGTAGGTCTCTTCAACGGCGCCGACAGCCTTATGCTCGACGAGGCCTGGATGGGTATGAACGACGCCGGCTTTGCCATAATGAACACCGTAGCCTACAATCTGCCTGAAAATTCCCCCGAATGGATTGACCGCGAAGGATATGTGATGGCTCTCGCCCTAGGAACATGCGCCAGTGTCGATGATTTCGCGGCCTTACTCGACAATCTGCCCCGACCGATGGGCGTGCGTACTGATTTCGGAGTAATCGATGCCGCAGGCAACGGTGCCTATTTCGAAACCGACGACATGGGCTATACCCGCTTCAATCTTGCCGATGCGACCGACGGAGTGATGATACGCACCAACTACGCCTACAGCGGCGAACCCGACAAAGGCCTCGGATATATCCGCCACGGCAACGTAGAAGCCATTCTTGCGGCCGAAATCGCTACAGGCAGCATTACACCGGCCTCGCTCACAGACGGCGTGAGCCGCTCGTTCTACAATTCGCTGATGGGCTACAACGCACTCGAGATAGGCGACTCATGGACCGTCGACCAGGATTTCGTGCCCCGCCACTCCTCTACCGCCTCCATAGCCATCGAGGGAATATTGCCTGGCGAGACTCCCGACCGGACCATGATGTGGGCCAATGTGGCCTATCCGCCGTGCTCACATACCGTAGCTGTAACACTGACAGAAATACCGTTTGAAGTCGGACCGAACTCGGAAAAGGGCGCCTATTCTCCTGCCGGAATCGAAGCCGGCGAGCGCATGAAATCGGTGTTTCCGGTGCAGCGGGGCAACGGCCAAAAATACATCAATCTCGATGCTCTGAGGCCTATAATCGAAGCCGAATACGGCATATCGCTTGCCAACTATGCAAAAGCGAACTCCAAACGCCGATAAGTCATATTTTTTTGCTAAATTTGCCGCAATATGAATGCCAACAGCGAAAAACAGGAAGTTCTCGACAAGCGCTACCTCCGCATGGCTCAGATATGGGCTGAAAACTCATATTGCCAGCGCCGCAAGGTGGGCGCCATACTGGTGAAAGACCAGATGATAATATCCGACGGCTACAACGGCACTCCCGCCGGATTCGAAAACGTGTGTGAAGACACCGACGGCTCCACCAAACCCTATGTGCTCCACGCCGAAGCCAATGCCATAACCAAAGTCGCACGCAGCAACAACTCGAGCGACGGCTCGACGCTCTATGTCACAGCCTCGCCTTGTGTGGAATGCGCCAAACTTATAATCCAGGCCGGCATACGCCGGGTTGTTTTCAATGACCTCTACCGTCTGTGCGACGGAATCGACCTTTTGAGGCGCGCCGGAATCGAGTGCGTCCATATTTCCGAACTGCAATGAACGACAATCGTAAATACATGTTGTGGCTGCCCGTGACGGCAGCCCTTTTCCTGATAGCCGGAATCTGGACCGGAACATATCTTTCGAACCACGACAATACTCGCGCCGGACGGCAGAAACTCGACCGGGTTTTCGACATAATAGACCAATATTACGTCGACGAAGTGTCGGCCGACAGTCTAATCGAGCTTACTTTGCCCGAACTGTTGCATAATCTCGACCCTCACTCGGCATACATACCCCGCGAAGACCGCCTTGCAGCCAACCGCGACCTCGAAGGCTCGTTCTACGGTATCGGCGTGTCATTCCAGATAATCAATGACACCATTTATGTGCTCGAGGTAATCAGCGGAGGTGCCGCCGAGGAAGCCGGCCTGCTTGCCGGCGACCGCATAATCGAGGTCGACGGCGAAAATATAGCCGGCACAGGAGTGACCGAAAACGATGTCTTCACCCGTCTGCGCGGCCCCGAAGGCACTCCCGTGGAAGTGACTGTGAAGCGCCACAACGCCAATGCCCCAATAAAGTATAATCTTACCCGCGGCGAAGTGCCGGTATCGCCTATCGACGCTTCATACATGATTAACGACAGTACTGGCTATCTGCGTCTTGGCAAATTCTCTGACAACACCTACGCCGAAGCCCTCACCACGCTGATGCAGCTGCGCTTCCTGGGTGCGAAATCGTTTATTCTCGACCTGCGCGGCAACGGCGGCGGCTATATGCTCCCTGCGGTGCGCGTCGCCAACGAATTCCTTGACCCCGAACGCATAATCGTTTCCACAAAAGGACGCTCCATGGTCGACAACCGCACCATCTACGCCGACGGCAGCGGAGACTTCCGCAACGAAAAACTTGTAGTGCTCGTCGACGAATTCTCGGCAAGTTCAAGCGAAATCCTTTCGGGCTCAATACAGGATAACGACCGCGGCCTCATCATCGGTCGCCGCACATTCGGCAAAGGCCTTGTGCAGCAGCCTTTCGAGCTACCCGATTCGAGCGAATTCCGCCTTACCGTGCAGCGTTACTACACACCGTCGGGGCGTTGCATTCAGAAACAGTACACGCCCGGACACAGCATGGACTATGAAGTCGAGGTCTACGACCGCTACAACCGTGGAGAAATATTCTCGGCCGACAGCATCAAGGTTGACTCCACCCAGATATTCCATACAACCACAGGACGCATGGTCTACGGTAGCGGCGGCATTATCCCCGACATATTTGTGCCTTCCGACACGTCGGGCGTAACAAACTACTATATAAAAGTGGCAAACGCTGGTCTGCTTCGAAAATTCGCCTATGAATATGCCGACCTCAACCGCGAGCGCCTCAACGAAAGCGAGAATACGGCCGACATGCTTTCGCGCCTGCCTGCCGACTACGTTCTGCTCCAGTCGTTTGTAAACTATGCCAACACCAAGGGCGGAATCGCTCCTCGCTGGTACTATATCAACATTTCGGCCCCTTTGATTGTTAATCAAATCAAAGCGCTGATAGCACGCGACATTCTCGGGCTCGATGGCTATTTCGAAGTTGTCAACGAGACCGACCCCGTAGTGCAGGAAGCCTTGCGCCAGCTCTCATCGGGCGGCGCCGACTTCCCTCTCAGCGACCATAAAACCGCCGAAAATGACACAAAGTAAAGAAGATATCCGTAGCCGCGTGCGGGCATGCAAGAGCATGCTGGGCGAGGCCGAGCGTATAGCCGCCGCCTCACGAGTATTCGACAGAGTGCGCTCCATGGCCGCCTTCATGATGGCTCACCGTGTATTGCTATATCATTCCCTGCCCGACGAACTGTCTACGCGCGAGTTTATCGATTCCTTTGCCGATGACCCCGACAAGCAGTTTTTCCTTCCCCGCGTTAATGGTCTCGACCTCGAGATACTCCCCTACGAGCGCTCGCGCATGCATCTGGGAGCATTCCGCATTGAGGAGCCCGACGGCGATGAAACCGTCGATATTTCGGATATTGACCTTGTGATTGTTCCGGCCGTGGCATACGACCGGCGCGGAAACCGTGTAGGCCGCGGCAAGGGCTACTACGACCGGCTCCTTTCGCGCTCGAAAGCCGTTACGATAGGCGTGTGCTATGACTTCCAGCTATTCGATGAAATCGAGGCAGAAGAGCACGACATTCCTGTCCATTTTGTGGTGGCCGACGGCCACGACATTTATCGCGGACGCCGCCGCTGAGAGGTGCTGCTGCTTCCTGAACCTGTTTTTTTAGAACTACGTCCTCCGCTATAGTTCGAACTGCTCCCCGAGCTTTTCGAACTATTGTCGCTTTCATAGTAATCGCCGCCGCTATAATCAAATACTCTGTTCACAATTTCATCAACTATTATAGCTGTCAATGCCGCAGCGCCCAAAATCCGGCCAAGACCATCCCCTTCGGTTTCTTTTACTCTTGTTCCCGGACGCGAGGCTCCTGCCACATTTATCATATTTGCAGCCAGGTCGTTGGCTCGGGTGATATGGTATGACCATACAAGATCGGAAATCTCGGCTATTTTGGCTTCTGCCTCTGAAGCGACGCAGTCGGAGGCGAATACAGCTATGCTGTAATACCCGAAACCGCCCCAGGCATAGGGGAAATATACGAATGCAGCGTCATTTACGGCCGTTGTTCGGCCGGCTTTTTCGAACCCGGTTCCGGTCTTGTTGTAAACAGTGCCGTTGCCGACACCTTTTACTATGCGCGAATTACCGAATGCCGATTTCGAGGCCATGACCGCTTGCAAGGCCACCACAGACTGCGAACTGTCGCAAGCGAAGGCATAGTCGAACAGACCTGCGCAATCGAGGGGCGTGCTCCAGTTTCCTCCGGCGAGCGAAGGATTGCGGTGCATATCATCTTCAGTATAGGCTATCGCGAAGTTTTTAGCTGGCATGTCGGCCTTGAGCACACTATCTACCATCGCCGGCGAAAGAAAACGGTCGAAGAGAATGTCGGCAGCGTTGTTATCGCTCATTCTCAAAGAGTAATAAAGGAGAGTCGATAATTCCACCGTTCCCCCCTGGCTGTTCACGGCCCGGAGCGGGCTCCATGTGTCCGGCTTCAGGTCGTCGGAGCCGTATGTCACCTTCGTATCGAGAAATTCCTTTGCCGACATTGTCTTGGCCATAGCCAGCGCCTGATGAAACTTCATCACGCTCTGCATCTCGAAAGGTTTGTCGCCATTTATGCTCACTGTGTCGCCCATAGAACTGATTACGGCAACGCCCATGTCGCTGTCGCCGACTATAGCGGCAATCCGGCTTTCAAGCGTCTCAGCCCCGGCCGCAGATGCATAAAAGACTCCAATACCAATAAACAACAGAAATATACGACACATCATAGAGGGGTAATTTTTGGTTTGTCCAAAAATACGCAAAAAAAACGAGGCTGCAAAATAAGCATTTGTTTAATAGTAACTATTCAGCGGACGCGCCGATGTAGTCACCGTTTAGAAAAAGGCGAGGATTGCGTTGTAGGGCGAGTTGCTGTGCTTCTTGGTTGTCTCGACGATTCAGTGCAGATTCATGAAGGCATCGGCACCGAGGTCTGAACGGAAGCATTCGGAGTTTTTGAGTTTAATTTTCAACTTTCTTATTCCACGTTCTGAGGCGTTGTTGTCCGGCGGTATTGCCGGGTCTCGTAGAAAGTTGAAGATGTAGTCACGGCATTTCAGCAAGCCGTCATCTTGCGCTATGTGAGTTACCATGCTGAATATCAGGTATTTATAGACTTAGCAGTGTACTGATGGTGTACTAATTAGTTGGATAAATCGAAAATGGAATCCTCGATTTTCGGATTTTTAAGGTGTATTAGTTATATTTAATTCGATTCTTTTTTTTGAAGATGTCATATATTTTGAGGTCGATAATAGATAAAGTAATGAAGGAATTTTAGTTCGTCGATAAGGAATAATTCATAATATGCTATGAATTAAATTTATAGGCTACACAAATCTATAACAAGGGATTTCGCTTGTGTGCTTCATCAATATTGAGTAATTTTGCAGTATCAAACCAAATCATAGTCTTATGTTTAACCTCTCGACAAAGTATGCAAAGATACTTTATTCCATAGTGGCAAGTGTTATTATCGCACTATTATGGAATAATGCTTGGAAGATAACATTCATGTTAGAAATAACCTCAGGCAGCATGTTGAACAAGGTTGTCAGGGATTTAATTGTTATAATACCAGTTCTTTTATTAACTGCCATTGTCATAAAGCCAAAAGATATATTTTCTTTTCTTGGACTTAATAGGAATATAATTAAAGGATTCGGGATAGCACTTTTATGTGTAGCTCCACTATATATAATCTTCCCGCTTTTCGGCGGAATAAATTCTGATTTAACTATTCCTTTACTTTTGCAAAAAAGTATTTTGCCCGGTTTTAAAGAAGAATTTATATGCCGTGCATTTATGTTTGGATTGCTTTTCCGATATTCAAAGACTGGATTCAGTTGGGCTGTAATCCTACCGGCTCTATACTTCGGCTCAGTACATCTCTATCAAGGACATGATGCTCTTTCGATTTTAGCGGCTTTTGGTGTTACATTCATTGGTGCTTTATATTTCAGTTGGATGTATGTAGAATGGAATTTTAATTTATGGGTTCCCATAGGACTACACATGCTAATGAATGGTGCATGGGTCATATTTTCCATGGGGGGTACCGAAGTAGCTGCCAGAGGTCTGATATCCAATATTGCTCGTGTCATTAGTATGCTTTTGGCAATAGGACTAACGGTGTGGTATAAGAGAAAGAACGAAACCAGAGTCTTCAGCTATCCTGTATGGAATTTTTGATTTGTTTTTTAATTAAGGCTGCGCTGTAACAACCAAGAATTGCGACACTGCCTATTGTTGATTAAATGCCACGTGAGACACCTTTGGTTGCTTCTTTTGGTTTGATGCCAAGTTTGGCAAGTAATTCTTTTGCCTTGTTGCGGAACCATTGAAACACGCTTACGCCGTCTATCGTCAGAATAAAGCGATGTTTCTCTTTCGGGTCTCGTTCGAGTTTTGCCTCGGAATGCTCGGTCGAGAATTTCTGACTATGTTCCGGTGAATATAACACGCCTTTGAAAGGAACAGGTTGTAGAGCGATTATTCTTTGCGTAAAACTGTCAGGGAAACCGATATGCTTGCAGTATCTCGCCCAGATAAGAAGGTCAGGTACATCCGGAAAATATTTCTCAATGTCGGCCTTATATTCAGCATAGTCGGAATCATAAGCGACTGACATTTTGGACGCTTCAAGAGCCGATACTTCCTTTGAGAGCTTTTCTTTCGATGTTTCAAGACCTTTGTATTCTTCAATCATGCCAACGACAGTCTATTTCAGTGTCGAATTATACTCAACAAGAATTTTTTATCCTTGGCAAGTTGAGCGTTCTATTCGGTCTGCTGCTTGTTTGCAGCCTTGGATTCGATGATTGTCTTTTCAATCCAGCGGTTACCGCGTTCAAGCTCGGTCTTTCGTTTCTCCAAAGATTGGGCTTCTGCGCCGAGCTGCTCTTTCTCTGGGCGGATAATCCGCGCAGCACGTCTGTTATATCATTAACCGGCTGTTTCACAGACACAAAGATAGCATTTTCATCTGACATAAGCAAATAAATCCGCATCTAATTTCTATAAAATCAACAGATTAAACGCCCCTATCGGTATAACATCTATTCAACATTATCGCCGTAGCGTGTCCGCTGAATAGTTACGTTTAATAATATTGCATGCAAACGATTGTTAAATGACAGATTGAAACATTTTGGACTATCGATTAGTCGAAAAAAATAGTAACTTTGTGGTGTTAACCTTTTATCAGAATTTCATGGATAAGAAAATCATTGAATGTGTGCCTAATTTCAGCGAAGGCCGCAATCTTGAAGTAATTAAAAATATAACCGATGCCATCGAAAGCATCGAAGGCGTAAAACTGCTCGATGTCGATCCGGGCGCCGCCACCAACCGCACTGTTGTTACATTCGTAGGCGAGCCTGAGGCCGTGCTTGAGGCTGCTTTCGCCGGCGTGAAACGCGCCGCCGAACTGATAGATATGCGTCATCATCATGGTGCCCACCCGCGCATGGGCGCAACCGATGTACTGCCGCTGATACCTGTATCGGGCGTCACGCTCGAGGAGTGTGCCGAAATGGCGCGCGGTCTTGCCAAGCGCATATCGGACGAACTGGGAGTGCCGACATATTGCTATGAAGCAGCGGCATTTACGCCTGAGCGCAAGAATCTTGCCGTATGCCGCGCCGGTGAGTATGAGGCTCTTCCCGAAAAAATGAATAAGGCGGGTAAGGCTCCCGATTTCGGAGACCGTCCGTTTGACGAGGCTGCCGCACGTACCGGCGCCACTGCTGTTGGCGCCCGCGACTTCCTTATTGCAGTAAATTTCAACCTAAACACGACATCGACCCGCCGTGCCAATGCCATCGCCTTCGATGTACGCGAGAAAGGTCGTCCGGCACGCGAAGGCGGTAAGCTCACCGGCAAGCCGCTGAAAGACGAGAACGGCAAACCGGTGATGATACCGGGCACTCTCAAAGGCACGAAGGCCATCGGCTGGTATATCGACGAATATGGCATTGCGCAGGTGTCGATGAACATCACCGATACATCGGCGACGCCGCTGCACGTGGCCTTCGAGGAAGTGAGCCGTGCGGCCCGCGAGCGCGGCATACGCGTCACGGGCACAGAAATCGTAGGCCTCGTGCCGAAGAAGGCTCTCGTGGAAGCAGGAAAGTACTTCCTGCGGCGCCAGCAGCGTTCGCTCGGCATACCCGAGCGCGAAATTGTGCGCATAGCAGTGAAGAGCATGGGGCTCGACGAGCTGAAACCATTCGACCCCGCCGAAAAGGTGGTGGAATACATGCTTGAGGCTGGCGAGGAGTCGCGCGAGAAGCTCGTCGGCATGACCTGCCGCCGCTTTGCCGAAGAGACGGCCTCGGAATCGCCCGCACCCGGCGGCGGCTCTATCTCGGCATATATGGGCTCGCTTGCTGCTGCCCTGGGCACAATGGTTGCCAATCTCTCGGCCCACAAGGCCGGCTGGGATGAGCGCTGGGAAGAGTTCTCGAACTATGCGGAAGAGGGCAACGCGCTGATGGAACGTCTGCTGCATCTTGTAGACGAAGACACAGAGGCGTTCAACCGCATCATGGCCGTTTTCGGCATGCCCAAGGGCACAGATGCCGAAAAAGCAGAAAGAGTCAAGGCTTTGGAGGCGGCCACGCTTTATGCCACCGAAGTGCCTCTGCGTACTCTTGAGACGGCCTACGAAGTTTTTCCGCTCCTGAAAGCTATGGCAAGCGAAGGCAACCCGGCCTCTGCGAGCGATGCCGGTGTAGGAGCGCTCGCAGCCCGTGCGGCAGTGCGCGGCGCCCTGCTCAATGTGAAAAT
Organism: uncultured Muribaculaceae bacterium; assembly: GCA_910578035.1. GTDB lineage: Bacteria > Bacteroidota > Bacteroidia > Bacteroidales > Muribaculaceae > CAG-873. The sequence continues at coordinate 16,128 of CAJTOB010000051.1, forward strand.
CAACGCCGCGCAACTCCAGGACCGCGAAAAAGCTGCCGAACTGGTGACTCGAGGCGAAGCCACAGCCGCGGCGGCAGCCGAAGCCGAGGCTGAAGTACTTGCAATTGTTGAAAATATAATCTCTAAATGATGACCGATATAGAATTCAAAAACGCCATTAAAGCCGGCATTCCAGCCACACCTCCGACTCCGAAACCCTACGACACAGAGGTGAACCATGCGCCGCGCCGCAAGAAAATTCTCACGCCCGAAGAAGAGCGCCTCGCGCTGAAAAACGCCCTGCGCTACTTCCCCGCCGAGCAGCATGCCGAGCTGGCGCCCGAATTTGCCGAAGAACTCCGCACTTACGGCCGAATCTATATGTACCGCTATCGCCCGGACTACGCGATGTATGCGCGCCCGATAGACGAATACCCGGCCCGCTCGCGCCAGGCTGCGGCCATCATGATGATGATACAGAATAACCTCGACCCGGCTGTGGCCCAGCACCCCCACGAACTGATAACCTACGGCGGCAACGGCGCCGTGTTCCAGAACTGGGCGCAGTATCTTCTGACAATGCGCTATCTTAGCGAAATGACCGACGAGCAGACTCTGGTGATGTATTCGGGTCACCCGCTCGGCCTCTTCCCTTCGCACAAGGAGGCTCCCCGCGTGGTTGTGACTAATGGTATGGTGATTCCCAACTACTCGAAACCCGACGACTGGGAACGCTTCAACGCTCTCGGCGTGAGCCAGTACGGCCAGATGACCGCAGGCTCGTATATGTACATCGGCCCGCAGGGCATTGTGCACGGTACTACCATAACTGTGCTCAACGCCGGACGCCGCCGCCTCGCCCCCGGCCGAACCGACCTCGGCGGCATGCTCTTTGTGAGTGCCGGCCTCGGCGGCATGTCGGGTGCTCAGCCCAAGGCCGGCAACATAGCCGGTGTGGTGAGCATTGTGGCCGAAATCAACCAGAAGGCCGTGGAGACACGCCACAAACAGGGCTGGGTAGACGAAGTATACGACTCGCTCGACGAGCTGATTGCACGCGCACAGCAGGCCCGCGCCGAGCGCAAGCCTCTTTCGCTTGCCTATCTTGGCAATGTGGTTGACCTCTGGGAGCGTCTTGCCGACGAAGGTATAGACGTTGAGCTGGGTTCTGACCAGACTTCGCTGCACAATCCCTGGGCCGGCGGCTACTACCCTGCAGGGCTCAGTTTCGAGGAATCGAAGGCCATGATGGCCGAGAATCCCGAGGAGTTCAAAAAGCGTGTGCAGGATTCGCTCCGCCGTCAGGTGGCGGCAATCAACCGTCTGGCCGACCGCGGCATGTATTTCTTCGACTACGGCAATGCCTTCTTGCTCGAATCGTCGCGCGCGGGCGCCGATGTGACTACCGCCGACGGCCACTTCCGCTATCCGTCGTATGTGCAGGACATCATGGGGCCGCTCTTCTTCGACTATGGCTTCGGGCCCTTCCGCTGGGTGTGCACATCGGGCAAGGCGGAAGACCTCGAAGCGACAGACCGCATAGCTGCCCGCGTGCTCGAAGAGATACGCAACGAGGCTCCAGATGACATCAAGGGCCAGCTCGACGACAATATACACTGGATTAGGGAAGCCGGCGCAAACCACCTTGTGGTAGGCTCGCAGGCCCGAATCCTGTATGCCGACTCGGAGGGCCGCACAAAAATAGCCCTGGCATTCAACAAGGCTATCCGCCGGGGCGAGATTTCGGCGCCGGTTGTTCTCGGCCGCGACCATCACGACGTGTCGGGCACCGATTCGCCCTACCGCGAGACCTCGAACATCTACGACGGCTCGCGCTTTACCGCCGATATGGCCGTGCACAACGTAATCGGCGACTCGTTCCGGGGCGCTACCTGGGTATCGCTGCACAACGGCGGCGGCGTAGGCTGGGGCGAAGTGATGAACGGCGGCTTCGGCATGGTGATAGACGGCAGCGAAGAGGCCGACACCCGCATAAGCCGCATGCTGCTCTGGGATGTGAACAACGGCATTGCACGACGCAGCTGGGCCCGCAACAAGGGTGCCTACGACGCCATACGCCGCGAAATGGAACGCACACCCGGCCTGACTGTAACCTTACCTAATTTTGCATCTGACGAAACCATAGAAAACGCACTCAAATGAAAACCCACCATATATCACCGGCCCATATAAGCATACCCGAAGTATGCGCCATAGTTGAAAACGGCACTAAGATAGCGCTCAGCGAGGAGTCTAAAACGCTCATTACGCGCTGCCGCGAATATCTCGACGCCAAAATAGCATCGTGTCGCGAGCCGCTCTACGGCATCACCACAGGCTTTGGCTCGCTCTGCAATATCTCAATCAATCCCGACGACCTGCAGCGCCTTCAGGAGAATCTTGTGAAGTCGCATGCCTGCGGCGTGGGCGAGCGCGTGCCGAAGAAGACGGTGCGCATGATGATGTTGCTAAAAATCATATCGCTGAGCTACGGTAACTCGGGCGTGCAGCTTGCGACGGTTGAGCGCCTTGTCGATATGTTCAATGCCAGAATCGTGCCGGTGGTCTACAGCCAGGGCTCGCTCGGGGCCTCGGGCGACCTTGCTCCGCTTGCCAACATGTGTCTGCCGCTCATTGGCGAAGGCGAGGTGGAAGTGAACGGAGTCGTGCGCCCCGCGGCCGATGTTCTTGCTGAAATGGGCTGGAGTCCTATCAAACTGATGTCGAAAGAAGGCCTTGCGCTGCTCAACGGCACCCAGTTCATGTCGGCTCACGGTGTGATTGCAGTTGAAAAGGCCATGCGTCTGCTCAATGCTGCCAATGCCATCGCGGCGATGTCGCTCGATGCATTCGACGGCCGCATAGAGCCTTTCGGCAAGCTCGTCAACGAGGTGCGTCATCAGGACGGACAGATAAAAGTTGCCGAAGACATGCGTGCGCTGCTCGCGGGGAGCGATCTGACCGCGCGCCATAAGGAACATGTGCAGGACCCCTACTCTTTCCGCTGCATACCGCAGGTGCATGGCGCTGTGGCCGATGCGATAAGTTTTGTTGCACAGAAACTTACCAACGAAATCAACAGTCCGACAGACAACCCGACCATTTTCCCTGAAGATGACCTTATTGTATCGGCGGGCAACTTCCACGGCGAGCCGATAGCCATGCCGATGGACTATCTTGCGCTTGCCTTGACGGAACTTTCCAATATTTCAGAGCGCCGTATCTACAAACTCATCGGCGGCACCCGCGGACTGCCCTCCTTCCTTGTTGCGAAGCCGGGCCTGAACAGCGGCTTCATGATTACGCAGTATGCCGCGGCCTCGATTGTGAACCAGAGCAAGGGTCTGTGCTGGCCTACGAGCTGCGACAGCATACCGTCGTCGCAGGGCCAGGAAGACCATGTGTCGATGGGCGCTAACGCAGCAACGAAGCTGATACGTGTAGCCGACAACACCACCCGCGTGCTTGGCATAGAACTTATGGCAGCGGCGCAGGCGCTGGAGTTCCGCCGTCCGCTCAAATCGAGCGCCAAGGTGGAGGCTCTTTACGAGGCTTATCGCGCCGAAGTGCCGTTTATCGATGTAGACACGGTGATGTCGCCACTGATTGAACGTTCGGTAAAATTCGTTGAGAAATGTACGTTATAAATATAGGCCGTATCCACATGATTGTGCCGCAGGAGGCGACGCGCCTCTGCGGACACGACATGGAAGAGGCCCAAAGCAGTCTTGAAAATGCGTGGCTACGCGTCGAGGACGGCAAAATCCACTCCTTCGGCAGCATGTCGGAGCTGACAGGCGATATGCTTGCCGGGCAAGACACCGTCGATGCGCGAGGAGGCCTCTTGCTGCCTGCGTTCTGCGACTCGCACACCCATATCATCTATGCAGGAAGCCGAGAAGGCGAGTTTCTCGACAAGATACGCGGCCTGAGCTATGAGGAAATAGCCCGACGCGGAGGCGGTATTCTCAATTCGGCCGACCGCGTCGGCCGCGCGAGCGAGGACGAGCTTTTCGAAAGCGCCATGAGCCGCGCGCTACAGATGCAGGCCAAGGGTACGGGCGCAATGGAAATCAAGAGCGGATACGGGCTGGACACGGCATCGGAACTGAAGATGCTGCGTGTGGCGGCGCGTATGCGCGAGGCTCTTGATGCCCGTGTGAAAATTACTTTCCTGGGCGCACATGCCGTCGGGAGGGCGTACACGGGTCGCCAAAGCGAGTATGTAGACATGCTTATTGCCGACATGCTACCGGCGGTTGCAGCCGAGGGGCTGGCAGACTATGTAGATGTGTTCTGCGACCGCGGTTTCTTTACCGTGGACGAGACGCTGCGCATACTCGATGCAGCCGCACGATATGGCATGAAGCCAAAAATCCATGCCAACGAGCTCGACTGCTCGGGGGGCGTGCAGGCCGGCGTGAGCCGTAATGCGGTGTCGGTAGACCACCTCGAACGCATGGGCGCCGAGGAAATAGAGGCTCTCCGGAAGTCTGAGACTATTCCGACGATGCTACCCGGCGCTTCGTTCTTTCTAGGCATGCCGTATGCCCCTGCCAGAATGGCTGTTGACGCAGGGCTCGCGGTGGCGCTTGCGAGCGACTATAATCCGGGGTCATCGCCGTCGGGCGACATGCGCATGGTGATGGCTCTTGGCTGCATAAAGATGAAACTGACTCCGGCTGAATCGCTGGCGGCATGCACTGTCAACGGCGCAGCCGCGATGGAACTCGGAGGCATAGCGGGAGCGATATCGCAGGGGCGCGATGCGTCGTTCATAATAACGGGCGCAGTGCCATCTCTGGCGTATATTCCGTATGCGTACACGGAGCCGTTCATAGAGCGGGTGTGCCTGCGGGGGCGCTGGCTCTGACAGTCATCTGAACCGACAAAAAGGCCGATGCGGATATGACGCATCGGCCTTTTCTGTAGGGTGAACAAGATCGGCGGAGTGTTTGTTGAAAAGTAGAGTCAATGATAAATTCATCATGAATGCAAACGCACAGCCGCTAAAACCGAAGCACAAGTTCCGCACTGTTCTGTCGGACACGATGAATGCCATCATACTGGTATTGTCGGTGCTTCTAATCGTCTGGATATCGCTTGATACTTTCCGACGGGTAAATTTTCTTGAAAATCACGCTTATATGACATTCCAGTTCTGGGTATGTCTTGTGTTTATCGTGGATTTTTTCATAGGGCTGAGATATTCGGCCGACAAGTGGCGATATTTGCGGCATCGGATAGTTTTTCTTCTTCTATCGATACCGTATCTTAACATTCTGAACCAAATGGGCATCACGCTGAATCACGACGCACTATATTTTGCCCGATTCCTTCCGCTGGCGCGAGGGGCGCTGGCATTGTCGATAATGATCAGCTATCTGTCGTCGAACGCCGTGACGAGTCTTTTCATGTCGTATCTGTCGATAATGATTCTGGTCGGGTATTTCTGTTCGCTTATATTCTATCAGAGGGAAGCGGGTGTGAATCCTGAGGTCAACTCCTATTGGACAGCTCTTTGGTGGTCGGCGATGAACATGTCGACCGTAGGGTGCGACATTTCGCCTGTGACAGCCGCAGGCAAGATTGTGGCCGTTGTGCTCCCTGTTTCGGGCATGATAATATTTCCTCTATTCACAGTGTACCTCACCGATTATGTGACACGCTCAGTGAAGAAAGCCAAAGAGGAAATGAAAACGAAATAAGAGGTTGTTTAATAACATATGTGAAAACACAGGTTGGTGTATTTTTGCTTAA
>CAJTOB010000052.1 GCA_910578035.1 uncultured Muribaculaceae bacterium
ATCATAGAGGACTCTCGGATCCGTGTCTCCGGATACAAGTCCTGCAAACTCTATCCTGAGGATATGAGATTCGTACGGGTATATGATTCGGACAATGATGCCATTGTTGATTTCATATCCAATAATTTTGAAGTCAGCGCATTGGAAATCACAAATCTTTATCGCCACCGCTGGGATATTGAGGTCTTCTTCAAGTGGATTAAGCAGAACATTGTCATCAAGAACCTTTGGGGGTTCTCCGAAAATGCCGTTAAAGTCCACCTTTGGACTGCCATCATATCTTATCTGACGGTAACAAGAATAAAAGCAGATTATAACAGCGGCTATTCAGCTACTGAGGTGGCGACCTTGATTAGAATTTCTGCGTTGGAACGTATCGAATTGCGACAGCTTATAACCAAGCAAGACTCATCAACCAATTCAGACCAAAATGTCAAAGAACTCTCTTTATTTGATGATTTCTAAACGAACGCGATTTTTATCGCACCAGTAGTATTTCAACTAAAACATTCATGACATTAGTTCCTGCCGTATCATCTTTAACACTATGAGCTGTTGAAATATAATTAAGTCCTTTTACACCATCTTCGCCACATTGTATTTGTGATGACATTACAACCATAAATAACAAGGTGACAAAAAACCTATAATAGTATATATCAAAATGAAAAGCACTGCAAGACCAGAAATAGTATAAAACCAGTTTTCCTCCTTATTAACCCATGTCTGCCAGTTGTAGACATATCCGAATAAATCAGTCAGTGGTAATTTCATTGTTTTTTCTGTAATTGGTCAAGTTCGGGTATCTCAAGAAGCCTTAGGGTATCCCGGGGTGAACATCGGGCTTTTTGCTTTTTGCGCTCTTCACGTTCCAAGGCAGACTTACTCTTTTTCGGCAGAATACTGTTTATAGCCTCGTCATTTGGAATCAATCCATCATTATAATCGGCTCCATAATTTTTGTATGTATCAAGATATATAGAATCGTTGTCTATGGTAAACCCAAAATAAGGACCTTCGAAGTCACTATCATCGATACCGATTCGTGTCCAGTATTTTTCATTTACCTCAAGAGAATCTTTTTCAGACCTTACTATAATACTCTCCTTAATAGCGATACTATCCTGATCCTGTATCAATATTATAAAGTTATTATTTCCTTTGCATACGTAAGCACGGCCTCGGTCCGCACTATCGACAAAGGTCAACTCCCGAAGTCCATTATTGGCAGATAATTTCAAATCCACACTCATAGGAGACGTTTCAGAGAAACGAGAGAATGAGATTTTTAATCTCACTTCACCATAAGGAGAGTTCTCTTTATGTATTATTGGTATCAGTTTGTCGAAAACAAAACCCGATAATCCCGGATGATGTATGGTGGCTGACGGAAATTTCATTTGAAATTCTGAATCTGCGGCTGCTATTTTATTGTTTGCTCCAGTAATTTTGCTTTCTTGAGAAAACAATAAAACAGCCGTCGTCCAAAGAAAGATAATCGCCAAAAACATTCTCATCATATCAATACTACTTAAGATTTATTACTACCCGACCTCTTGAACTATGATATGTACGATATCCTACATTTTTAGTAAAAACAGAATATTTAATATTTGGATATTCTTGATACCGCTTAGTCATCTTATGATCAGCGGGGCTAGGATAGGGGATTGTAGGATGGTTGTGTATATGAGATCGAACATTTCCTGTTTTTTTAATGACTATGCCATTGCCAAAATCAATATCTTTTTTTAATGTGGCTTCCATTATATTACCGCCGGAATAATCTTTAAGTGCTAAATGAGAAGTTGAAATATAATTTACCGCATTATCACCTTCTTCTCCAGTCTGAACATGGGAATATTCGACATCGGTATTTTTTGCAAGAAATTCAAATATATAAGTACTGTTATCATCACCCTTTATTTGAAAATAATCATTTTCCGTTGTTGTCTCATCTTTCCACTGCTCTTGTATGGTTCCTTTCGGAAGTCGTGAAGACTCTGGTTCAGTTCCATCATTAAGCTTTAATAAAATACTATCGTATTCATCAACTTTTATGCGTTCAATCACTTTACCATAAGAAGTCATTACATATGTATCCATTCCGGTCGGATCCACGTATCTTATCGGATTAGCATTGCAGAAGACCCAGGGGGAAAGCCATGGGTATTTGCCGGCGTGGACGTCGGGGGCCTGCCAGAGGGCGGTGGAGGTGGTGAGGAAGCGGGCGTGGAAGTCGCTGTCGCCGAGAGAGGCGAAGCGACGCCGCTCCTTGCCACCGAACAGATAGGGCTGTCCGGCGGGTTCGCGCCACGGCTCACCATAAGGGTAATAGCCCGTATGCTGCTCTACCCTACCCTTGCCATCTATAACCAATTCAACAGAACCGATAGCATCGCCAAGCATCCAGTGAACGCCAGAGCCGTCGAAATAGCCGCCGGGGAAGTCAACCCGCATAAGGGTGTCAACCTCGTTGCTACCACAGGCAAAAGTAAAATTAGCCATAACAGTCTTCTTTTCAAGCAGCTGCCTAACATTACGACTACTTTGGTAATGAGTAGTAGATATCAGTTTTCCCGAAGACGAATAAATATTTTCTTCAATATATGATTTAGGAACAATCAGACTTCTCTGAGGATTGATTCCCGTAAGTACCGGCAGACCATTATGATTATAATTGACACCTATCAACCTTCGTCCGGTGTCCGTTACAAGAAGGCCGGCCTCGTTGAAACCAAGCTCTGTTGCGACCGCGCCGGTACGCCCATAGAACTCCGTTGCCTCGGTCTGGCGCGAAATTGACGACGGAAGCGCACCGCTATAGCTGTATGTGAGTGCGTCGAGGAGGCCAAAGCGCTCTACAGTTCCATCTATACCGATAACACCGTAACGACGCAATGTGAGAGGACGCCCGATGGCATCGTAGCTATAGGACGTCGAGAAATCTTCGCCGACACTGTCGGTTGCCGCAGGTGTATAGTCTGCGCCTATGAGACGGTCGTGCGCATCGTAGCGGTAGTCGTATCGCCCGCCAAAGCTTGTGGTTCGGCCTGACATTTCGCCGGTGTAACGCGGAACGGCGCCGTCGGCATAGTACACCTTTTCGGTATAATGCACAGAGAGCTTATCGAATGTCGGGCGTATGATAGCCGAAATCGTATCTCTGACAACTATGTTGCTATAATAACGCTGCCCAAGCAGAATGTCGCCAGGACGGAATATCAGGCCAAAAGGAAGCAGAGTCTCCGTCTTCACAGGCCAGCCATGTATGTCGTATTCGTATTTGCGGGCTACATTGCGACCAAAATCGGTCCGCGAAATCAGCCCCGCGTTATTATGCGTATGTTTCACAACCGCAGAATCGCCCCCAAAGCGATAGGTAATCCTATAGGGCCTTTCGCCCTGGTCGCGTTCTGTGAAAGTCTCGAACAAGAGAGTCGTATCCGGCCGGATAACAGCTGTATGCTCAGCCTCGACAGCACCCGTATAGTCGTAGCGCATATTACGGACCAATTCGCCTTCCGGGGCATGCGAACGGCTCTGAATCATGCGGCCAAACTCATCGTAGTAATAGGCCTCATAGCGTAGTTCGCCGTCGTCGCCATAGTCGGCCTTGCCTGTCGGAAGCCCATAGACACTCGAGGAATTACTCGAGGCATACGACGTCTTAGCCTTGAAGCCGAGGTCTATGCCCGATGAAGCCATAAAGTAATAGTTGTCATAATAGGTTGCTGCCGAAGCCTGAAATTCTTCAGGAAAACCATCGCCGCGGCTATAGAGCAACTCTCCTCCTATCAACCGAAATTTGACTAAAGGAGGCCGATCGACGAAAGCCTCAATAGCATCAGACGACATATTCGATATTCCTTCGAGCACTTTTCGCCCTACTTCATCATAGAAAAACAGACGCCACTCACCTTCCGGCATCGCAGGAAGGCGCTCTGCCGCCAGTCTGCCCGCTGCAGAATAGCGTCTGAGAGCAGGCACCGCTCCTGGCATACGTTCATACACGCAACGGCCTGCGCCGTCGTAGCGATACTCAAACGAGAAATCTGCGAGGTCGGCATCATCGCCGTCATAGCTTTTTTCTTCGAGTATGGGCTGAAGCACCCGCCGCAGACGGCCGAAGCCATCGTATATGTAATATGTGGAAAGCCAGTCGTTGTCTGCGCCTTCGCGCCGCATCAATTTACGGCCTTCGAAGTCGGACGCCTCATAGACAGCATGACCGTCTTCGTCGATGCTCTCTGTTACGGTCAGCGTACCCTTTGGCCACAAGCCTTTATAAGCCACACCGCCGTCACCGGCCACTTCGAAGCGCGGACAAGACCATGGCAGCGCATCTGTATTTATAGCCTGCTTGGATGTAGCCGCCCTCGCTCCCGATTTCCACTCTTCACCGGGCTTGGTCTCCGATATTTTCACACCGCGTGGAGAAGGTTCATATACTATATCGGTCCAGGACGCAGCATCTTTCGGTTTTGACTGAGAGGGCACCGATGTACGGCTTAGGCGCCCCATAGCGTCATATTCAGAAAAGACCGACAGAGCTGAACATGCCTGTTTGCCCGAAAGTGTAAGCAGATCGCTGTTTGCACCGCCTCTAAAATCCTTGGACTCCACCTGGCGCCCGCGGTAATCGTAATACACTGCTGTAGTATGCTTATCAATACCGCTGTCGTCCAGCCAGCGACTTGCAGTCACACTGTTATCGCCATCATGGTTTATGCGATAAGCATAAGTCGCGACCGTGCCCAGACCATCGACAGAAGTTTTAATCAAACGCCCGACAGCATCATACTCATAGCGCTCCACTGCTCCTGTCGGTTGCGTGAGCGATGTCACGCCGACCCCGGGAATATATGTCGCTTTAGTATATAAGCGTCCTGCAAAGGAAGCGAAATCATAGTTTTCGGCATGCCCGGCAGAAGCCTTCAGACCAAGCTCTTTCACCGCGCTCTTGAAATCGAGCCCGTCGATGCGCACTACCGGAAGGTTACCGTCATATCCCCAAAGATAGGCAGATGAAACGCCATCTGCATCAGTAAAACCGGCAAGACGATGACTGAGATATTCATATGTAGGAGAAAAAACCGTATCAGCCTCACCCTCATACCATGTCTTTATACGTCGCGGACGATACAATGCTCCGCCAAGCGACATATATTCGGCCTCTGAACGAAGTATAGTGCCCCCGCGAGTGCTTGATGCCCGGAGTGGAACGTTGACGATATGAGACTCAGCCATACCTTCTGCGACCGGGCCTTCTGCGTCGGGAGCGAACACATATGAGAGAGAACGTACGTCATCGCCACAACTCTCGACCATTCCATCCACTATCGAAGATAACGGCGAATAGGAAATCTGCTTTCGGACAACAATGCTGTCGCCATTGTGATATGTCACCGTCTCCGTAGCAATCAGACGCTCAGTCTGGCGTTCGACTCCATAGCCCAGCACAGAATAGGGGAACTGATTATCTCCGTGATAATCTATAAGTATATCGGGAGTTGTGCCATAAGGTCCGGCTCCCCTCATTATATGCCCTTCGTCAAAGTCGGGCTGTACTCCGGAGTTGGTACCCATCATTATCATTTCCCTGTTGATATGAGTCGAACTTATCGCTCCATAATAATATGTGCGATAGGAATTGCGCTCACTCTCTATCTTCTCATAATTTCCGGCTGTACCCTTATAGACATTTTTTTCTACAAGTTGCGGCCCGGTACTGAACACCTTTGAAAGATTATTAATCATTCTGATACCGAAACGGTCATAGAAAGAATTTGGCCGCAATATCATATCTTTGAAACGATATTCCACTTTCCCTTCGTCATGGATTTCTGTCACATAGTCATACCAGAGAGGCGTCTCACCCATGTCGTAGCGCATATAATCGGATATAGGTATAACATTGACAAGCCGCACCGGACAATAATCTCGACTTGACAATGATCCCCACGATCCTTTGGGCATTATAGCACCAGATACATTGACAAAAGTTGAGGCCGACGGCACAGCCCGTACTCTTGCGAGCGGATATTCATAACGGATAATCTGAGGAAAGGCGTCTGTATCTCCGTTTCGCATTGTCACCGTCTTCACTCGCAGACCTCCGCCGTGATCAAGATATACATCATATTCAGGCGATATGTTTTTATTGTTTTCCATACACATCTTTTCAAAATGATGCGTCTCGTAATCAAACTCTGCGACAGCACCAGTCGGATAGCGTACACTTTTCAGGATATCAGCTTTCATCGCATCCTCATTTATGCGGCGGTCGGCCTCCCCTATATATAAAATATATGCTCTTGAACTATCTTCCCTATGGGGCGACTGCTCATGCATGCATAAACGTGGCTCGAGAGTATTGTTCTCAATTGCATTATAATAGCCCCACCAGTCTTGTGAATGAGGATTCCACACCCCTGTTCCATGTGAATAATAATCGAACACATATGGAGATTCATTCCCGGTATCGACTTCTGTCAATACCCAATGAGCATAGCCTGTCTGTTTATAAGAAAATTCTATTTTACGCAACTCTGTATTATCATTTGAGACAATAATAGAACCAAGGAACGAGCCACCCTCTCCCTTATATCCGAACCGCACCTTTCCCCCTGGATAAGAAATGCTCAAAGGACGCAGCATCCTGTCATCCGGCAAACTATAGGAAAGAACACCCGAAGCCATCGATGAATTTCTGAAGTCATCTAAATTCTCATAACCATAGAAATCGTATAAATCACGATTGTCAATATATGAAGCTCCGCCTATGTAGGTCATACGGGGGCCATGACCGAGACTATTAGACCATTCTATTTCAATCGAACGGCCGCTGGTAAGATTGATTCTATTTAAAGCCCAACCAGTGCGGAATTGCGAACTGGCATCATCTGTTGTCTGGTATTCATAGGGCGCTCCGAAAATATAGACCGTTCCGTCAGGGCCGGTAACAGTTATCTCATTAAGTTCATCGTCGGACTGCACAAGATATTCGCTGTCATCAACCCCAAGAAACCGATATGGTTTTGTCTGGGCGTCAATCACACGCGTAATAGTCTTACCGGGTATCGCAAAAGTGAAAATATCATGCTGGCTATCATAAAGCACGTCGGTGTCAAGATACAATGCCCGACTATTTGCCATACATTGAAATGCTGTATACCATGGCTCCATACCTCCTAGAATTGCTCCAACTTCTTTGAACTCGTATTCCTCGTCCGGACGGCCCATTATAGTACGTGAAGCTCTAAGTGCAGGAGTAATACTCCAGCCGAGGCCCAGAGGCGCAGACTGGTCGAACACTTTTACTCCGTTGCTGTGATATTGCAAATCTATAGGGAGCGTATAGCCGTCTACATTCACCGTATAAATCGGGATAGAAAATGTCGCCGCACCAGTAAGTAATGCCGGTTTTGGCATCTGCGCCTCTATCATTGAAGCAGACGTGGGCGATGGAGGTATCAAGTCTGAACGAATAGGCGATATCAGTTCTTGAGCACTTAAACCCAAAGAAACAACAAAGCATAATATAGCAACAATACTTCTCATAGCGTCAGCATTCTTTTTTCTGTTACAGACAAGCCGTCCACACTGGAAATCACAAGCATATATGCACCACGGGGAAGTGCCGAAACCGGAATCAATACCGTCGAGCATGCTTCCCCTATCTTATGGCATGCATGCCCATAAGAATGCCCCGAAGAATCAACGAGCCATATTTCTACTTCAACCTCTATTTCGGAGTCAAACCTGACTTCTATTTCCGAACCGTTTTGGGTAACAAGCGCATCAGATAGCAGTCTTGCTATATCAGCATCTTCAGCCTCGTCCAAAACAGATGCCGCGGCATACTCCGACACATATAAAGCGCCATCACTGAAGTTTTCGGCAGACATTGAAAACTGGACTGCAAGAGGCAGACTGTCCGTCTCTGTGTACCAACGATAAAACTCAAGCATATAATCATTGATACACACACCGCTTTCTGCAAGAAATTCGCGGATTATATGTTTTTCTTTAACCAAAAAGACATTCGACAGTGTATCTGCCACCCCACGCACGAAACGACCACAGCCAGCTACCTCACTTTCAAATTCGGTCATGGCTTCCAGTCGGGTATTGCCTCTTGTTCCTCTCTGAATAAAAGAATCGAGCCTTTTCCCGCAAACGAAAGGACGTTTTAACGCAATTGTCAAAGAATCATTTAACAGGCCCTCTCCTCGACCATAAGTATAGCCCCTGTAAAACAAAGAATCACCACTCTGGAAATATAGAAATTCAAAATCACCTAAGTGCTCAGAATATATTCCCGATTCGCCTATGCCAGCATAGGAATTGCTGTGATTATTGCGCACACCGAGTCTGGTCGCGTCCCAAAGATTCGTATTAGTGATGTCACCGTTGAAGGCATCGTAAACGACATTGAAATCACGCCGGACCTGAGCGAGACAGGATACAGCTATAAGAAGGAAAAAGATACAACAGTGAAGTCTCATGGCGGCTTCAGATTAAGGTTCTGTCGCAAATATAGCACATAAGTTCGTATCTTACAAATATTTTTATTGTTGCAATAAAAAAGCCCGCGGGAAAGCGGGCTTTTTGCATATAGGGGTTATGGCATGATTTATAACCCCTGTTTTTTTTATCACTCAGGCGTTGGCAAGGGGCGCGGGCACGTTGTAGACGCGGGCGGCGAGTTCCTGGTCGAGCATATATAGGGCGAGGCCGTTGTCACCGATGAGCTTGAGGCGGTCGATAAGATTTTTTGCAGTTTCTTCTTCCTCAACCTGCTCTGAAACGAACCAGTCGAGCTTGCCGCGTGTGGCATAGTCGTGTTCAGCTTCGGCCAAAGCATAGATATTGTTGATGAGAACTGTCACCTTTTCCTCGTGAGCAAGAGTTGCCTCAAAAGCGGCCAGAGGGCTTTCCCATGTCTGCGGAACTTCATCTATGGGGCTGAGAACTACGCGGCCTCCGCGGCTGTTGAGATAGTTCATGAAGATTTCGGCGTGAGCCTGTTCTTCTTTAAACTGGATTTTAAACCAGTTTGCAATTCCGCTGCGGCCTTCAGCTTCGAAGTGCATAGCCATGGCGAGATAGAGATATGCCGACCAGAATTCGGCATTGATCTGGGCGTTGATAGCGTCCTGAATTTTAGGGCTAATCATAATTTGTAGCGTTAGTTTGGTTGTTGTATATTATCTTGTTTACGTATGGCAAGGCCTATTGGTTCACGGTGGTCGCAAGAACGCGGCAACAAAGGCTCATAGTCGAAATAGCGGCCAAGCCCCGTGGTGTCGGCTCGCTCCGAGACCAGCAGCAGTGTTCCGGCCGGATAGGCACCGGCTTCTTCTATTGTCTTGACCGTTCTGATTTTATCGTCGAGATAGTAGTTTAGCGTAAACAGACGGTGATTATAGAAATATTCGAGCGAAAGCACCTGGGCCGAAGGGTCGGCGGTGAGACGGTCGAGCACACGGTAATCGCTGCGAGGATTGAGCACTGCAGGAGCAATCACCGCCATATAGCAAAGCAGCATAGACCACACTATAACAATGATATGACCGATAGAACTGTGACGGTTAATCATCCATGCCACTCCGGCGCCAACGGGCACTGCAAGCACAATATAGTTCCACCACCGCAACGGTGCCATCACAATCTTGGGCTGAGGCCAAATCTGCAAGGCTATGACCGCCAGAGGCGCCATAACTGCAAGAGTAGCCATGAACCATGTAAACGCCCGCACCTGCCGCGCAGCACAGCCGCTATACAGAATCGAAGCCACGGCGTATGCCATAAACGGATAGGCAGGAAGCAGATATACACTGCGCTTGCTCTCGGGAATACAATAGAACAATATCACTGTCACCGCAACCACGAGGCTGAACAATCCGGCCGGGGTCAGCGCCGAACGGCGCCAGCGCCGCCATGCAAAAGCCGCCATAAGAACAGCAAGAGTCCACGGAAGCATTCCTGCCAGAATCGTAAGGAAATTATAGTATATCGGCTGCACATGGCTGTCATACGACATCGTGCCAATGAGGCGTCCGATATTTTCTTCCATCATAAGGTCTACAAAATGCTGGCCGCCCTGCTGCGCAGCCACGTAGAACCACCATGCCAATGGCAACAGCGCAGCCAGTGCCAGACCGAGCATCTTGCCAAGCGTCGGAAAAAAGCGGTCGCCGCGAAGCAATGCGTAGATCCCCATGGCAAAGCAAGGTAGCATCGAACCGACAGGGCCCTTGGTAAGAGCAGCGCAACTGAAAAGCGCCCATGCCGCAAACCAACGCATGGCCTTGAAGCGGACATCGGGGCGTCTAAGGCCGTAGAGCACATACAGCCCCCCGACCATGCAGGCCGTAAGAACCATATCGAGACGGCAGGCAAATCCGGACCGAAACACTTCTACGCTCATAAATGTCACAAACGAGAATATCAGAGCAAACCGGGTGCCGCGCTCACGGCGCGCCCAGACGTAACCGCCCATCACCATAGCCATCAGAGCCACCACAGATGGAAGTCGCGATATATACTCGCTCACCACCCCTCCATTGAAGACGATTGCAAAAATACTCATAAGCCACGCCAGAAACGGCGGCTTGAAAGGTATATCGCCACCATAATTCGTCGGCAGAATCCAATCGCCGCTCTCAAGAATAGACACAGCCACAATGGCCTCGCGGGGCTCGCCCTTTGAGTTGAACAGAATCTCGCCTATCCATGGCAAAAACAGCAGAGCCATCGACAGAAAGAGCAGCAACGCCGCTCCGGGCATATGGGGGTCGAGCCTTGATTTCATTCTTATATCAGTTTGTTTTGGCGTTTTCCAGTTCCGACGGATGTTTTATGAAATACTGCCTCAGCATTTCGGCAATATCAAAATAGTAGCCGTCCTGGGTGTTTTTTGTATTTTTTTCAACCGCTATAAAATCGTAATGTGGAGGCTCGAAGCGCTGGCTCTGAGCCGTCCTGCCGGAAAGATTCAGAAAGTCATATTCATGCTGCGGATATACGACTATAAAGGCATTTTCGGGGTCAGTACCCTTTCCCGATGCGGCTATGACGAGCAACAGATGATTCAGCTTATACTGCCATATCCGGGCAAGGTCCAGTTTTCCATTCTGCTCGTACACAAATATACGGTTTGTCAACTGGCGGAGGTCTACAGGATTATCGTCAAGCACCTGCATGGCATAGTCGAGCATCTTGATTCTTTCCGATCTGGTTCGTTTCGCCTTGGCATATATAGGCTGGAGTTCCTGTAGCAAGGCCTGGTTAGGAGCCTCGCGGTAAGGGTCGTAATCTTCCTGAAAAAAAGTACCGTAATAAAAATACTGGAATTCCTCAGCCGTCATTGTCGTATCATTGGCATTAAACGATTTCAGCAGGCGGGGATAATAATATTTCGAATTCTCGTCGGTTGTCTCACGCGCTATGGCATCGAGATCGGGGCGCCCCAGGTCAGCCCTGGCACCACCTTTGGCAAACACGGCCACAGAGACCGCTAAAGCAATTGCAGATATAGTAGATCGTAGATTCATAATATCGAGGCGGCGATAATACCGCAGATTGAAGATGCCACCACAGCCCGAAGACCGGCGACTCCAAGAAAATTGATAAAATCCGGCGAAAACACCGGCACTTCCTTTGGACCAAGCGGAGTGCTTCTGAAAGCCAAAGCGCCAAAAAACGCGCCGATCACGCCGCTCGTGATTACGGCGGCCTCTGTCGGAGCCGAGACATAACCGAGTAACGAGCCAGCGATGACACCGACAACGACATAAGGGTTGCCTCTCATTGTCCACGAAGCCCCGCGAGGAGCAAACGCACGTATGCCCAGCACAAGAGCGACTGCAACAAACCAGAACATAAGCACACTGCCGTCTACATAGTCTGCACCGGCAAACCATGCGCAGGAAAGGCCCGCATAAGAGGCCAGCACGCCCGGCAGACGAGGCACAAAGCAAGCCAGCACCCCGAGGGCGCCCAGTATTAGTGCTGATATGGCAAGTACGGACATAGACTGTTTCAGAAAGTAATTTTAAGAAAGACAAAGATAGCAAATTCGCAGCTGCTCCGCTTTCTTTTTAACTAAAATTAATCTTTAAAAGTGGCGCTATGCCACTATATGCGGGCGAAACTTTAAAATAATTTTTGTTTAAAGGAAACTTTTATGTACTTTTGCGCGTCTAATCAACTGAAAATAGTCTTTCCACGTTTTTCAACGTCAGTTCAAGTTATTGAAATTTTAAAACAACAACGAAAGTACTTTCTCTAAACAATCTTCTCTTGTAACCGTTGCCGAGAGGTAATCAACCAGCAAAGACATCTATGGAATCGAATTCGAACGAAAAAAAAACTAAACGCCCGCGTATCGGGCAGACTTATCGCGTATCCGACGGCCAGAACGCCGAAGAGCGACCCCGCTATCAGCGGCCCGAGGGAGCCGAAGATGGCGAGTACCGCCCCAAACGCCCCTATCAGCCTCGTCAGCAGGGCGGATACAACAACGGCTATCAGCAGCGCAACAACTACAACAACGGCGGCTATCAGCCTCGTCAGGGCGGCTACCAGCCACGCCCCTATCAGCCTCGTCCGCTGCGCCCCGACTTTGAGAACCCCGAAGCACACATCGGCGAAAACGGCGAAGAGCAGCAGCGTCCGGCATACCAGCCACGCCCCTACCAGCCTCGACAGCAGGGTGGATACAACAATAACCGTCAGGGAGGATACAACAACAACCGCCAGGGTGGATACCAGCCGCGTCAGAACGGCTACCAGCGCCAGGGCCAGCCTCGCCAGCACAACGGTTACAACAACAACCGCCAGGGTGGCTATAACAACCGCCAGCAGGGTGGATACAACAACCATCAGGGAACATACAACAACAACCGCCAAGGAGGCTACAACAACCGTCAAGGCGGATACAACAATCGCCAGCAAGGCGGCTACCAGCAGCAGGGTGCATTCCCGGCACGCGGCAAAAGCTTCACTCCACGCCCCAAGCCCGTGGAATATGAAATGCCCATTCCCGATCCTAACGAACAGATTCGCCTCAACAAATATATGAGCAATGCCGGCATCTGCTCCCGCCGCGAAGCCGATGAATTTATCCAGCAGGGTCTGGTGAAAGTCAATGGCCAGGTAGTGACCGAGCTCGGCACCAAAATTTCTCACAGCGACGTTGTGGAATACGATGAAAAGGTAGTGACAATGGAGCGCAAGTGCTACATTCTGCTCAACAAGCCCAAAGACTGTGTCACCACCAGCGACGACCCCAACGGACGCCTCACAGTGATGGACCTCGTAAAAGGAGCCTGCAACGAACGCATATATCCCGTAGGCCGCCTTGACCGCAACACTACCGGCGTGCTTCTGCTCACCAACGACGGCGACCTCGCGTCCAAGCTCACACACCCCAAATTCGTGAAGAAAAAAATCTATCACGTATGGTGCGACCGCGACATCGCCGAAGACGATATGCAGCGCATTGCCGACGGCATCGAGCTCGAAGACGGCCCCATCCACGCCGACGCCATCAGCTATGCAACCGAGACAGACCGCAACCAGGCTGGTATCGAAATCCACTCGGGCCGTAACCGTATTGTACGACGCATATTCGAAAGCCTCGGCTATCATGTCACAAAACTCGACCGCGTCTACTTCGCAGGCCTCACCAAGAAAAATCTGCCCCGCGGACGCTGGCGCTATCTAACACAGGAAGAAGTGAACTACCTCAAAATGGGCTCGTTCGAATAAACTCCGGGCATCAACAGCAAACATATGAAACGCACTAAAATATCCGATATCTTCAACCCCGCTCTCGTCGGCACGCGAGTAAGCGTGAAAGGCTGGGTACGCACACGACGCGGCAACAAGCACGTACAGTTTGTGGCGCTCAACGACGGCTCGACCGTAGCCAACCTACAGATAGTATTCGACCTCGAGAAATTCTCCGATGAAGAACTCAAGCCTGTCACCACAGGCTCGTCTATCCACGTCGAAGGCATTCTCGTAGAGAGCATGGGCAAAGGCCAAAGCGTCGAAGTCCAGGCCGAAACCCTCGGAATCTACGGCACCGCCGACCCCGAATCCTACCCGCTGCAGAAGAAAGGACACACCCTCGAATTCCTCCGCGAAAAGGCTCATCTGCGCCCCCGCACCGCCACATTCGGCGCCATTCTCCGCGTGCGCAGCGCTCTTGCCTTCGCTATCCATAAATTCTTCAACGAAAAAGGATTCTTCTATCTCAATACGCCTCTGATTACAGCAAGCGACTGCGAAGGCGCCGGAGCGATGTTCCAGGTAACCACCCTGCCCCTCGACAAACTCCCCAAAACCGAAGAAGGCAAGACCGACTACTCGAAAGACTTCTTCGGCAAACCCACCGCACTCACAGTAAGCGGACAGCTCGAAGGCGAACTCGGAGCAACCGCGCTCGGAGCTATCTACACTTTTGGCCCTACATTCCGCGCCGAAAACAGCAACACTCCCCGCCACCTCTCCGAATTCTGGATGATAGAACCCGAAATGGCATTCTATGACATTGCCGACAACATGGACCTCGCCGAAGAATTCGTGAAATACTGCATCGGATACGCTCTCGGACACTGCCGCGCCGACATCGAATTCCTCGCCGAACACTTCGACAAAGAGCTCATCGAACGCCTCGAATTCGTGCTCCACAACGACTTCGTGCGCCTTACATATACCGAAGGCATCGAAATCCTCAAGGCCTCAGGCAAAAAATTCGAATTTCCCGTCGACTGGGGCACAGACCTCCAGAGCGAGCACGAACGCTATCTCGTAGAAGAACACTTCAAGAAGCCCGTTATCCTCACCGACTATCCCAAGGAAATCAAGGCTTTCTATATGAAGCAGAACGAAGACGGCAAAACCGTGCGCGCCATGGACGTCCTATTCCCCAAAATCGGTGAAATCATCGGCGGAAGCGAACGCGAAGCCGACTACGACAAACTGCTCGGACGCATCGAAGAACTCGGCATTCCGATGAAAGACATGTGGTGGTATCTCGACACACGCCGCTACGGCACAGTGCCTCACAGCGGTTTCGGTCTCGGATTCGAACGCCTCGTGCTCTTCGTAACCGGCATGACCAACATTCGCGACGTCATTCCATTCCCCCGCACTCCAGGCAACGCCGAATTCTAAGAATTAAAAATTTAGGAGTTAGGAGTTAGGAGCTCGAAGTTTTTTTAGCTTCCGGCTCCTAACTTTTTATTTAGCTCAACAGTTTAGCTTGTAATCGCCAATTTCTTACTCATAACCGAATACAATATGCCAAAAGTATCTAAACGCGGACAAGAAATGCCGGCCTCTCCGATTCGCAGGCTCGTACCTCTGGCTGACCGAGCCAAGGCCCGTGGCATCAAAGTATATCACCTCAACATCGGCCAGCCCGACGTACCCACCCCGCCCGAAGCCTTCGAAGCGCTGAAACACATAGACCGCAAAGTGCTCGAATACAGCCCTTCGGCCGGACTGCTCTCTCTCCGCAAAAAACTAAGACAGTACTACAAACGCTTCCACATCGATGTAGACACCGACGATATAATAGTCACTTCGGGCGGTTCCGAAGCCGTGCTCTTCGCATTCATGGCTTGCCTCGACCCCGGCGACGAAATTATCGTTCCCGAACCGGCATATGCCAACTATATGGCATTTGCAATCTCGGCAGGCGCAAAAATCGTCACAGTATCGTCGAGCATCGACAACGGTTTCGAACTCCCCCCTGTCGAAGAATTCGAAAAACTCATAAGCCCCCGCACCAAAGGCATACTGATATGCAATCCGAACAACCCCACAGGCTATCTCTATACTATGAAAGAGATGCTGCAGATACGCGATTTGGTGCTGAAACACGACCTCTTCCTATTCTCCGACGAAGTATACCGCGAGTTCTGCTACACAGGCGCACCATATATCTCCGCGTTCCATCTGCCGGGCATAGAAGGCAAAGTGGTACTTATTGACTCTGTTTCAAAGCGCTACAACGAGTGCGGCATACGCATAGGCGCACTCATCACAAAACACAAGGAGCTGAAAGCTAACGTAATGAAATTCTGCCAGGCCCGTCTCAGCCCGCCCCTCATAGGCCAGATTGTTGCCGAAGCCTCGATAGACGCCTCGCCGGAATACATGCTTGCCACCTACAACGAATATGTGGAACGCCGCAAATTTCTCGTCGACAGAATCAATAAAATCCCCGGTTGCTACACCCCCATACCGATGGGAGCCTTCTATACCGTGGTGAGGCTTCCGGTAGACAACGCCGACCGATTCTGCAGCTGGTGCCTTGAAGAATTCGAATTCGAGGGCGCTACAATTTTCATGGCTCCCGCATCGGGCTTCTACACCACGCCCGGACGTGGCATAGACGAAGTGAGAATGGCCTATGTGCTCGATAAAACCGAACTCGACCACGCCTTGACCGTACTTGAAGAAGCTTTGAAGGCTTATCCGGGTCGAAAATAAATGTTATGCGACATGTTTTGATAAAAACAGTGCATAAACTTTGCCGACACCGAAAAAAAAACGTAAATTCGCCGTGGATACCTTCCGTCATATGGAGGATTTCAAGAAAAAACAGACATCAAAACACAACTAAATATACCTAACCATCTAAAACCAATATGAGTTATCTTAAATTTGATAAGAATCTACTCATAAACTTGGACCAGTCGCTACCTAAGGAAATGCTCCGCACCAATCAGGCCGGAGCCTACCACTGCACTACGCTCACGGGCTGCAACACCCGCAAGCAACACGGCCTGTTGGTAATTCCTATCGAAAGCATGGGCGACAAGCCCCATGTTTTGCTTTCGACTCTCGACGAAACCGTCATACAGCACGGCGCGCCCTTCAACCTGGGGCTCCATCGCTATCGTGGCGGCGTCTACAGCCCCAACGGCCACAAGTATATACGTGAGTTCGACTGCGAGGGAGTGCCCCGCATGACTTATCGCGTGGGAGGCGTTATCCTCACCAAAGAGAAAATCTTTATCAGCCAGGAAAACAGAATCCTGATACGCTACACTCTTGTCGAAGCACATTCGGCAACAACACTGCGTTTCAAGCCATTCCTCGCCTTCCGAGAGGTAAACAGCCTCTGCGTGGAAAACAATGCTATAAACAAAGCTGTCGAGCCGGTCGACAACGGCATCGCAACATGTCTCTACGAAGGCTTCCCGACACTCTACATGCAGTTCAGCCATAAGGCTCAGTGGGTCGAGCAGCCCAACTGGTACAAAGACATCGAATATGTAAAAGACCTCGAACGCGGCGTGCCCTACTGCGAAGACCTCTGGGTGCCCGGCTATTTCGAAGTGCCGATAAAGAAAGGCGAAAGCATCATATTCTCTGCCGGTGTAAGCCCTGTGAGCCCCCGCAGCCTCAAAAAAATGTACGAAACGGAAATTGCAAGCCGCACGCCCCGTTCGTCATTCTTCAACTGCCTCAAAAACAGCGCTAAACAGTTCTATGTCCGCAAAGGCGACTCCATGTACCTTATATCCGGATTCCCCTGGGGTATAGTTCTGGCTCGCAATACATTCATGGCTCTTCCCGGCCTCACCCTCGCCATCGACCACCGTGCCGACTACGAGGCCATTATGAATACAGCCCTCAAGGCCCTGCTGCACTTCACTGAAACAGGCGAGGCCTCCGAAAGAATACACGGCATCGATTTGCCCGACATTCCTCTGTGGGCTTTATGGGCCATACAGCAGTATGCAAAAACCGTTGGTACCGACCGCGCCCGCGAACTCTATATGCAATCCGTTGCCGCGCTTGTAGACTACGTCCTCCGCGGAGGTCACCCCAACCTCTTTGTTGATGCCGAAAGCGGACTCCTCTCCACCGACGGACACCTCTCCCCGGTTTCCTGGATGAACTCCACTCTGGGAGGCGTCCCTGTCGTACGCCGCACTGGCCGGCTTGTAGAATTCAATGCAATGTGGTACAACGCCCTCATGTTCGCCGCCTCTCTCGCAGAGACCATGCCCGAACTTGAAGAGCGCCGCAACGCATGGCTCGCCGAAGCCGAAAAGATGAAGAAGCCTTTTATCGACACCTTCCTCAACGAAAGCGGATATCTCTACGACTATGTAGACGGCACATATGCCGAACCAAGCGTGCGCCCCAACATGGCAATAGCAATCGGGCTCGACTACTCTCCGCTCGACCGCCGTCAGCGCAAAAGCGTGCTCGACGTCGTTACACGCGAGCTCCTAACACCCAAGGGCCTGCGCACACTGTCGCCGAAAAGCTACGGTTACCGCCCCAGCTATGTCGGCTCTCCCGACGAACGTGAGTTTGCCATGCACAACGGCCCGGCACGCCCCTGGCTCATCGGATTCTATGCCGACGCATATCTGCGCGTGTTCGGCATGAGCGGCGTCGGATACATAGACCGTATGCTCATCGGCTTTGAAGACGAAATGACTCAGGGCTGCATAGGCTCGCTAAGCCAGCTATACGACGGAAATCCACCTTACACCGGCCGAGGCGCCGTCAGCCATGCCACAAACGTGGCCGAAGTATTACGCGCCTACCGCTCACTCAAACGTTTCGAACAGTAAAATCCCGACTAAATATACTACTATGAAAGCTCTAATGTTCGGTTGGGAATTTCCGCCACATATCCTCGGCGGTCTCGGCACCGCCAGCTATGGCCTCACCCGCGGAATGTGGGAATGCGGCGATATGGACATCACATTCGTCATTCCCAAACCATTCGGCGACGAAGACCGCAGTTTCGCCCGTATCATCGGCGCCTCGCAGGTGCCTGTGGCATGGCGCGACGTAAGCCGCGACTATGTAGAGTCGCGCATAGGCAAAGTCATGGACCCCGACCTATACTTCCGCCTGCGCGACCATATATATGCCGATTTCAACTACATGCGCACCAACGACCTCGGGTGCATCGAATTTTCCGGCAAATATCCGTCGAATCTTCTGGAGGAAATCAACAACTACTCCATCATGGCAGGCGTGCTTGCCCGCACACTCGATTTCGACATAATACACAGCCACGACTGGCTCACATACCCCGCCGGTATACATGCAAAGCAGGTGACTGGCAAGCCGCTCGTTATCCACGTACACGCAACGGAATACGACCGCTCGCGAGGGAAGCCCAACCCGACGGTCTACGGAATCGAACGCGACGGCATGACACACGCCGACCACATCATCACCGTCAGCAACCTCACACGCCAGACCGTGATTGACCACTATGGCGTTGACCCCGCCAAAGTCACTACAGTCCATAACGCCGTAGTGCCTCTGAGCCAGGACTTGCTCGACATTGAAATGCCCCGCGCCACCAAAGAGAAGGTTGTAACCTTCCTGGGCCGCATCACCATGCAGAAAGGCCCCGAATACTTCGTCGAAGCCGCTGCAAAGGTGCTCCGCAACTGCTCTAACGTGCGCTTCGTCATGGCCGGGTCAGGCGACATGATGGACAAAATGATTCAACTCGCCGCCGAGCGTGGAATCGCCGACCGCTTCCACTTCCCCGGCTTCCAGAAAGGGCGCCAGGTCTACGAAATGCTCAAGGCAAGCGATGTCTACATGATGCCGTCCGTCTCAGAGCCGTTCGGCATATCGCCCCTGGAGGCAATGCAGATGGGAGTGCCGTCGATTATTTCAAAACAGAGCGGCTGTGCCGAAATTCTCGACAACGTCATCAAGACCGACTACTGGGATATCGACGCCATGGCCGATGCAATCCACGCCATAATCTCCTACCCTGCGCTCTACAAGCAACTCCGCGAGGACGGTCTCGCCGAAGTGGCCCAGATTACATGGGATAAAGCAGGCCAAAAAGTTATCAACATTTATAATAAAGTATTGGGTCGCAACTAAACAGAAGCCGACCGTCAAAACATACCTATCAAGATGAAAGCCATCTGTTTCAATTTCGAAATACACCAGCCGTTCCGCCTGAAACGCTACCGTTTCTTCGATATCGGCCGCGACCATTACTACTTCGACGATTTTCTCAACGACGATATCGTCACCCGCATAGCCCACAACTCCTATATCCCTGCCGCTGAAACACTTCTGCGCATGATTGAGCAGAGTGAAGGCCGCTTCCGCTGCTCTATTGCCGTTTCAGGCGTCGCTCTCGAACAATTCGAGCACTATGTTCCCGAATTTATCGACCTCCTCAAGCGTCTGGCAGATACCGGAGCCGTTGAGTTTGTGGCTCAGCCGTTCGCATACTCGCTTGCCTGCCTTGCCGACCCCGAAGAATTCGCCGTACAGATTGCCGACACATGCGCCATTCTCAAGAGCCGTTTCGGCATAAAGCCCAAAGTTGTACGCAATACCGAGCTTATATACGACGATGACCTCGCGCCACAGCTTGTGCATCTGGGCTTCAACGGCGTTCTTACCGAAGGCGCAAAGCATATCCTCGGCTGGAAGTCGCCCGACTATATCTACACAGCCGCATCAGCGCCCAAACTCAAGTTGCTGCTGCGCAACTCCAAGCTCAGCGACGACATCGCGTTCCGATTCTCCGATTCTTCATGGCCCGAGTTCCCCCTCACTGCCGACAAGTACATCGACTGGATTGCGTCTACCCCCTCCGACGAGCAGATTGTCAACATTTTCCTCAACATGGAGACTTTCGGCGACCTTCACCCCGCCACCACAGGCATTTTCCAGTTCCTTGAAGCACTGCCACGCTTCGCAGCCGAACGAGGCGTCGAATTCCTCACGCCCTCCGATGCCATCGCTAAAATCAAGCCCGTCGGCGAACTCAGCGTGATGCACCCCATTTCGAGCGCCGACGAAGCCCGCGACACCTCCGCTTGGCTCGGCAACCGCCTGCAGAACGAAGCTTTCGAAAAGCTCTACTCCGTTTCAGAGCGCGTGCGCCAGTGCAACAACCGTCAGCTCAAAAAGGACTGGGAATACCTCCAGACTTGCGACCACTTCTACTACATGAGCACCAAGCAGCGCGGCGGTTTCAGCCCTTACGAAACTCCCTTCCAGGCATTCACAAACTACATGAATGTGCTGGCCGACTTCCTCATGCGCGTTGAAGAAGAGTTCCCCTCGCAGGTCGACAACGAAGAACTCAACTCGCTCCTGCTCACAATCTCCAATCAGGGTGCCGAAATCGAGGCTCTCAACAAGGAGCTTGCCTCCATGCGCAAGAACGTAGAGCAATATAACATCGAGCATCGTCTCCGCGCCGAAGAGCCTAAAGAAGAGCCCAAAGCCGAAGCCAAGCCCAAAGCAAAAAGAGGCCCGAAGCCCAAAGCTGAAAAAGCCGCCAAGGAAGAAAAGCCCAAAAAGGCACCCTCTAAGCGCGCCAAAAAAGCCGAATAATCCCTTCCCCCCCTCTAAACTAAAAGACCCGCTTTGGCGAGGGCACTGAAAAAGTTCCTTGCCGAGTCATAGATCTAAATTGAAACGATTTAATCGGCACATATCAAGTAAAGGGCTTGAATATGTGC
>CAJTOB010000053.1 GCA_910578035.1 uncultured Muribaculaceae bacterium
CGAGCCATACTTTATTGCGCTATTTGAGTTTTATCGGACAGCAATAGTTTAAAATGCACCCCGGATAAGGACGCATGGGAGCGCCTCTATCCGGGGTGTATTATGTCTGCCTAATTTGCCTGCCAGCCTGTCAGCCCAACAGCTCAGCAGCCCAATAGCTTGTCAGCCTGTCAGCCTAAAAGCTTATAAGCTCCTGCGAAGACTGGATATTGCCTTTCTTGTCGGCTTCCTGCTCTTTTACGAGGCCGATTTCGGGTGCATACCAGGCGGTGACGTAGCTTTTGTTGTTGCCCTGAGGTGAATTTTCGCGTTTTTCGTAGGTCACCTTGATACAGTTGTCGAATGTTCCGGCAGGAACTGTCACAGATTCATAACCGGCGATGGCGCCGTTAGATACAAACATTGTGGAGGCCTGCATGCCCATATCGAGACGAAGACGCGAGTTGGGAATCTTATCGCCGACGGCGCCTTTGGGGTTCAGAACAAGCGACAGATCTCCTTTGGCTTTGAAACTCTTTTCGGCTTCATTGAACTGGCTTTCGTTGTATTGCCCGGCTTGCTCCATGCTCATCTTAATCATATTCATGATGAAGGATTTGAAGTCTTCGCCGGTCATCAAGGTGATTGTAGTGGGTTCGTCGGGTGTGGTGTATGTTGCATACGAGTACATGACAATGTCGTCTGCGAGAACATTGTCGGGATGCACACACGATTTGATTCGTACAGATGTTTTTCCGTCGGCAGTGGTGACACTTAAGACAGAGTCGGTGCTTGAGATTACGATTTCTCCGTTTTCAGTCTGGGCAGTCGATTTATAATTGAGCGCCATGCCCTCTTTTGTCGGAGCATACTGTGCAGAAGCGGTGCAGGCAAGCATGAGCGCTGCGACTGCGGTAATGATACTTTTCATATTAGTTTTGTTGATGAAATTTCTTTGACGGTCTGTCGTGCGGCGTATAGAATTTTTGCGCGGAAAGTCTGTCGGCCTATGTTTTCGGTGTCGAGTCTGTCGAGGAGCGCCATCGCATCTGTGATGCACTCGAGGCTATTGGCAAGCGCTATGAAATCGGCAACAAGGCCGAAGACGCCTTTGATCAATGCGTCGGGGTAGTAATAGTATTGCTCCATGCCGACAATCATACGGATTATTCGGTATAAGAGCTTGTAGACATACTCGTCGCCGACGCCATAGGAGGCGAAGTCTTTTATGGCTTTGCGTATGACGCTGATTCGGGCTTTGGAATGGCCGCGTTTGGAGCGTGTGAGCTCTTTGGCTATGATATCGATTTTTTTATCGAGAAGAGCGTCTGCGTCGGGGTTGAGGAAGAACTCGAAGTAGTCTTTGGCTTCTTTAGAAGAGGAGTAGGCATTGAGAATCACCTCGACCAGTTGATTCCGGTCGAGGTGAGCGAGTTCTTTTTTCAGTTGAGCCTTAGACATGTCGGCCGCTGAGAATCAGTTCTTCTCCGGCTTGAGCCATTTGTCGAACCAGCGGAAGAACAGGCGCTGCCAGAGGACGGCGTTCTGTGGCTTCAGAATCCAGTGGTTTTCGTCGGGGAATACGACCATTTCGGCGGGAATGCCACGGAGTTTGGCTGCGTTGAAAGCGGCCATGCCTTGCGAGGCAAGGATACGGTAGTCGTATTCACCGTGTGAAATCATGATGGGGGTATCCCAACGGTCAACAAAGCGGTGGGGCGAGTTGGCGAATGTGCGCTGTGCTACGGCATTGTCCTTTTCCCAGAACGCGCCGCCCATATCCCAGTTGGCAAACCACATTTCTTCGGTTTCGAGATACTGAGCCTCCATGTTGAAGATACCTGCGTGGGCCAGGAGGGCTGCAAAGCGACCTTCGTGGTTGCCGGCGAGATAGTAAATCGAGAAACCGCCGTAGCTGGCACCGGTGGCACCGATGCGGGCAGGGTCAATATAGCTTTCGCGTTTCATGTCGTCGACGGCCGCGAGGTAGTCTTTCATGTTCTGGCCGGGGTAGTCTTTGGAAATCTGGGCGTTCCATTCAGAGCCGAAACCGGGAAGTCCGCGACGGTTGGGGGCGATTACCACATAGCCCTCGGCTGCCATAAGAGCAAGATTCCAGCGGTAGCTCCAGAACTGGCTGACAGGCGACTGCGGGCCTCCCTGGCAGTAGAGCAGAGCGGGATATTTCTTGTTGCGGTCGAATTTGGGAGGATATACCACCCAGGTTGTCATTTCTTTGCCGTCGGTGGTGGGCACCATGCGTTTTTCTACGTATGGCATGTCGAGGCCGGCGAAGATTTCGCCGTTGATGTCGGTGAGTTCTCTCAGAGCCGAGCCGCGTCCTTTGGGATTGCGGGCGATTGTCATGACTTCGTTGGGGCGAAGCATGGAGTGCATCATGGTTACAATGTAATCTTTTGTCACCTGAAGCGAGGTGAAGTCGGCCTGAACGTCGACGAGCTGTACGGGAGCCGCACCCTTTTTCATGGCAACCTGGAATATAGGAATCACACCGTCTTTGGGAGCGATGAAAGTAATCGATTTGCTGTCGGGAGCCCATGCGAATTCGTCAATAGAGTAATCCCAGTTGCCGGGAAGCTCATATTTTTCGGCTGTCTTGCAGTCGAGGATAAAGAGGCGGTTGCGGTCGCTCTCGTATCCGTCGTGCTCCATGCTGAGCCATGCGAGGTAGTTCCCGTCGGGAGAGAAAGCGGGCATTGTGTCGTAGCCCATCATTCCTTCCGTGAGGTTTTTGGTCTCGCCAGACGCTACATTGTAGATGTAGAGGTCGGAGTTGGTGGAGAGAGCATAGTCCATTCCGGTCTTTTTGCGCGATACATAGACGAGCATTTCGCCGTTAGGATGCCATGCGAACGACTCTACGCCGCCGAAGGGCTTCATTGGCGCTTCGAAAGGTTCGTCGGCCATGATGTCTTTGAGGTCGCTGGCTTTCAGACCGTCGAATTTGCCGACAAAAGGATGGGGTATTTCAGTGACCCATTCATCCCAGTGCTTGTACATAAGGTCGTCGATGACGCGTCCGGTAGCCTTGGGCAGGTCGGGGTAGAGGTCGCCGGCGCTGCGGGCATATTTGACATTGCCGATTACCACAATTTTGGTCTCGTCGGGCGACAGAAGGAAGCCGGAAATACCTCCGGGGTGCTCTGTGGCCTGAACGCGGTCGGTGCCGTCGGGATTCATGGTCCACATCTGGGCGTTGCCTTCGGCGTCGGGATAGATGAACGCTATTTTGTCGCCGCCGGCAATCCATACAGCCGAGCTTTCGCTTTTAGGGGTATCGGTGATTTTGACGGGGGCTTTCTCTTCGCCGATGGTGACGAGATAGAGGTCGTTGTTCGAGTTATTTTCGGCAAGATTCTCATAGGAGACGCCGAAGAGCACCGTTTTTCCGTTGGGTGCGACACAGGGTGCGCTCACGCGTCCGAGTTGCTCGAGGACATCGATGTTGAAGCGGTTTCCTGCGGTCGATGCTGTTGCTGCCAGCAGCAGTGCGCTTGCAGTCATTGCTAATTTATGCATAAGATTGAGTTTTGTTATTCTGATTGCAAAATTACTAAAAATCATCTGAAAAAGTATAGTAACCTGCGATAAAGGCGCTTCGCTTTCCATGCAAATACTTTTCCGCGGTTTGCATCGATTGAAGTTGTGAAAAGACCGTTGAAGCTGCCCTGCGATGCTGTGCAAGGATGACTCCAGTAATATTTCAGTTTTCCGGAATCGAGCAGGCGCCGATGATATATATCGATCGGACAATCCATTTTGTACTTTTCAGCTTGGCTTAGTATCAGTTTCGCGGCATTGAGGCTGACGTAGAGCGCGCCGGTGAAACGGTCGCGGTCGCCCGGATAGAGGAAACGGCCTTTGCGGCGTTTGCTGCGAGGCACGAAGCGAAGGCGGGTGTCTTCATATGATATTATGGCAGGTTCGCCTGCCGGAAGTTCGGCGATAGAATGCATGGCGACTTCTTCGTAGCGGGGCGTGAGCACAATATCGTCTTCGAGCACAAGGGCGCCCGGCAAGCCCAGCGAAACTATCTTCTGGCAGGCTAAGAGGTGCTTGAAGGCGCAGGAGGTGGCTCCCTGTACGCACTTCATAGGTCCGGCAAACCAGTGGTCAAGGATTTCCGGCGTAAGGTCGGCCTTGTCGCCATCGAGGATATACTCGAATGAAAGTCCGAGACGTGCCATCATGGAGTCGATGTGCGCTGCGCGGTCTTCATAGCCTTCGCGTACGTGCAGCACAAAAATTCGGGGCAGTTCTGTTGTCATTTTTCGATGAGAGACAGGAGGTATGGTCTCAGTTCGTTCCATCTGTAGTATTTGCCTTCCACAGATGGTAACGGCAGAGAGGCATCGCGTTCGTTAAGGAATAGGCGGACGAGGATTTCGCCATCACCGTCTGTCGGGCGGAAGAATATCATCTGCAGATTGGCAGCCATAGGCACAACGCGGTAGTTGGCGAAACTGTCGGCAAGTTTGGCCGGGTCTGTTTCGTTTGTCTTGCAGCCGTCTATGCCAAGGAGTGCTGTCAGGGGCATCAGGTTGATGTCGTGTCCGAAGCGAAGTGTGGCTCCATGCTTGCCTGAAGCTATGTATCGGTCGGCATTGTCGATGATATCTTTGACAATAGGGCGGGCATTGGCTATAAATGCTCCATTGGCAGGCTCATACGATGAATATCGGGCAAAGAATTTGAAATTGTATAGCTGCCAGATGTCATACATTTCTTCGGGGGTAAGCCATTGGGCGAGATTGACGCCGCACTCAACGCTTTGCATGTCTGAGGCAAGATAATAGAGGTCTTCGGCAAATTTGAGGGCGTCGACGCTGTCTGCTGCATATTTCGAGTCGGAGAAAATACTGCTCATCAGTCGTTTGCTGTAGGCATTTTCCTTGCGGAATTTTTTCCATGGCTTGCGGTACGGCCCGCGGGCGCTTCGGAGTTCTGTAGATTCCGGTGAGCTGTAGTTGAGATATTCCATATGGCGCATCGATGACTCGCGGGGAATATCGAGCGATGGATTGATTTCTTTCAAAGCCTCGATGAAGGCGAACATCGAGTGGGCACAGCGCATCACTATGGTAGATGCAGCCGTTATTTCGGCACTGTCGGCTATGATGCCGGGATAGGCGGCGGCCATTCGTCTGGCAATGCCGTGGTGCTGGCGGCGTCCGAGAGGCGAAAGTTCGCCTGCGCGTCCGCGGGCTTCGGCATAGACGGTGTTGAGCTGCGCGCGGAGATAGCGCCCCTGCGGAGTAAGAGCATTGTTGGCAGCGGCTTTGTCGAGTACGCCCATTATGCCGGTATAGCCTTCGTCGGCCGTGAGGTAGCGTGAGCCGTGCCGGCCGTAGTGGCTGAGATAGAAGGCTTCGTAGCCTTTCGGAACGGCTCCGTATTCGGTGCTTATTTCATCTTCGGGATAGGCAAAATAGTGGCCTGCGGCTCTCTCCGGTTTTTCAGTTATATCCTGTCGTGGGTTATAGGCGAAAATCAGCGACGGCGCAAGGATAAGCGCCGTAAGGAATGCGATAATAGATTGGTGCATGAAGTTATTTCTTTTTGCGGAAAATAGGGGAGACAAGCTTTAAAAGCCGTACTGCCATGAATGCATATTCGGCAAAGCTCAGGGCGCCGGTGATGCGCGAGAATAATGACGACGAGCCCCCGAACAGAGGGGTGCGCTCGCGCATGTTTTCCATCTGGCCGTTGAGTTTGTACTTCTGAATCTCCATGCGAGCCTGCACCAAGGCTCGCCGCATGCGTATTTCGTCGAGAGTGAGCCCTTTCCAGTTGTTTTCCGGAGCTTTAGGATACGGAGGAAGATTGATCATGTACTATCTGGGTGTTTTCAGGAGCTTCTATCAGCAGACGGCTGATGAAGCGCGCGATGGGATTGATAATAAGCGGTGTTTTGCACAGGAATATCACGAGTGCGAGCACGGCATAGAACGACCCTACTATCACATAAGCAAAAATCGGGTTCATTATGTCGGCTAAGGCAATGCCGACTGCAATCGATAAGAACAGCAGGGTGGCGAGCGCCAGTACCAGAATCAGCGCACAGACTGTAAGAGCCGATAGCAGACGCGTGAGTTTTTCGGCAATATTCAGGCGCGTGTCTTCCAGCAAAAGCTTGACATATCGTGATATGGTGGTTCCTATAGCCGAGGTGACGGTGGAAGAGCGGGGGTCGCTTTGTTCCATAATGTGAATGTTTTAACGGGCGGCACGCCGTGATGGGTGCGCGCCGCCCGTGGTTTCGACAGTAGCGATATTATTTTTTGTCTTCTACTTCGGCGGCAATCATTTCGACGAGTTCGTCGATGTCGTCGGCTGCGATGATTCCGCGTTTCTGCAGGATAAGCTTGATGCGGTCGCGCAGTTCGGGGCCGGTGGTAGGAGTGAGGAGGGCTGTGGCGGCTGCGCCGACAGCAACTCCGAATACGAATGTGAGAAGTCCTTTCATGGCTGTTGCTAATTATGAATTGTGGATTATGAATTATGAATTGACTGTTAGTTTTTTCAATTCATAATTCATCATTCATAATTCTTAATTTTATATTATTTTACTTCTTTGATTTCTTCGGCAATCTGATCTGCAAGCGATTCAAGTTCCTGCTCCTTGATGCCGGGTACGTGGCTGCGGATAAAGCCGCGGATGGCTTCGCGGGTCTCGCTGCCTTTCTGGGGAGCGAACAGAAGGGCTGTGGCTGCGCCTACAAGTGCGCCTCCGATAGCTGCGATTACAATGGGAAGTCCTTTCATTGGTGTATCGTTTTATGGGTTAGTATATTCTATATATATCGTTGAATAAACGCCGGTGCGGCTGATTTTGTTCGCCGCACCGACGCATAGATTGTCAGTCGTCGAGAGGAATGGCATAATATGCCGTTTTTCCGGAGGGATATATGCCGGACAGGAACAGCACGCGGTCCTGAACTTGGGCGGAGCTTGATGTAAGCTGTTTCACGATAGCTTTGATCTCGTCGGGGGAGGTCACTCTTTTGCCGTTTACACCGAGTATGATGAAATTTTCGCGAACACCGGCTTTTGCAAAACGACCTTCGGCATCGATGTTTTTTACGCTCACGCCGCCTCGTATTTCGAGCGAGCGGGCTGTGTCTTCATCGA
This sequence comes from uncultured Muribaculaceae bacterium, assembly GCA_910578035.1. Taxonomy (GTDB): domain Bacteria; phylum Bacteroidota; class Bacteroidia; order Bacteroidales; family Muribaculaceae; genus CAG-873. The sequence continues at coordinate 7,132 of CAJTOB010000053.1, forward strand.
TAGCGGCAAGTGTGGCGCCAAGATTGGCTTCGTCGCCGGGGCGTGTGATGGCAAGATTACCGCGATTGTTGCGCAGGGTCACATTGCAGGTTTTCTTTTTGCCGTCACGGTAGAATTCGACTTCAACAGTGTCGCCGGGGCTCAGACCGGCTACGACTTCCTGCAGCTGGGCTGTAGAGCGGGTGGGACGTCCGCCGATTGATACTATCACGTCGCCTTCAAGGAATCCGGCTTCGCGGGCGGCCGAGCGCTCTTCTATATCGGCTACATAAATGCCGCTGGTAGTGCCTTCAATCTTCTTTTCGGCCACGAGTTCGGGAGAGACTTCGTAGAATCGTATGCCGAGATAGGCGCGCTGTACGGTGCCGTAGCTCTTTATGTCGGAAACGACTTTCTGAACTATCGAGGTGGGAATGGCGAATGAGCAGCCGGCATAGGCGCCTGTCTGCGAATAGATTGCGGTGTTGATGCCGACAAGCTCGCCGTCGAGATTGACGAGAGCTCCGCCCGAGTTGCCCTGATTTACGGCAGCGTCGGTCTGTATATACGATTCTATGCCGCCGGAAGAGGGCGAGCCTGTAGAGCTGGATATGTTGCGGGCCTTTGCGCTCACGATACCTGAAGTGACTGTCGATGTGAAGCCAAACGGATTACCTACGGCAAGAACCCATTCGCCGACATGAAGCTTTTCGCTGTCACCCATCGGTATTACGTGGAGCTCGGGTGCTTCTATTTTTATAAGCGCGAGGTCGGTGGTGGGGTCGGCACCAACGATGGTTGCCGGGAAGTTGCGGTTGTCATTCAGGGTCACTTCCAGACGTTCAGCGTCGGCTATCACATGGTTGTTGGTTACGATGTAGCCGTCGGCACTTATGATTACGCCGGAGCCGAGACCAATCTGTTGTTGCTGGCGCGGCTCTTCCGGCTGCTGGCGCCGCTGGCGTGGCTGAGACGGAACTCCGAAGAAGAAATCAAGCAAGGGGTCGTTATAGTAAGGCCCCTGGTTGCCGTAGTTTTGGCGTGTATGCGGGGTTGCAAAGCTTTTGACACTGACAACACCGTTGACAGTCTCTTCGGCAGCCCGCGTGAAGTCGTCCTGTGATATGAGCCGTCCGCTCATATGGCTTGGTGCCTGAGGTGCCGGTTCTGCCGTATCGTTCTGATGGGCGGCAAAAGCCCAGAATACTGCTACTGCCGTTATAGCCGAGGTGATGATTAGTTTCTTTTTCATAATTCTAAATGTGCTAAGATTGTAGTATGACTGTAGTTGAACTTGTGATATACAAAAATAGCTGATTTGCCTTGAAAAAGAAAGGTCTGTTATGTTAAATTCACTAAAGGCGGTGGCTTTTAACTGCAATTTAGAGTTTTGTTATCTCATCGGGCGCCGGCCGCCGCTGTTGAAGCTGCCCCGGTTGCCGCCGGAGTTGAAGTTGCCGGTGCCTCCGAACGGGTCATAAGCTCCGCCGAATTCATCTTCCTCCTCTTCTTCGCCGGGAGCCTTTTCTCCGCGTTTCAGTTTCGGTTTGTTTTTCTTTATGGCATAAGGTTTCTGGGCATCGACTGGCAGCTCGTAGATATTCCAGGTCTGCTCCACGTCCCAGTTTTTCTTCAGTTCGAATTTTTTTGCGAAGTAATATACTTCTTCAGGCTGGATTGAGTCGCGTACAGAGCCGGTATCCCATTTCCCGTTTCTGTTTGCGTCGATGATGAGGCGCGCATAGTATGTGCCGGGGTTGAGATATGGCAGTTCGACGGTGCCCGAACCGGGGGCTTTTACCGCTTGATATATCGGGGCGTCGGAAGAGCCGAGAAGCTGCACCACCGCCTGAATGCTGTCGAGCTCGGGCAGTGTGAATATGAGCTTGGAATAGTCCTCAATCTGCTTTGTTGAAAACTCTTGTGTGAATGGCCTGTTCCATACATTATATATGCTCATGGCGGCCAGAGTGTCTACTGTAAGCCTATATTTAGTACCGGGTTCCCAATCGATGTCGAAGCGCCGGCGCATGAGCAAATCTGATGAGTCGGGGCGGAATTTTACGTCGAGTTCTGTCCAGACCGTGTCAATGAGCATTTCTACATGAACACCCGCGCTGTCGAGAGTTTCGAGAGGCAGAGACGACTCGAGGATAAGCGGCTTGTTGAGTTCCTGGGTCTGCGAAAGAGTGCGCAGGGTAAGATATTCCATGTCGGCGGGTGGCAGGAATGTGGTATCTCCGGAAATGGAGTCGACGATAAATGCCGGCCGCTCGTCTTTTTTCTTCTTTTTTTCTTTTTCTTTCTTTTTCTTATCGGGGTCGCGGAAGTTGAAACGCAGTGTGTCGGTCTTCCAGGTCAGCCGGTCGGTGGTGTCGGTGCGGAAATAACCGACGGAAAGACGCAGCGAGTCGGACTGCACGATGGTAGTGTCTGCAATCCAATATTCAAGAGTGTCGAGAGTGGCGTTGGCCTTTAGTCTGGCCCATTCAGAAATGTCTGCGCCCGGAGTTCCGGCGCCGTCTACTATCGAAATTTTAGGCAGGCTGTCGGCCGGTGCTCCGAATGTCAAGGTTATGCGCCGGGCATCGGGGCGTTTATAGTCGGAGAGGTATGCCGATTTATAGTTCTCGTTGAACCAGGACAGTAGTATATCGTTCGGGAGATAGCGAGTGCCCTGTCGGACAATAAGCGAGTCGGAGCCGTCGGAGGCATAAAGAGTATCGGTCACTTCGATTGCTTCGGTATATGGTCTAACGGTGACATCGTAGAATGCGATGTCTTCAGAGCGGTCCCAGTGATAATCGCGGTTGAGGTCGTTGAGAGCATAGATGCGGTACTCGCCTTCTTTGAGGTTGCGGATTGTAAACTGTCCGTATTGGTTGGTGCGGGCGATGCGCTCGAAAGGTAGGGTGTGGATGGCGGTGTCCGACAGATTGCTGTAGACGCCGACAAGCATGCCTTGCGCCGGCTCGAGATTTTCGGCCTGGAGCACCATGCCTGAGATACGTAGAGTGTCGAGAGTCGGTCCTGTCGAGAAGTCCATGGCGAAACCATCGAGAATATTACCTTCGTTGAGGTCTTTGATTGCGTCGGCGAAGTCGATGGTATATGTGGTATTCGGCAGAAGGGTGTCGCGGAAGTCTACGGTCAGACGGCGTCCGTTGGAGCTTACTGTAGGAGGCGTCTTCTGCGCCGGTGATACTACTACTTTCGAGAAAGCGTCTTCGAGCTGAATATTTTCGTCGAAGATTACATTGATGCGCTTCGGAGTAGTGTTGACAGCTCCCGGCGCGGGGTCTGAACGGACAAAAACGGGTGGATTTTCATCGCGGGCCCCACCTTCCGGACGCCCCGTGCTCGCACATGCCGCAAGGAGACTTGAAATAGCTCCCCATGCCAGCAGTCTCATGCCGAATCCGGTGCCTTTTCGCCCTACCATGGTTTCAGAATTGTCGTGAAATGGTGAAGTCGATGAGTTCCTCGAGTTCGCGGCGGTTAGCGGATTCGGGGAAAATCGACAGGCATTTGTAGGCTTTCACTCGCAGGTCTTCCATCACTTGGAATGCATAAGATATGCCGCCGTTGTCGCGGGCAAATGCCTGAATGCGCTCAATGTCTTCGTCGGAAAGTTTGTCGGTGTCGAGCAACGCTTTTATTTCAGCGCAGCCAGGCAGTTCGGTTCTGCCCAAAACATGCAGCAGAGGCAGCGAAATTTTGCCTTCACGGAGGTCGTTTCCGGTCGGTTTTCCGACGAGTTCCGACGGATAATAGTCGAAAATGTCATCGCGAATCTGGAAGCAGCGGCCGAAAAGAAGTGCATATTCCGACAGCGCTTTAAGCCGTTCGTCGTCGACTCCGGCGGCGAGACATCCCATTTCCGCACTCGCCACGAAGAGCGATGCGGTCTTGTAGTCGATTATGCGATAGTAGTTGTTTTCGGTGAGGGTGTGCTCGCGGGCATTGTATATTTGGTCGATTTCACCAAGCGAGAGGCTGCGGCCGAGATTGCACAGCACATCGACAATGCGGATATCGCCGGTAGATATGGCCTGCTGCATGGCCGACGATGTGAAATAATCTCCGACAAGAACTGCTATATGGTTATCCCATACGGCATTTACGGTCGGCTGCCCGCGTCGGGTGGGCGAATTATCTACTACGTCGTCGTGAATCAGCGATGCGTTATGAAGCAGTTCGACAGCGACGGCTGAGGCGAGTGCCTTTTCGTTGTCGCACCCGAACAGGCCGGCGCACAGAAATACCATCAGCGGGCGTATCTGCTTGCCCTTTGTGCGGAGCAAGGACATCACTATTTTGTCCATCAGAGTATTGGATCCCTCCAGCTGCGAGGCTATGCGCTCGTTGAGGCGCTCAAGTTCGGCGCGATGATTATATGTTATGGCTTCCAGAGTAGTCATTGAATGCTCAATATTTTGCAAAAGTACAAAAAAAACATATTTGCATGAGCAATAAGAGCGGCTTTAGACATTGCAGGATTGCTGCGATTAAAGAATTTTAACTGTTGGGGTCTGAGCAATTGGTGCCGTTTAGCTAATTTTGTGGTCGCAATGAATCTGATTCACAAACTGACGGTGTCGGCGGCGGCTTTGGCGCTCGCCGTTCTGCCTTTGTCGGCCCAGCAGGCCGGCGACGGCGGTCACTCCCATACAGGCCACCCCAAGAATGTGGTGGTGGCGCCTTCCTATGCCTGGAAACTTCTGTCGCCCCTCGGCCTGCGCGAAGAAGCAAGTATCGATACACTTTTTGAGAACTATAGTTTTCAGTCGGTGCCATCGGCTGTGTCCGATGCCTGGGCTACAACAGGCAATCTCGGCGGCGAAGGGCTCAATATGATTTTCAGCGAACGCGCTCCAATCAGCGACTTCTTCTTCCGCGATGCTCTGAGCCATTGGCTGCCGTCGGAGTCCAAACAGAAATTCTACAACACCCGCATACCGATGACTCTGTTGTCGTTCAACTCATCGGGTGGCCGCGAGACGGCTCAGGAACGCCTACAGACAACATTTTCGGGAAATATCAACTCCAAGGCGCAGGTCGGAGCCATGCTCGACTATCTCTACTCGAAGGGCAGCTACAATTATCAGGCCGTGAAAGACCTGGCCTGGGGCGCTTCCGGCTCATACCTCGGCGACCGCTATGAGTTCCAGGGCTTTTTCAACCATTATAATATGGTGAACAAGGAAAACGGCGGTATCACAGACATGCTGTATATAACCGACCCGGCAGAGTTGCAGGGCGGTGTGACCTCTATTGATTCGAAATCAATACCCACCAACCTCAAAGATGCTCACACGCGCCAGTCGGGCGACGAACTCTATCTCAATAATAGATATAAGGTCGGATATTGGCATGAAGAAACTGTTGACGACACCACTACGGTGCGTACGTACATACCGGTTTCCTCATTTATCTATACATTAAAGTATCGTTCGTCTAAACATCTGTTTATCGATACTTCGCCCGCCGAGACGCGCGAATACTTTGAGAATACATATCTCAATCCCGATTTCACACGCGACCGCACAACATATTGGTCGCTATCCAATATCTTTGGTGTTTCGCTTCTCGAAGGCTTTCATAAATACGCTAAGTTCGGGTTGGCGGCATATGTGTCGCATCAGGTGAGAAAATATAACATGACTCCCGATACCCTCGACCGCACAAATCCGGATTTGGGCCTTTCGCCATTCCCTGAAGGAATCAATATCAATCCGTCGAAGACCGAGCAGCTTGCCTATGTCGGAGGACAGCTTACAAAGCAGCGAGGTTCTATTCTCACTTACGAGGCAACGGCCGAAATCGGTTTTCTTGGCCCCGTTGCCGGCGACCTCAAACTCGACGGCACTGTAAAGACTCGTTTCCCCTTGTTAGGCGACAGCCTCGCAATAACAGCATTCGGAAAATTCCACAACACCGAAGCGCCCTATCTTACCAAAAACTATATCTCGAACCACTTTGTGTGGCAAAACGATTTCGGCAAAGTGCGCGACCTCTCTTTCGGTGGCCGGCTGGCCTATCCGCGCACCGGAACGAACCTCGGAGTCCAGGTATCCAACCTCCAGAATCATATCTATTTTGATGCTGCCGGTATGCCTCGGCAGCACGGTGGCAGCGTTCAGGTGCTGAGCATATCGCTTGAGCAGAACTTCAAGTTCGGCATACTGCACTGGGATAATCGTGTCACATATCAGAAGACATCGAACGACGCCGTTCTCCCTCTTCCCGAAATATCGGTTTATAGCAATCTCTACCTCCTCGGCAAAATAGCAACACTGCGCTTCCAGCTCGGCATAGACTGCGACTACTATACCAAATACTATGCTCCGGGCTTCCAGCCCGCTCTGGCCGCTTTCACGAATCAGCGCGATATGAAAATCGGCAACTATCCGTTCTGCAACGCCTACATCAACATGAAGCTCAGCAAAACGCGCTTCTACGTCATGTACTCCCACGCAAACCAGGGTCTCTTCGGCGGCAGCAACTACTTCTCCATGCCCTATTACCCTCTCAATCCCCACCGCCTCCAGCTCGGTATCTCCGTAGACTTCGCCAACTAAGCCCGTAATTACGGATTACTTGAGAATGTCGATGGAGCGTGCGATTTGGTTGCCCTGTGTATGCATTATGGCGAGTACTGCTTATAACGCGATATGCGGTATATAAGTAGTTATTATTTAAATCCTATTCTATGGTTTGGCGAATTCCGTGACTGACTCCTAGTATCCCTGCTTCCTTCGAGTTTACCGATTCGCATGATAATTGAAGTTTGACTTCTGCCCATCTTATTAGATATATATTTTATACTTTTTCCTTCATGATATAGTGTCAGAAGAAAATTATCAGCAGCACGAGACCAGCGTTTATTTGCATTAGGATATCTTTCATAATTATTTTCATTGATCATTTCCGGATTAAGGAATTCATTAACAAAAACAGAAGGCATTCTTTTGTCGTATAGAACAAACGTTTTAACTTTCGCGCGGGTAATGGCAACATAGAAAAGCCTACGTTCTTCTCCAAAGGGATATTGGTCTCCTTTTGTCAGAACATAGTTCAATACAGGGTCGTCGTTTACAAGGGAGGGGAAGCCATAAGTATCTTTATTGCATTGTAATATAATCACGTAATCAGATTCAAGTCCTTTGGATTTATGAGCGGTGAGGAATTCTATTTTTCGATTGCCAATAAAGTAGAAGAAATGATTGCCTTCTCGTATAGATTTAAATTTAAATGAAAGATAGTAATCGTCAAAAGAATAGCGTCCTATGAGGAATATAGTTTTGTCTAATGGTATAGAGTCCACTATTTGGCCAATAGTGTCGCAGTAGTTGCTTCTGTCGTAACTATGGAAGTATAAATCGGTGTTGCATAATGGATTAAAGGGCCGGATGCTTTTCTTTATTTGTGAATCGTTTTTCTGAATGAATTTTGACGATAGACTGACTAAAGGTTCACCGAATCTATATGTCGTTTCTATTTTGTTTATTTCCGTGGAGCCGAAAAAGTCTGAAAATTGGTTGAAAAGAGCCATATCGCTTCCTGAGAATCGGTATATGGATTGCCAATCGTCACCAACGCAATAAAGTTTGGTTTTGCTGGAACGCAATGCTTGTAGAAATTTGTAGCGGTCAACAGATATGTCCTGAAATTCATCGACTATTATGTATTCATATTCGACAGGATTTGTAGAACGACAGATTTCTGTGGCTTTAAGGATTGCATCTGTAAAATCAATCAGGCCTTTATTTTTAAGATCTTCATTGTAGCGCTCATAGATTGGGAGGAAAATATTATTAATTATAAATGAACTTCTTTCGTCTCCGTTTTTCTTTGTTTGGCGCAATATCTCAATACTTGATTTACAGCTTGATTTCATTAAATTGGCAAATGTCGCTATAAGTCTGATAAAAGCCTTTTCCTGTTTGCTTTTAGGAGGAAGAACCATTTCAAATAGTTCCGCAGAAGTTTTTTCTGTGACTGCTATACCGGCGTTTTCCAATAAGCTTTTTATTTTTTTACGAATATCAGAGTAATGAAAATCAGCACTTGAGGTTGTCAATAATTTTGTGCCGAATTTACTGTGGGCGGCTATTTTCCATGTTATTCCATCGTTGTAAGTTCTGTTGGCTTCTTCATAAGAGATGCCTTTTTCTTCTGCAAACCATAAGGGCACGAGTCCATGTTCGTCTACTCCGAAATGCTCTAGATAGGCGCGTTTGGTCGAGCCACCTTCGTCATAATAAATTGAGAAATCAGGCTTATATTGAGAATGAGTTCCATCTGCTAATGAAACTTCGTAAGGCTCTTCATATCGAAACTTTATGCCTAATGAAGATAAGGCAAAACATATTTTTAGTTCTTGTTCACTTCGTACATAAATAGGATTTCCATCCATGTCGGGTAATAGAGCCTTATGACGTGCGCTTTTTAGTTCGGAAAGATTTTGTCGGCGTCTGTCTTTTCGTTGTTCCCATTCTGATACATTCAAGTTATAGTCAATGAAGTATTCAATGATATTTTGTCTGAACAAAATATCATTTAGTAATTTATGGTATATATCTACAAACAAGGCGTCAGAATTGTCGCATATTGAGGGCTTTTGACCTGTCTTCTTACCGATTATGTCGATAGCTAATTTGTGGAATGTATAGCCTTTCAGTCCGTCTATGCCCGTTCGTTCGGTGAGTTCTGTAGCAGCTTTATTGGTATAACTGATGAGAAGTATGTTTTCTGGGGCAACATGCTTGATATTAATAAGATATTTTACCTTTCCAACAATAGAAGATGTTTTGCCACTGCCGGCACTGCTTATCACAAGACAATTATTTTCATGAGATACTATAGAGCGTCTCTGTTGTGAATCTAACGGATATTTCAGGCATGAGTCAAAAAAATTTTTATTAGAGTCAAGTTCTGTCTGAACAATCTGACAGTTGTGACTTTCAATAATGTTGTTTAGGCTTTCGAAGTCTTGTGCAAAAGATACGATTTTTTCCAGTGGTTCTATATCTAGGTTTTCGGCTTCATCTAAAATATTGCGTATTTCGTTATATAAATCCGAGTATTGGTTAATAAAATCCTCTTTTTCTTTAAGGGTTATGTAACGTCCTGTAAAACTTTGCTTTAAGTCTGATTCTATACTGGTGAAAGCTGGTGCGTCTGGTTGTGCATTAGTAAATTGGTTGCTTTCTATTTTTTTGTAGTAAGGTGTTATTTCGGAAATTTTATTCTCTAATTCTTGTATGTTTCGTTTCTGCAACAATCTTTTTATTGCATAAATAGTATAGATTATTATGACAATACTTACAGCACATATGATTAATAAATACATATTTAATAGACTAAAAGAGTAAAAATACCAGATTGCAAAAGTAGTGATAATCATTGAGAAATCAACTGTGTGATATACACCATTTTGATAATAAAAGTGCTCGAATGATTAATCACTCGAGCACTTTTATTAGTGTTGGATTGCGGATTATTTGAGGAGGTCGATGGAGCGGGCGATGAAGTCGCTGAGGTGGCGGCCTTTGAGGAGGCCGTTGGCGAGGAGGGCGAGATCAACAAGCTGGTTGACTTTGGGCGCGCCGGCAGCGTATGCGTCAATGGCGTTATATTGTTCTGTGCGTGCTTCGCCTACGGCTTTTTCGAGGTCTTCTACTTTCTGCTTGGCTTCGGGCGACATTGGCTGATCGCCGGCAGAGTTGCGTACTGCATTGATGGCTTCGTTGTCCGAGTCGATTTTTTCGGCGAGGGGTTTGACTTTGGCTTCGAGAGCTTCGTCGGCTTTGGCTGTTATTTCTTTTACCAGAGGGTGCTCGGTGTTGACTACGAGTGTGTAGCTGTCGGGCAGTTCGCCGTAGAAGTTCATGCCGGGTTGCATGGCTGCCATTTCTTTCATGCGGCGCATGTACTCGTTCTGGGTGAGAACAACGGGTTCGCCGTTTTCACCAAGGGCTTCGAACTGTACCACAAAGCTGGTCTTCTCGACTTTGCGAGTGCCGTTTTCGAAGAGGCGCGAGAGGATTGTGCGCTCTACGGGTGTGAGTTCGGCGACTTTACGGTCTGATTTGCGGATAAGATTGTCGACCACGTCAGAGTCTACGCGGACGAGCGAGGTGTTCTCGAGTTTGTGTTCGAGCAGGCCTACGAAGTGATTGTCGAGCTGCCCGTCGAGCAGGAGTACGTTGTAACCCTTGTCGTTAGCTGCCTTGATATAGTTGTACTGGGCTGTGGCGTCGGTAGCGTAGAGATATACAATCTTTCCTTCAGCGTCGGTCTGATTGGCTTCTACGAGGGTCTTATATTCTTCGAGAGTGTAGTAGCGGCCTTCGGTGTCTTTGAGCAGCATAAACTTGAGGGCGGCGTCGCAGAACTTCTCGTCGGTGAGCATGCCGTAGACGATGAAGATGCGGATATCATCCCATTTTTTCTCGAAGTCGGCGCGGTCGGCCTTGAAGAGTTCGTCGAGGCGCGAGGCCACTTTCTTGGTTATGTAACCGGATATCTTCTTTACAGCGGTATCAGCTTGAAGATATGAGCGCGACACGTTGAGGGGGATATCCGGAGAGTCAATCACACCCTGGAGCAACTGCATGAATTCGGGCACAACGCCTTCTACCGAGTCGGTGACAAACACCTGGTTGCAGTAAAGCTGAATACGGTTGCGGTTTATGTCGAAATTGTTCTTGATTTTGGGGAAGAACAGAATGCCGGTGAGATTGAAGGGGTAGTCAACGTTGAGATGAATCCAGAACAAGGGCTCGTCCTGTCCGGGATATAATTCCTGATAGAACTTGCGGTAGTCTTCGTCGGTGAGTTCAGATGGCTTCTTCATCCACTGGGGCTCAGTGTTGTTCACAATGAGGTCGCGGTCGGTGTCGACCCATTTACCGTCTTTATATTCCTGCTCTTTACCCGAAATTACAGGCACGGGGAGGAAGCGGCAGTATTTGCGCAGCAGCATGTCGACGCGCTGCTGTTCGAGGAATTCCTTGCTTTCGTCGTCGATATAGAGAATGATATCGGTTCCGCGTTCGGTGCGGTCGCCCTTTCCCATGCTGTATTCGGGCGAGCCGTCGCATTCCCAGCGCACTGCTTCGGCGCCATCCTGCCAAGAAAGGGTGTTGATTACCACTTTTTTGGCAACCATGAACGCCGAGTAGAATCCGAGGCCAAAGTGGCCGATGATGCTGGCTGCGGTGTCTTTATATTTGTTGAGGAATTCTTCTGCGCCGGAGAAGGCAATCTGGTTGATATACTTCTCTACATCTTCAGCTGTCATGCCGATACCGCGGTCGCTCACGGTGAGAGTGCCGGCCTCTTTGTCTATGGACACTCTCACGTCGAGAGAGCCAAGTTCGCCCTTGAATTCGCCGAACGACGAGAGGGCGCGTATTTTCTGGGTTGCGTCGACAGCGTTCGACACCAGTTCGCGAAGAAAAATTTCGTGGTCGCTATAGAGAAATTTCTTGATAACCGGGAATATATTCTCGGTTGTTACTCCGATTGTTCCTTTTTGCATATGTAGTGTGTATTATATTTTCAACTGGAATAACAATCTACAAAAACAATGCCAACACAAAAAACTGCCATTCTGACATTATTTAACGTTCACTAACCGAAAAAGCCATGCGCACGCACACACCGTCATACCCAAATTGAAAAACTCGGAGTTTTCGAGACTTGGCGCGAAAGAGGGTGATTTCACGTATGTTATTAAACAACCTCTAAGATTATAGTTTTTTTGAGGGTGGGGGGCTGTAATACAGCGGAAAGTGCTATCTTTGTACATGCTTATGCCGCAATATATTCTGACGGAGGCCGGAGGCGCTCTCTCGGGTAATACTTCTTCTGCTGCCATGAGGTGGTTTGAGGAGGTGAGAGGTCGTGCTGCGTGCGGAGGTGCTGTCGAATTTACTCCGCAGGGTTTCAGCATGTGGCCGGCGTTGCGGCCGGGTGTCGATACGGTGCGTGTGCAGCGCGCCGATGCTTATCGGGTTTCGGATATCGTGCTTGCGTCGTGTTCGGAGCCTCGCGGAATTTTTCTGCATCGTGTTGCGGGTGTGCGGCAGGACGGGCTCGTGCTGATGGGCGACTCGAATCTCTATCAGACCGAATTTTGCCGCTATGAGGATATTGCGGGTAAGGTTGTGGGGCTTCGTCGCGGCGGTCGCGAGTTGTCGGGCTCTTTTTCGTGGCGCGTGCTTGCGGCTGTTCAGCGTCTGCCGGGCTGTTTTCGGCGTCTGTGTGTGCGCTTATGTACAATGTCGATAAGAAAGCGTAGACGATGAACGGTAAGATTTTTAGGCCTTTATACCGCATATGGCAGGAGTCGTCGGGCTCGCGGCTGCTGATGGTTTCGACGGCTTTGGCGGGTTGTGTAGCCACATGTGCGTCGCTCGCTTTTGTGTGGGTTACCAAAAAAATTGTCGATTGTGCCGTGGGGCCTGCGCATGATATTCCGCTTGATGTCGTAGGTTTGCTGATTGGCTGTCTTTTGTTGCAGCTGGTTGTTCCGGCTGTGAGGAAACGGCTTGAGACCAAGGCTTATACCACTTATACGGCGACCATGCGCAGCCGTCTGCTCAGCCATCTGCTGGGTGAGCGCTGGAGCGGCAAGGGAGGCATGCGCGCCGGCGATGCCATAAGCCGTATGAACGAGGACGTTGCGACAGTGGCGTCGCTGACGTGTTCGACGGTTCCGGGCTTGCTGTCGGTAGGGCTTCAGCTTGTGGGCGCTTTTATTTTTCTGGCCTTTCTGGATCTCAGGCTTGCCGCCGCTATTGTTGTGATAATGCCTGCGGCTCTGATTGCTAGCAAGATATATCTCGGGCGCACACGCCGTCTTACCCGTGAGATAAGGGAGGGCGAGGGGGCGCTGCAGTCGTTTCTGCAGGAGAGTCTGCGGCATCGCACTCTTCTGTCGACACTTATGGGGGAAGAGCGGCGCACTGCCGAGTATGGGTCGCAGCAGGCTGCGCTCATCAGGAAGATAGTGAAACGGTCTGATATATCGATTTATTCGAATTCAGCCGTCGCGGCCGGGTTTATGGCCGGATATACGGTGGCTTTTCTGTGGAGTGCCTTCGGGCTTGCGTCGGGGGCGGTGTCATTCGGAGTGATGACGGCGCTTCTGCAGCTTGTGGCTCAGGTGCAGCGCCCGGTGGTGGATTTTTCTCGCCGCATACCGGCGTTTGTCAATGCTTCTGTGGCGATAGAGCGTATAGACGGCATTCTCGGCAGTCCTCTCGAAGACCGCTCGGGAGCGTCTTTGCGCGCTAAGTCGGCTCCGGGTCTGAGGTTTTCTGATGTTTGCTTTACATATCCCGACGGCGACCGGGAGATTATCTGCCGGCTGAGTCACGATTTCCGGCCCGGCTCCATAACATGTATAACGGGGGCTACGGGGGCCGGGAAGAGTACTCTTCTGAGAATAATGCTTGGTCTGGTGGAGCCGACATCGGGCTATGCCGAAATGTATAACAGCGAAGGCGAAAAACGGCTGGTTTCGCCGGGTTTGAGGACGGATATAGTGTATGTTCCTCAGGGAAATAGCCTTATGTGCGGCACGGTGCGCGATAATCTTCTTCTTGCCGCTCCCGAAGCGTCGGACGGGGAGCTGCGCGAGGTTCTGCACGCTGCGGCGGCCGATTTTGTATTTGAACTGCCCGACGGGCTCGACACGAAGTGTTCGGAAGGCGGAGGCGGCTTCAGCGAGGGGCAGGCGCAGAGGATTGCTATAGCCCGGGGGCTGCTCAAGAAGGGGGGCCTCGTTCTGCTCGACGAGCCGACATCGGCGCTCGATATCGAGACAGAAGAGATTCTTCTTACTTCGCTTGCAGACAGGCTAAAAGGTAGATGCACCGTGATAATGGTGACGCATCGCAAGGCTGCACTCGGATTTTGCACAGATATACTTGACCTTACATAACGATATAGTAGACAAAGGCATATGACAGGCCCGGTTTTCTCTCGAAGAAAGCCGGGCCTGATATTTTTTTATTATTACTGTCCGCTAAACCATAAAAAGTCGAGTCCAACTTCTTGAAATGTAGAAG
>CAJTOB010000054.1 GCA_910578035.1 uncultured Muribaculaceae bacterium
CACCGCTATGCTCCCTCTTCATAATGTGCAATTTAAGCAAAAATACACCAACCTGTGTTTTCTCATATGTTATTAAACAACCTCTAAATATGAATGCTTTTTGCTAATTTTGTAAATATTATGGACAATAAGATAGACTTGCGGCGCGAGGACGTGACGCGCTATATAATGCCTCTTCGTGAGGGTGGTTCGTTGCCGGCTCTTGCAGAAGCTGCCGACGGCTTTCGCTATGTACTTAAGTTTCGAGGCGGCGGCCATGGCTCTAAAGCACTTGTGTCGGAGTTGATAGGCGGCGAGGTTGCGCGTAGAGCCGGCCTGAGGGTGCCAGAACTTGTGTTTCTTGACCTTGACGAAGACTTCGGGCGTACCGAAGGCGACGAGGAAATTCAGGATTTGCTGCAGGCCAGCCGTGGGCTCAATCTTGGGCTGCACTTCCTTAACGGAGCCTTTGCCTGGGATGTGACTGTGAACCGCACAGATTCATTCGAGGCTTCGAAAATTGTGTGGCTCGATGCTTTTCTGACAAATGTAGACCGCACGGCAAGGAATACAAACATGTTGCTGTGGAATGGCGAACTATGGCTGATAGACCACGGCTCGTCGCTCTATTTTCATCATAACTGGCATGGCTGGGAGCAGGCCGCACTGTCGCCTTTCTCATATATAAAAGACCATGCGTTGCTGCCGCTTGCGTCAATGCTGCCGGAGGCCGATGAGTTTATGCGTTCGCGCATCGACGATGCTTTTATCGAAGCTCTGGTTGATGCTGTGCCGGAAGAATGGCTTGTGCAGGCTTCGGCCGAGATTCCGTCCGCAGAACAGCGCGCTGTCTATTCCTCCTTTCTGAAACAGCGTCTTGCCAATTCTAAAATATTTGTAGACTATGCCGACACAACCCGAAAGAAACTTGTTTGAATATGCCGTGGTGCGGTTTGTGCCGAGTATTGAGCGCGGAGAGTTTGTCAATGTAGGGCTTGTGATGATGTGCAAGCGTCGCCGTTGGCTCCGATGCCGTTTTCATATCGCTTCCGAGCGTGTTTTGGCTCTCTTTCCGGGTGCTGACATAGATTTGCTCAGGAAACAGCTCATTTCTTTTGAGCGAATATCGGAAGGCGACACGTCTCCTATTGGTTCTCTTGAAGCCCATGAGCGTTTTCGCTGGCTCACTGCCGTAAGGAGCGCCTGTATAGCCACCTCGCGCCCGCATCCGGGCCATGCCGATAATCTTGAATCAGCATTCGACACTCTTTTTAACGAACTTGTTGTTTGATTTTTGACGGATATTTGCTATTTTTGTGGAAGATTTTTCATGATTATATGCGATTCGACAGATATATTTCCTCATCCCCCATCTGCGGCCTGATTGCTCTATCTCCTGCAATTATATTTCTATTATTATATCTTGGCTCGTCGCTTTTGCTGGGCGATTTCTATGCTATTCCGATTACAGTGGCTCTGATTGCAGCTTCTGTATGGAGCATACTTATATTTCGCGGGCGTTCTTTGGGTGAGAGGATTAAAGTTTTTTCCGAGGCCGCCGGTCGAGAGAATATATTATATATGGTATGGATTTTTATCCTTGCCGGCGCGTTCGCTTCACTGGCAAAGGGAATGGGGGCGGTCGATGCCACTGTGCGTCTCACCATGCATATATTTCCGGCCGGATTCATACTTCCCGCTATTTTTATTGCCGCGTGTCTTATTAGCATGTCTATCGGCACGTCTGTCGGCACGGTCGTGGCTCTGACACCTCTCGTCGTGCAATTTGCCGAAAGTTCCGGCTCGGAAGTTCCTCTATATCTTGCGGCTGTGCTGAGCGGCGCATTTTTTGGCGATAATCTGTCGTTTATTTCCGACACAACGATTGCTGCAACACGTTCGCAGGGCTGCGCTATGTCTGATAAATTCAAGGCAAATCTAAGAATAGCTCTGCCGGCGGCTTTGATTACCCTGGCTATATATACATTTATCGGTCTTGGCGGCGGTCAGCCGGTGGAAGCGGGCGAACTGTCCTGGGCTGACGTGCGCCTCATAGCCCCCTATGCGCTTGTGATAGGCATGGCTGCAGCAGGCGTAAATGTAGTTATTGTGCTTGTGAGCGGAATCATGCTCGCTCTTCTTTGTGCACTCCCTTTCGGCATGGTGCCGCTTGAGGCTGTGTCCTTGCTTGGCGCCGGTGTTGCCGGAATGAGCGAACTCATAGTCATCACTCTGCTTGCGGCCGGCATGCTCGGTATGGTGAAGGCAGCCGGCGGCATCGACTTTCTCTTGAGGGCCATATCAAGCCGCGGACTCGGATATCGAGGCGCACAGGCTGCGATGTGCCTCATCACCGGTGCTGTAAACATGTGCACGGCAAATAACACCGTCGCCATACTCACTACGGGGTCTTTGTGCCGCAGTCTTGCGGCGCGGTATGGCATATCTCCGAAGCGTGCGGCCTCCCTTCTCGATACATCGAGCTGTATCATGCAATGTTTAATACCTTTTGGTGCGCAGACCCTACTTGCAACCGGCATGGCCGGCATTTCGCCTGCGGCTCCGTGGCCCTGGTTGTTCTATCCTTGGGCTCTTTGCCTGTGTGTAGCCGGTGCAATTGCCATCGGGAGGCCGAAGCATATCGTCGCTGCCGTTTCCGATAAGTGACCGCCCGGTTGAACTAATATCGGCGTGCAAGTGTTCTCATAGAGCTAACACTTTTCAACTATTGTTATGATCAAGAAACTTCTTGTATGCCTTGTAGCCGCTATCGCAACGCTCGGCATGTCGGCCCAGAAAGCCGAAATCACTGCTTCTTACGGAGCTTACACGCAGATGGACGCAACCAATATGCACGACAGCTGGAAACATGTCAATACAGCCTGGGGCGCACTTAATCTTGGACTTAATTTCAAGGTTGCGCCAAAAGTATGGATTGGACCGTCGTATACATTCTCTTCTACGAGCACAAAAGGACCCGATGCCAGCCATATCGCTTATCATGCCGTGATGTTCAATGGCCGCTACGAGTATTACCACAATAGTATCGTAATGTTGTATGCAAAACTTGGCCTCGGTGTCGAATTTTCATATATGCAGCCCAAGGACGACGATAATTATACTAAATCTTATTGTGCGTTCCAGATTGTGCCGGTTGGCGCTCAGGTAGACCTTTCCCGTAGTGTCGGCTTGTTTGCTGAAGCCGGCTTCGGCGCACAGGGCATGTTCCAGTTCGGATTTAGATTTAAAATTTAACATTTCAAAAAGTGTTCTGATTAAGCGAGTTGCAAAAAATCTTAAAATTTTCAGTAAAAAAACTTGCTGAAAAATTTGCACGGAATCAAAAAAGTGCCTAACTTTGCATCGCTTTTGAGAAACACGGGGTGTAGCTCAGTTGGTTAGAGTACGCGTCTGGGGGGCGTGAGGTCGCTAGTTCGAGTCTAGTCACCCCGACTAAAGTCAAAAGCAAAAAGAGCCCGACTCACCGAGTCGGGCTCTTTTTCTCTCTAATATGGTAAGAAAGATTATACATATCGACATGGATGCGTTCTACGCCTCAGTAGAGCAGCGCGACAATCCTGAGCTTAAAGGCAAACCCATTGCAGTGGGGCAGGCCGACGGCCGCGGAGTTGTTGCGGCGGCAAGCTATGAGGCCAGGCGCTACGGTGTCCGCTCGGCCATGTCCTCGTCTAAAGCCAAAAGAATGTGTCCGGGTCTGATATTTGTCGACTGCCGTTTTGATGTCTACAAAGCCGTGTCGGCTCAGATACATGAAATCTTCCATGAATACACTGATATAATAGAGCCGATATCGCTTGACGAGGCTTTTCTCGACGTCACCCGCAATTTTACCGGCCATGAGCTGGCTGTCGACATAGCCCGCGAGATAAAGCAGAAAATACGCAGCAGGCTTGGTCTTGTGGCTTCTGCCGGCGTTTCTTACAATAAATTTCTTGCAAAAATTGCGTCGGACTATCGCAAGCCCGACGGCCTCTGCGTGATAGCGCCTGAATATGCGCCCGATTTTATAGCCCGTATGCCGGTGGAGTCGTTCTGGGGCGTAGGCCCTGTCACGGCTGCAAAAATGCATGCTTTGGGCATATATACAGGAGCAGACCTCCGCGGCTTTTCGCAGCCGGAACTTCGTCTGCACTTCGGCAAGGCCGGTCCGCTGTTCTACAATTTTGCCCGTGGTATTGATGAGCGTCCTGTAGAGCCTTATCGCATACGCAAATCTGTGGGGTGTGAGCGTACTCTTCAGGAAGACATCAGTACAGACGACGATATCCGCAGTACGCTTCAAAGCGTGGTCGAGGAGCTGTCCGAACGTCTTGCCCGCAGGAATTTCAAAGGAAATACACTCACCTTGAAACTGCGCTATACAGACTTTACAAATATTTCGCGCAGTATCTCGGGCATCGAAGATGACTATAGCCCCGAAGCACTCATGCCCTACGCTCTACAACTCATCGAGAAGGCCCAGATAGATAAGCCAATACGTCTTATGGGTCTGAGCCTCTCGGCCTCAACAAAAACTGAACCGTCCGGTGACTCCCGCCAGCTTCTCCTTGATATTTAGATGTTATTAAACAAGCTCTTATAATTCTACACCCTGTAGAAAGAATGGCATAGCGAACGGATGCTTAATCCAGAAGTCCTGCCCGATGACTTTGCCCCAGTTGTTTTTACCAACGAGGTTTCCTTTGAAATTCCATATTTCGTCATTTTCAAGCGACTCAAGGAATTCGATCTCTACCATTGCTTCCGGCGGAAGTTTTATCAGTTGCGGAAGAGTATAGGTATATTTGCCGTCTTTAATGTCCTCTTTGCGAAATTCGAATATGATAGGTTTGGACATGATGTTTACAAATTCTCGGGTAGGCTCTTTGTCAACCTTTGACATGTCGTAGATATTTACGCGGAATTTTTTGCGTGCCATCGTTTTGGCGCCTTCATCGATGATATAAAAGCCAACTTTATCAAGATACTGCGATTTTCCTCCTTTGGCACGAAACTCATATCCGAAACTCTCGCCTTTTTCACAGCCTCCATTCATGGTAAGTTTCATAAGACCTCCTTTATGATGCTTCCCGACAGTTTTAACTTTCATTTTGCGAGGCCGTGCTATGACTTCCTTAAGTGTCATTGGGTTTGGTTTCAGGCAGACGTTTAAAACTGTGTCTACCGGTATTTCCGAGAGAGCTATCTCTTCAGGATTATAGCTCAGATATGATATCTGTAAAGTATCTTGGTAGCTCAGTTTACCGGACGATAACATGAAGGAGCCTATGCTGTCAGAAAGAATACCGAAATTTTTGTTTTTTATCTTAATCACAGAATAGGGCAGCCCTTCACCGTTTTCATCGCTCACAACACCACATATATTCCGGCCGCTTACACTGGAAAGAGAGGTCAGCAATACGATTATAACCAATATAAATACTCTCATATATAAGATGCTTTGAAATTATCGACAAAAGTAAGAATATTATTGATAAACAGCGTATAAACTTAGATTTATTTATATTAAAAAAACAAAATAAAAAGCGGAGCCGGCTTATTGGGCTGAGCTCCGCTTTTTTTGTTGTAGTGGATTGTTAAATAGTTTTTTTTAACTTTAGAAGCGGTCGCGGGTGTTGATTGTATCCGGCCAATGGTGGTCTTTGGGGAAGGCTTGTCCTCCCCATGCTTTCTGCGATGTGCGTGGAAGAGGAGCGTCGGTCCAGAATGAATCGGTTGCAGGAAGCCCGAGCGGCAGAAATGCAAGCGATGTCATGTAGAGAGAGCCGTTGTTGGTGTACCAGTCGGCTATATTTGGCTGTCGGCCTGCAAATCCGATAGTCAGGAATCCACCCTCGTTGAAATTCTCCTTCCCGTCATACATATTGTGCATCACGTCAGTAAGCGCACCTCGCACCTGACCCGGAGTGAGCCCGTCTGGCAGTCTGCCATACCATGCCATAAGAGCAAGAGGCTGCATGGCTGCCATGCGGTAAGGTATAGAGCGGCCGAAAACAGGGAATGTGCCTTCGGGCGAAATCAGACGCTCGAGGACGATGCTGTATTTGCGGGCGCGGTGCAGTGCGCGGTCGTAGTATTTATGGTAATCGGTGCGGCTGTATTGGCCGGAGTCTTTCATGTTCTGCAGCGTTTCGAGATACATTGGGTGAAAGACATAGCTGCTGTAGTAGTCGAAAGCAAAATTCGGGCCGTCGGCATACCATCCGTCGCCGGTGTACCATTCCTCGACCTTCCTGATTACCGAATTTACCCGATATTCATCGAAAGGAGCGCCGGCTTTGGCGAGAAAACTTTCTATAGTAGATGAGAAAAGCAGCCAGTTGGTGTAGGGAGGGTCTATGCGGCGAAGTCGAGTGAATTCGTCGATGTAGCGCTGCTTGGTCTTGTCGTCGAGGGGCTTCCAGAGGGCTTCATAGCCGCGGATGAAGGATTCGGCAATATAGGCAGCGTCTACGAGAGTCTGGCCTTCCTGCCGCCACAGCAGATAGTCGGGGCTGTCAGGGTCTACTGCATTGGTATAGGCTTGGAGTGCCCACTCGCGGAGCTGAGCGCGCTTTGAGCCTTCTTCTGTGCCGTCGTCGGGCAGAGCCAACCATGGAGCTATGCCAGCCATGAGGCGTCCGAAGGCCTCCATATAGGTAACCTTGATATTGCGTCCATCCCAGTTGGGGCTCACTTCTACAACCATGTTTTTCTGCAGATTGCCTTCGGCCATATTGCGGAGCACCGGCTCAGCCATCTTATAGGCAAGAGCGGCCCAATATGCCCGGTCTTCGTTTGTTTCTTTTTCGAGATAACGCACATACTCGCAAGCCGCAAGCAGGAAAGCGCCTGTACCGAAGTTAGACACAGAATTGCGGTCTACCACCTGCCCCGGAATCGCCTTTTCGCCTATCGGCTGCACGTATCCGACAGAACCGTCTTTCTGCAAAGCTGTCTTACTGAGATAATTCCAGCCTTTGAGGGCGGCGGAGGTATATTTCGGGTTTTCAAGAAGACCATTGTTTATGCCCCAAAGCAGTCCATAGGTGAAGAAGGCAGTGCCGGAGGTTTCCGGGCCGGGGGCATGCTCGGGGTCGAGCATAGAGCGCGTCCAGTACCCTTCAGGCTGTTGCGATGCCACTACTGCGTCGGCCAGTTTTACAAACTTGTCTTCGAAAAATTTGCGGTTCTTATAGTCCGCCGGCAAGTCTTTGAGTACCTTTGCCAGTCCGGCAAGAACCCAACCATCGCCGCGCGCCCAGAAATCTTTTTTACCGTTGGCACTTTTATGCTTTGGATATACATACTTACCGTCGCGGTAGTACAGGCCGGTTTCGGAGTCGAGCATAATGCTGTCGCTGTACTGTATGTATTCGTATAGCTTGTCAAGATACTTGTCGTTACCTGTGATATTGTAGAGTTTTGTCATTACCGGCATGACCATGTATAGGCCGTCGGCCCACCACCAGTAGTCGTTTTGCGGAGTAGACATCTGATATTCCATCACTTCGCGGGCGCGGCGTATCTTGCGGTCGTCGGGCAGAAGGCGGTAGAGGTCGGCGTAGGTCTGAAAACAAATCTGCCAGTCGCCGAACATCACATGCTCGTCATCTTCGCCGTATGTAGCATATTTCCATTTGCTTTTGTCGTCGCTTTTGGCGCCTTTCCATTGGTTATGTTCAGCCCAGCGCTCCGAATAGTCTCGCCAGGCGTCGTTCCCAATTAGAAAATAGGCCTCCATGTTTCCAGTATGATAAGCGGCATTATCCCAGAAAGCCCATGTCTCGGCCGGGTGCGTGGCCTGCCAGTGGTCGTTGACTTTGGTTATAATTTCGCGTACCTGCTTTGACTCCTTTGTCGGCGCCCCCGAGACACTGGTTGAAAGCAATGCAGAGCAGGCTATGAAAAACAAGTATTTAATTTTCATGATATGTGATAATATGATATGTCAAGTGAATCGTTTGCAAAGATATATAAATGACTTGAATAAGCAAAACAGTTTTTTCTTGCTTAATCCGACACTTTTATATACCTTTGTTGAAACGCGCGGAATGCGCATACAACCTCAGGTCTAATCGTTCGTTTACTATGGGAGTCAAAGTCGGTTTAAATCATCTTCCTGTCATAAATTTTGCAATGCAGCAGAATCATGTGCCCGTGATTCGAGAAATTATTGTGAATAATACCAGAGAAGAGGCTCTTGAGGGGCTTGATATTATAATATCATTTGATCCTGAATTCGCCGAATGCGCCACTCTTCATGTCGACATGCTGCCGGGCGGTAGTGATATTCGTTTCACCGATGTTCCTGTACATATGTCGACAAGCTATCTCTCTGCCCTTACCGAGCGCATTGCCGCCCTGATTAAGGTAGAGGTGCGCTGCGGTGATGAGTGCCTTGCTTCGGAATCTTACGATATTTCGCTGCTCGCATTCGACCAATGGGGAGGAATTGCCATATTGCCGGAAATGCTTGCTGCTTTTGTGACACCGAATAATCCTGAAGTTGTGCCTTTGATTAGGCGAGCCTCGGAAATACTGGGAAATTGGACCGGCTCTCCTTCGCTCGACGAATATCAGACCCGCGACCCCAATCGGGTAAAACTCCAGATGGCAGCTGTTTACGAGGCTATTGCCGAGCGTGAGATTGCATATTGCACTATCCCTGCGAGTTTCGAAGATTATGGACAGCGAGTGCGTCTGTATAGCGATATTCTGTCAGGCCGACTCGCCACATGCCTTGATATGACTCTGCTTTATGCCGGGTGTCTTGAGGCTATAGGGATTCATCCTCTTGTTGTGGTTGTGCAAGGGCATGCTTTTGCGGGAGCATGGCTGGTTCAGGAGTCGTTTCCCGACAGCGTGAACGATGACATATCGTTGCTGACAAAGCGTACTGCCGATGGTATCAATGAGATATTACTGGTTGAGACAACGTGTATGACTGCCGGCAAAGGCGTGTCGTTCGACGAGGCTGTCGTGGCGGCAGATTCTAAATTGGGCAACCCCGATGATTTTCTGTTGTTCATAGATGTTCTTCGTGCAAGAAACGCTCAGATTCGTCCTCTCCCGCAACGTGTGCTCCGAAATGGTACATTCGAGATTCAGGACGATAGCGCGGTGCAAGAGCGCAGTGCCGAGGCTCCGGCGGCACTGTCGGCAACCGATACTATTGCCGATGTGGCCCGTATAGGTGTCGGAAAACAGACTATCTGGGAGCGTAAACTGCTTGATCTTTCTCTCCGCAACAGTCTTCTCAATACACGTATAACGAAAAACACTCTCCAGCTCATATCGGCTAAGGTGAATGAACTCGAAGACGCTTTGGCCGACGGAATGGAGCTACAGATACTTCCAAAGCCGACAGACTGGGATAATCCTCTGATGAGTGCGGGCATATATCAGGCTCTCAATGTTGCAGACCCGGTTATCGAGTTGGTAAAGAGCGAACTGAAGCAGAAACGTCTGCGGTCCTATCTTGGAGAAGAGGCCCTTCAGCGTACTCTGACGCATCTTTACAGGTCGTCGCGCTTATCTCTTGAGGAAAATGGTGCCAATACGCTCTATCTGGCCGTCGGACTACTCAGATGGTTTGAAACGCCGGCGAGCACTCGTCCGCGTTTTGCGCCGATACTCCTTCTTCCTATAGAAATCATAAGGAAGTCAGCCGCTAAGGGATTTGTGATACGTAGCCGTGACGAGGAGGCTATGCTGAATATCACCCTTCTCGAAATGCTGAGACAGGACTTCGGCATTGCCATCGGCGGTCTCGACATGTTGCCTCGCGATGAAAGCGGTATCGATGTTCCGAAAGTTTTCAACATCTTCCGTCGGGCTATCATGGCCCAGACCAGCTGGGATGTAGAGGAGCAGGCTATCATCGGTAATTTTTCGTTCAGCAAGTTTATAATGTGGAATGATATCCATAATAATGCCGACAAACTGGCCCGCAGCAAGATTGTTGCCAGCCTGATTTCAGGCAAGACAGAATGGACGGAAGATGATGCAGAGGTATGCGAGACAGACCTTGATGAGGCCTACCCGGCAGGAGACGTGGCATTGCCAATCGGTGCGGATTCATCGCAGTTTGAGGCCATCTGTACGGCTGTCGACGGTAAAAGTTTTATTCTCCACGGGCCTCCGGGCACAGGAAAGTCGCAGACCATTACCAATATCATAGCCAATGCTCTGTTCAATGGCAAAAAGGTGCTTTTTGTTGCTGAGAAGATGGCAGCTCTCCAGGTGGTGCAGCGTAGGCTTGAAGCTATTGGTCTTGCTCCGTTCTGTCTGGAACTTCATTCGAACAAGGCCAAGAAATCGAGCGTTCTTGAACAACTGAAAAGGACGACTGAGGTAGTGAAAAGAAAACCCGACGAGGCTTTCAGGGTCAAAGCTGCGCAGATAAACGAACTTCGCCGCGAACTCAACGGATATGTGCGGACTTTGCATAAAATATATCCTGCCGGTCTCTCGCTTTACGATTGCTTTGCCCGCTATGCCGGTATCCGATATGAAGGCGAGGCTATAGCCATGTCAAGGGCCTCTATTGAAGCCGCTACTCCCGAATCGATAGAAGAAGCACGTTCTGCTGTTGCAGAATATCAGGCAATCAGCAGGATATGCGGCTCGCCGGCATCGCATCCTTTGGCCGGAATCGGTCTTACGGAGTATCTTTCTTCTGTAAAGACCGAGGCGCGCGAACATTTATCGGAACTGTTGGCATCGTTAGCCAAGTATCGCTCGTCGATAAAGGATATTTCCTCATTATTCCGCTTTGATATTGACGGTCTATCTGGTGAACAGCTTACGGCCTTGAGTGAAATCATTCGGATTCTGCTTGAAGCTAAGGCTCTGCCGCCCCGTTTGCTTAAAGAAGCCGGCAACAGCGAGTTTTTTGTGAGTGTTGACAAGGTTCTGCAGACAGGGCCGGAAAGAGATAGCGTGCGGTGCAGTCTGCTGAAGGACTTTACAGATTCTATTCTGACGTGGGATTATCGTTTTTGGGAGACCAAATGGCGCGAGAGCTCTGCAAAATGGTGGTTGCCGCGCGTGCTCGGACAGAAAAAAGTCAAATCGCAGTTAAAGGCCTTGGCTCTTGGCAAGACACAGATTTCGACTGATGATGTTTATGGTATTTTCACTTTGCTGAACACCTATAGCGACAGACAGCGCGAAATCGAGGCTCTCGACAGCACTTTTGCTCCTGTTCTTGGTTCTCTATGGAGTAAGGACAGGGCAGAGTGGGGCTCTATAGACGCCGCAGCCCGAAGTGTGCGCGAACTAAACAGGCAGATAATGCTGTTCACCCGCGACGCATCGAAGGCGCTTGCATTGAAAGATGTCATATGCAGCAATCTGGAGTGCGGCCTCGATACATTCAGAGAACTGTTCGCCGCTAAATTGCAGACCTTCGCCAAGCATGCCGCCGATATTGCCGAGAATAAAGCCCGTATACAGAATTTGCTGAAAACAAGGGCGCTCGACGAGCTATCTGCAGAGGACTGTTACCGGCTTGTTGAGCGTTGGACCGACAATATAGATTCTCTTCACGACTGGGCTGCCTGCAATCTCCTGCGTGAAAAAGTTATTTCGAAAGGCAATCGGGCCATAGTAGATGCTGTCGATTCCGGAAAAATCGCTGTAGAAGAAATAAGCGATTGTTTTGAAAAGAATTTGTATCGGTCATATGCCGAATATATACTTTCGTGTGAGCCTCAGATGAATGCTTTTCATGGTGCGCTTTTCGACGAGAAAACCGAGCGTTTCAGGCAGTTCAGCGCCGAGTTTGAGCGTCTTACACGCGAAGAACTTTTTGCCAAACTTGCAGCTTCGTTGCCCGCTCTGCAGAAAGAAGCCGCTCAGAGTTCTGAAGTCGGCATTCTACAGCGGAATATCCGCAATGGAGGCCGCGGAACCTCTATCCGTAAGCTGTTCGAGCAGATTCCGGATTTGCTTGCCCGTATGTGTCCGTGCATGCTTATGAGCCCTATTTCTGTGGCACAATATATTGATGCCGATAGGGTTCCCTTTGATCTTGTGATATTCGACGAAGCATCGCAGATGCCGACAAGCGAGGCTGTCGGAGCCATTGCCAGAGGCCGGAATGTGATTGTAGTCGGCGACCCCAAACAGATGCCCCCTACGGCATTTTTCTCAACCAATACTTTCGACGAGGACAATGCAGACAAAGAAGACCTCGAGAATATTCTTGAAGACTGTCTTGCCCTCTCAATGCCGTCGAAACATCTGCTATGGCACTACAGAAGCAAGCACGAAAGCCTTATTGCATTCAGCAATGTGAAGTATTATGGCAACAGGCTTCTTACGTTCCCTTCGCCCGACGACCTTACCACTAAAATAGGCTGGCAGCACGTAGACGGAATATACGACCGCGGTCGGACGCGTCAGAACAGAGCTGAAGCCGAGGCTGTTGTAGAAGAAATAAGAAAGCGATTGTCGAACCCACAGACCTGTCATCGAAGTATCGGCGTTGTGACATTCAACACTAACCAGCAGTCGCTTATCGAAGACCTGCTCACAGATTTGTTCCGTCTGAATCCCGAGCTTGAGGCGATAGCTATGGAATGCGATGAGCCTATCTTTATAAAAAATCTTGAAAATGTTCAGGGCGACGAGCGCGATGTCATACTATTTTCAATCGGATATGGCCCCGACAAGGATGGCAAAATAGCGCTTAATTTCGGCCCGTTGAACCGCGATGGCGGTTGCCGGCGCCTCAATGTGGCAGTGTCGCGTGCACGCTATGAGATGAAAGTATTTTCTACTCTAAAAGCCGAACAGATAGATCTCAACAGGACCTCGGCAGAAGGTGTGGCCGATTTGAAGGCATTCCTTGAGTATGCCGAAAAAGGCCGCGAATATCTGACATATGCTTCGACAGACAGCTTACGCAGTAGAGATTCTTTGGTTGAGGCTGTTGCGGCTGAGCTGGCTGCCAGAGGTTACGCTGTGCGCACGAATATAGGCTGTTCGGGCTATCGAATAGACATAGGAGTCGTAGACCCGCGCGACCCCGGCAAATATATGCTCGGAATTCTTTGCGACGGGCATAACTATAACGCGGCCAAGACTGCCGGTGATAGGGTTGTCACACAGAGTTCGGTGCTCGGGCTGCTTGGTTGGCGCATATATAGGGTATGGTCTATGGACTGGTGGGAAAATCGTGCCAAAACCATAGAAAATATAATTGCAGCAGTAGAAGAGGCCGGAAACACTACGCCCTGTGAGCCTTTGAAATCGGTGCAGGCTTTATGTGCCGATGAGGATGAGCCAGAGGCATCTATAAACGAAGTTGTTGAAGAACCGGATTCATACATCATACCGTATAGCCCGAGCAATCTGAGGCAGGAAAGTATTTCAGCAGAGGATTTTGTGTCGGGCTCCTTCGACCATGTGATTCTTAATAAAATCTCGCAAACAGTTGCTCTTGAGGCTCCGATAAGCAAGTCGATGCTGTGTAAGAAGGTAATCAATTCGTTCGGTATTGCCCGTATGGGGGTAAGAATTGCCGAGCATATGGAGCGGCTTTTGGAGCAGGCTCGTTGCCTTAAGACCGGCGACGCAAATCCGTTTTATTGGAATGCTGACCAGAACCCGCTGGAATACAATGTTTACCGACCGGTGTCGGATAGAGAAGCCCTCGACATAGCGCCAGAGGAAGTTGCTGTTGCAATCTGTCGTATTCTTCAAGAGCAGGGAGCGCTTCCTGTCGAAGGGCTGCTGAGAGAGACCGCTCATGCGTTCAACTATACAAGACTTGGCGACAATGTTATTGCTTCTATAAACCGAGGTCTGGAATATGCGGCATCGCAAAATAGAGTTGTAATCCAGGCTGACCGCATAAAATTACCGTAAAAAACACACAGCCGGCTAAATGGCCGGCTGTGCTTATCCTGATTAATCGACAGGCTTAAATTGGTCTTTCCCGACTCCACAGAGGGGGCAGACCCAATCATCTGGCAAATCTTCAAATGCAGTTCCAGGGGCGATGCCGTTTTCGGGGTCGCCTAAAGCTGGGTCATAAACCCAATCGCAGACTTCACATACATATTTCTGTTCCATAGTAGTTTTATAAAGAAGCTGGTTAATAAATTGATAGAAACCTTATACTGAATGCAGATTTACGACCGCATAGTCGGTTGAAATAATTTCGTATAAATTAGAAACAAAAAAGACGGGCAAAGGTTCATCGTGCATATCCCCTCATGAGAGGGCAGAGAGCCGGAAAAACTTTTTATTTTGCGGCTAAAAAAACATGGCTTCAGTAAAGGTTAAATTCCGCCCCTCCGGCGGCGCAGATCAGGAAGGAACAATCTATTATCAGATTATCCATGATAGAAAAGTGCGCCAGTTTTTGTCGGAATATCATATATTGCCCTCCGAATGGGATGAAAGCCGGTCGATGGTGACAACGGGCTGGACCGGCGACCGCAATTCGTTTATACAATCCGTTCGCGAACACATACGCCTCGATGTGGAACGGTTAATGAAAATAGGCCGACGTCTGGACGCCAACGGCATGGCGTATGTGGCAGAAGATGTGATTGAAGAGTTCTCTCGATATGCACGCGAATATTCTCTGTTCAACTTCATGGAGGCGATCATAGTCCGACTTCGCGAGAATGGTAAAACAAGGACCTCGGAGACATATCGCGCCACCCTCAACAGTTTCAGAAAATTCCGGCAAGGCGACGACATAATGCTCGACTGCATTACTTCCGATATAATGGAGGCGTATGAAGCCTGGCTTGAGAAGCGAGGTGTTGTTCCGAATACAATTTCGTTCTACCTCC
The DNA here is from genome assembly GCA_910578035.1 of uncultured Muribaculaceae bacterium. Taxonomy (GTDB): domain Bacteria; phylum Bacteroidota; class Bacteroidia; order Bacteroidales; family Muribaculaceae; genus CAG-873. The sequence continues at coordinate 14,796 of CAJTOB010000054.1, forward strand.
GTGTGTTTCGTGCAGTCTATAACCGTGCGTTGGAAGACGGTATGATAGAGGACCGCAGGCCTTTCAGGCATGTCTATACTGGGGTCGGCAAGACCGTAAAAAGGGCGCTCCCGATTGAGGTGATTAAAAAAATCAAAGCCTTGAATCTTGCCGGAGCACCTGCGCTCGATTTTGCCCGCAATATGTTTCTGCTGAGTTTTTATCTTAGGGGCATGAGTTTCATTGACATGGCATTTCTGAAAAAGACTGACCTTAGAAATGGCTTCATAGTCTACCGTCGCCGCAAAACCGGCCAGAAACTCATAATACAGTGGACAAAAGAAATGCAGACAATACACGATAAGTATCCGGAAAACAAGACAGACTATCTGTTGCCTATTATAAAGAAGCCCGGCGTGAACGAGCGCTGCGCTTATCGCAACGCCGGCTATAGAATAAACTACAATCTCAAGAAAATCGGAGGAATGGTGGGTCTGGCAGTACCCCTGACTCTCTATGTAGCCAGACACAGCTGGGCTTCGATAGCCCAGGCCCAGGGCATACCTCTCAATGTAATAAGCGAAGGTATGGGGCACGACTCGGAAGCGACCACCCGCATATATCTTGCCGCCCTTGACACATCAGTGGTCGACCGTGCTAACAGTATCATACTCAATTGCCTTACATAGCACGCTTCGCGTCTGAAAGAGAGAGTGATAATAATATTGTATTCAGCATGGGCACGCCGAACGCTCGCTCTTGCTGAATACAATTATGATATGGCCTCTCTGTATTGTTGATTGAGGCGTTTCCCCGGGCCGTATTTATCTGTTCGGGCGGTTGCCACGCTGGCCGCCACGTTGTTCTGTCAACGGCTTGGCGTCTTCGGTGAGTTTCAGTTCTGTGCCGTTCGAAAGTTCTACCTCATATCCTCCACGTTTACGGGAAATTTCCACAATACTTTGTTCGGGGAAGTTGGTAGTTATGAATTTAGCGATTGCCGCAGGTATGATACCGGCAGGAACCGAGTGGCCTCTTGCTGCTTTTACCTCTTTCCAATCGCCATTATCACGAAAATCTACTTCAGCGCCGCTGGTAAGGTCTACTTCATATTCATTGCCTCGGCGGCCTTGCTCTTTTTCGGCCTTTCTCACATTGTCGCCGGGAAAATATTTGGTGAGAAATGTCTGCGCTGATTTCGGCAGATCTGACTGTTTTATGGGAGTTCCGGCGAAAACGTTTACCGAAAACGATGTTGCGAGTGCCGCAAGCACCATTGTGATTGTTCTTTTCATTTGTTGTTATATCTTTGTTTGAAGATGTTGTACAAGTTGTTGAACGCTTCGTTGTAGGTCCGACCGATAGGAATATATCTGTCATAATTTTTGAGAAAAATCTGTCGGTTGGAGAATTTCTCTATGGCATCAAGGCCAACAATGAAAGACCTGTGGACTCTTATAAAGCTGTCAGGCGGCAGTAAAGACTCCATTTCTTTCATAGTTATCTGGGAAACTATTGTAGTAAGTCCTCTTCTGAACACTTTTACATAATTATCCATAGCCTCGATATATGATATGTCGTTTACGTCGATTACTATGGTTTTATATTCGGCTTTGAGAGTTATTGTGTTTCTCTTCTCGCGTTGGCCGCGTTTACTGTTTACCATTATCAGCGCCTTTTGCATGGCGTGTTCAAACCTCGGATAGAACACAGGCTTGTGCAGGAAGTCAACGGCATCAACGTTGAATCCGTCAAGAGCATACTGAGAATAAGCTGTGGTGAAAATGATACAGGTTTCTTCCGGCATTTCTTTTGCGAGTTCGACTCCGTTGTGGGAATTCATCTCAATGTCAAGAAACACTATGTCGGGCAATGTACTCTTGACACATGCCATGCCTTTAATAGGTGAAGTGAAACACTGGAGGTCTATATCTCCATATCGTCTGCAATACTCCTGAAGTATGCTCAGGGCTATCGGCTCGTCATCTATTGCAACACATTTAATCATGATTTCAGTCGGATTTTCAACGATACATTGTATATGTCGCTAGCGCTGTTGATTATCAATTCATATCTTCCGGGATAGATTAATTCGAGACGCTTCCGGCAGTTGTCGATTCCCATATGCTCGCCAATTCTCTTTACCGGGAAAATTCTATTTGAAGTAGAAAAAAGCAGAGTGTGGCCGTCTTCTGAAAGCCTGATGTCTATGCTGCTCTTCTGCACGGGAGACACTCCGTGCTTGAAGCAGTTTTCGACAAAGGTTACTAGAAGCATAGGCGGAATAAGAAGACTGTCATTGCGTATATCAATATTCAGATTGACGGAAGTCATTTCGTTCAGTCTCAGAGACTGGACTTCCACATATTCCCTTATATATTCGGCTTCTTCCGAGATAGGCACGAGGTCGCGGTTTGATGAGGTATGAATATATCTCATCATGGAAATAAACTTTTCAAGCGATGGCAGTGCGTTGTTATCTTGTGTTAGAAATAATCCGTAAAGCGAATTCAGAGTGTTGAACATGAAATGTGGCTTGATTTGCGCTTTATACAGCTCGATTTCAGCTTTATCGCGTTCTGCCTCAGCCGCTCTCAGCCGGGCTTTTTGTATATTTGTCTGAACAAGGAGCCCGACAGCAAAACTGAAAGCTTCCACAATCATGAAAAGACTCCACAGAGCCTGCTGATACTGAAGGATATTGGGCAGACGCCTCACAATACCTTGGTCATGGATATTCGGCTTAGGTATATACAATTCTACACCCGAGAGGGCAAGTGTTACGGCAACGGATATCAGAATCATTGCGATTCCGCTGATTTTCTTTTTATTGCTGCCGAATAGAAATGGTATGGTGAAAACCCTGTTTATGAAATATACGAAGTATAGCCATACGCCTGCAAAGACCATATAGGCGGTGAAGTTATGAAACCATCGTTCGACAGGCGACAGCGCTACCATCAAAGGCAGTACGACAAGACAGAAAGCGAGGTCTATATAGAGAGCAAGATTCTTCATAATTACTCTGCAAAGATAAGTGTTTTAGAATTAAGTAAATAATCGGCAATAAGCCATTTGCCACTATTATCATGCAGTTAGTCATATAGTAATTAGACGGATATGACGCATCAAGGTTTAAAGCCTTAATTTTGTCATAAAATTGAGAAAAAATGACCGTAAAAACCTTTATAGACCGTCCTGTTCTGGCCGGAGTTATCTCCGTGCTGATAGTTGTAGTGGGCATACTCGGGCTTGTCCAGCTCCCGATAGAGCAATTCCCGAATATAGCCCCTCCTACCGTGAGAGTTTCGGCAACTTATACCGGAGCCAATGCTGAGACCGTACAGAAAAGTGTAATAGTTCCGCTTGAGGAATCGCTTAATGGCGTCGAGGACATGATGTATATGACTTCGACGGCAACAAATACGGGCACAGCTACGATAACGATATATTTCAGGCAGGGCACTGATGCAGATATGGCTGTTGTAAATGTGCAGAACCGTGTGGCGTCGGCTCAGGGGCTGTTGCCGGCCGAAGTCACCAAAAGCGGTGTCACGGTAAGAAAGCGTCAGAACAGCACGTTAAAGTCTATAACTCTATATAGTCCGGACGATTCATATGAATCAAATTTTCTCACCAACTATATGAAAATCAATATAGAACCGCAGATTTCAAGAATTGCGGGAGTTGGCGAGGTAAATATATTCAGTGCCGAATACGCCATGCGTATATGGCTTGACCCTGCGAAAATGTCGCAATATGGTTTAGTGCCGGCTGATATTGACAAGGTTCTTGCTGATCAGAATATTGAATCGCCTACGGGAACTCTTGGCGCGGAATGGCCCACGACATTCCAATATGTCCTTAAATACAGAGGGCGGTACGAGAATGTCGAAGATTATGAGAATCTGGTAGTAAGAGCATTGCCGGACGGGCGTGTGCTGCTGCTAAGGGATATTGCAGACGTCGAACTCGGGGCTGTTAACTATGCGATGCTGAGTCAGACAAGCGGACATCCCGGTGCGAATGCGATGATTGCTCAGACTGCGGGGTCAAATGCCAATGAAGTTATCGTTGAAATAGACAAAACTCTTGATGAAATACGCTCCAACCTCCCTCCGGGAATGATTCTTACCGATATCTCAAGTACAAAGGATTTTCTCGATGCATCTATCTATAAAGTTATCGAGACACTTGTTGTAGCGCTCATTCTGGTTGTTCTGGTTGTCTATATTTTTCTTCATGATTTCAGAGCCACTTTGATACCGGCCCTGTCTATCATCGTATCGTTGACTGGCACATTCGCATTCATTTATTCTGTCGGGTTTACGCTGAATATGTTGACGCTTTTTGCAATAGTTCTTGTCATCGGAACGGTTGTAGACGATTCTGTTGTAGTAGTTGAAGCTGTGCAGGCTAAGTTTGATGAAGGAGAGACCAACTCTTATCAGGCAACAGTTTCTGCAATGGGCGGTTTGTCCGCTGCTCTGATTACAACAACAATCGTATTCATGGCTGTTTTCATACCGGTATGTTTTATTGGCGGAACATCGGGAACATTCTACAAGCAGTTCGGCCTCACTATGGCCGTTGCAGTCGGCATATCTCTTATAAATGCCATGACGTTATGCCCGGCTCTGAGTGCCTTGCTCATGAGACCGAAAACCGATAGCGAAAAAAAATCTACCTATATCGAGCGTTTTCATTATGCTTTTGACCGGTCTCTCAATGCCGTGGTAGGACAATATCGGACAGGTGTATTTTTCCTGTTCAGAAACCGCTGGATAGTACTTGTTTTGTTTTTGCTTTCCGCAGGCGGTTTGTGGTGGCTTATGTCAACAACCAAAACCGGTCTTGTTCCTCAGGAAGATATGGGAACAATAAGTCTTAATGTGCAGGTTGCTCCCGGTTCAAGTCTTGCTGAGACAGATGCCATTATGTCGCAGATTGAATGTGCGATAAAAGATATACCTGAAATTAGCATATACTCAAAAGTTTCGGGCAAGAACGCCCGCCATGATCAGTCATCGTCTGCCGGCTCATTTAATATTCGCTTGAAGGACTGGAGTTTGCGGCAAGGTCCTGAGCACGATATAAATGCCGTGATTAAAGAGATTTACAAGCGCACTTCGTCCATTCCTTCCGCGCAGGTCCGGGCTTCACAGTCGCCGATGATTTCCGGATATGGAACCGGCAGCGGTTTTGAGCTGTATGTTCAGGATAGAAAAGGCTCGACAACCCAGGAATTGCTCGAAGTCACAAAGACTTTCATAGACTCTCTGAACTCGCGTCCTGAGATTTCGAGAGCTTACACTACATTCGACACCAAATATCCTCAATTTATGGTAGAGGTCGATGCTGTAAAATGTCTTCAGCATAACATATCGCCGTCTGATGTGCTGTCTACTTTGTCCGGCTATATCGGAGGCAGCTATTCTTCAAATTTAAATCGGTTGACCAAGCTGTATAGAGTCATGGTACAGGCATCGCCGGACGCACGATTGGATACTGAGGCTCTGAAGCGCATATTTGTGCGGACTTCGGCCGGCGATATGGCTCCAATATACAATTTCATTACCCTCACAAGAGTATATGGCTCGGAAAGTCTGTCTCGCTTCAATCTTTTTCCGGCAATAGTAGTGGTGCGATAAAAATCCAACCACTGCGATTAATATATTAGTATTTAGTC
>CAJTOB010000055.1 GCA_910578035.1 uncultured Muribaculaceae bacterium
ACTCTCTTTATTTGATGATTTCTAAACGAACGCGATTTTTATCGCACCAGTAGTAATTTGCAATCAATTATCATACAATAAATATGCTGTTCCGGCCGTTATACTCATAAACCTGATACCTCCCTGCCTATGGATAAAAGTTCTACCCTATCCTACCGAGGCACAAGCCTCAACACCTCCCGTCCACGCCCGACTCTACGCAATGCCGATTCGTCATCCAAATCGCCGAAACCGGAGACAATTGCATTTCTCAAACAATTTGCCCGCGCATTCTACCCGGGCACAGACTCCCGGCCCTTAAATATAGTTTTGAACTAATAATAATGTCTCATAAAATCAGTCGCGTCCTAAAGAGGCCTGCAGCCAAATAGGACGCGATATTTTTGCTATTTCGAAATCATTGATTAAATTTGCGCATAGAACTCGTCAATAACTATTATTAGATTATGAAGAAACACAACTTTTATGCCGGACCGTCGATTCTGAGCGAATACACAATCCGCAATACAGCCGACGCAATAATCAACTTTGCAGATATGGGCCTATCCATTCTGGAAGTATCACACCGCAGCAAGCAGTTCCAGGCTGTAATCGATGAAGCAAGCGCTCTGGTTAAAGAACTACTCGAAATACCTGAAGGATTCCATGTTCTTTGGCTTGGCGGAGGCGCTTCTATGCAGTTCTGCATGATTCCATACAATTTCCTCGCAAAAAAGGCCGCCTATATCGACACCGGCACATGGGCGTCTAACGCAATCAAAGAAGCGCGCCTCTTCGGCGACGTAGATGTTGTAGCCTCTTCAAAAGAAGCCGGCTATACATTCATTCCTAAGGGATTTGAAGTTCCGGCCGATGCAGACTATTTCCACTACACTTCGAACAATACCATCTACGGCACAGAAATCCGCAAAGACCCTGTAGTGCCCTGCCGTATGATTGCCGATATGAGTTCCGATATCTTCTCACGAAAAATCGACTTCTCAAACTACGATGCAATTTATGCAGGCGCTCAGAAAAATCTCGCACCTGCCGGTGTCACTCTTGTCATCGTCCGCGAAGACGCTCTTGGCAAAGTAGACCGCCCCATTCCCACTATGTTGGACTACCGCACCCACATCAAAAAAGGCTCGATGTTCAACACTCCCCCCGTACTTCCGATATTTTCCGCTCTCCAGACCCTCCGCTACTACAAAGAACTCGGCGGCTTAGAAGAGCTCGAACGTCGCGACCTTGAGAAAGCAGCATATTTGTATGATGCAATCGACTCGTCGAAAATGTTCGAAGGCACAGTCACAGACCCGGCAGACCGTTCAATAATGAACGTATGCTTTGTCATGACGCCCGAATATAAAAATCTCGAAGCTGATTTCATTGACTTCTGCGCTCAACGAGGCATTGTAGGCATCAAGGGTCACCGCTCTGTTGGCGGTTTCCGCGCCTCTCTGTACAATGCACTGCCCATCGATAGCGTGAAAGTGCTTGTAGAGGCAATGCACGATTTCGAATCTACTCACAAATAATCGGCCGACATGAAAGTTCTTATAGCTACAGAAAAGCCATTCTCCAAGAAGGCTGTCGACAGCATGCGCGCCGTTATCGAAGGTGCCGGACATGAATTCGCTCTTCTCGAAAAATATTCATCGCCCGACGAACTGCGAGCAGCCGTCTCAGACGCTCAGGCTCTCATCGTTAGAAGCGATATTGTCGATGAAGCTCTGTTTGCAGCTGCGCCTCAGTTGAAAATCGTTGTGCGCGCCGGCGCCGGCTATGACAATATTGACTTGAAGGCCGCAACTGCCGCCGGAGTGATTGTCGAAAACACTCCCGGACAGAATTCCAACGCCGTTGCCGAGCTCGTTATAGGCATGGCGATAATGGCAGCCCGCAACAGCTACGACGGGACCACCGGATTCGAGATTTCAGGCAAACGACTTGGCCTTCAGGCATTCGGACAAGTCAGCAGACATGTAGCCGCCATTGCAAAAGGGTTCGGAATGGACGTAAAAGCCATCGACCCTTATTGCCCCGCAGATGTTATGGCGGCAAATGGTGTGGCCGTTGCCGAATCGCTCTCAGAACTATATTCTCAAAGCGATATCGTATCAATCCATATTCCTGCCACCCCCGAAACTACAGGCTCAATCGGCAAAGAACTAATCGGCCAACTTCCCAAGGGTGCTGTTCTTATTAACACAGCCCGCAAAGAAGTGATAAATGAACACGAACTCGCCCAGATTCTGGAAGAGCGCCCCGATTTGAAATATTTTGCTGATGTAAAGCCCAAGAATGCCGAAGAGCTACAAGCTCGATACGGAAATCGTGTGTTTTTCACACCAAAGAAATCGGGAGCCCAGACTGCTGAAGCGAATATGAATGCGGGAGTTGCCGCAGCCACTCAGACCGTGGCATATTTTGCTGATGGAACAGATCGTTTCCGCGTTAATTGACAGACGACAACAATTTAAAGCAAATGGCCGGACCAACTCAGGTTTCCGGCCATTTGCCATTTTTTTGCCCTTTTTACCACACTTTTTTTCAATTCGCACCTCAAAAAAGATTTGAAATTGGAATTATTCCTTAACTTTGCATACGCTAACCCCTAAAAACACGTTTTTAATGGACATGCAAATTGACTGGGCTAATCTGCCCTTCGGATACTTCCCGACCGACTACAATGTACGTTGTGAATTTCGCGACGGTAAATGGGGCCCTATAGAAGTCTCTCAATCCGACACTATAAATATCCATATGGCCGCAACATCTCTTCATTACGGCCAGGAACTCTTCGAAGGCCTCAAGGCGTTCAGAGGAGCTGACGGCAAAATCAGAATCTTCCGTCTTGAAGAGAACGCCAAGCGCCTCATAGAATCAGCCAAAGGTATTCTTATGGAGCCGGTACCCGTAGAACTTTTCAAAGAAATGTGCATCAAAGTTGTAAAGCTTAATGAACGTTTCATTCCGCCTTACGGAAGTGGTGCCTCCCTCTATATCCGGCCTCTCGAAATCGGCCTCTCGCCCCGCATCGGCGTTAAGGAAGCCGACGAATTCCTTTTCATCATAATGGTGACCCCCGTAGGCCCTTACTTCAAAGGCGGCTTCAAGAACACCAATATCTGCATCATGCGCGATTTCGACCGTGTAGCACCTCAGGGAACAGGTCGCTGGAAAATAGGTGGCAACTATGCAGCGTCTCTTGGCGCAGGACATAAGGCTCATGAAATGGGCTACTCTGCCGTACTTTATCTGGACCCGAAAGAGAAAAAATATCTTGATGAATGCGGTCCGGCAAACTTCTACGCCATCAAGGACGGGAAATACATTACCCCAAAATCCGATTCCATTCTACCTTCAATAACGAACATGAGTCTTATGACTCTTGCCCGAGACATGGGTCTTGAAGTAGAACAGCGACATATTACTGTCGAAGAACTGGCAGACTGTACGGAAGCGGCAGCCTGTGGCACGGCGGCTGTATGCTCTCCGATTGGAGAAATCGACGACATCGATACCGGAACGAAATATGTACTGTCGAAAGACGGCAAACCGGGTCCGATAACAACCAAACTCTACAATGCTCTCAATGCCATAAGATTGGGTGAATCACCTGACATCTATGGCTGGAACACAATTGTTGAATGAAATCCTGCGATTGGAAAACAATCATAGACAACATATATCCCGCAGACAGAAAAGTCCGCGGGATTTTGTTGTCTCATAGTGCATCTGTGGCAAACCTTGCCATGAGTATTGCTGCCAGACTCAATCTTGACATCGATAAATACGAAATTGAATGCGCCGCAATGCTCCATGACATAGGTATCATCAATACCAATGCTCCGGGGATCGATTGTCTGGGCGACGCTCCATATTTATGTCATGGCGCCATTGGAGCCGATATGCTCAGAGCATTAGGTGTTCCCGAGAAATTTGCCCGAGTTGCCGAAAGACACACGGGTGCCGGGCTGACGACATCTGAAATAATTGAGGCAGGGCTTCCGCTCCCGACAGACCGCTCGTATATGCCTGAAACTCTGCTTGAACGCCTTATATGTTATGCAGACTGCTTCTATTCAAAGGGAGGAGACGGAACAAAAAAAAATCTCGAAAGAGTACGAATGTCAATGGATAAATTCGGTCCTTATATCAGAGAGCGGTTTGAGAGCCTGCACAATGAATTCGGAGAAGGCAATATTTAGCTTTTCGTTGCGTTAATTAAACATATTGAGATTTTTCCAAAATCCATCCTGCAGATAACCTTATTTGTCTCAATATCTTCAGACTTTATATAAAACCGCATAATCATAACAATGAAACTCCTATACTTGCCGATTGTTTTTGTTGCAATAATCAGTCTGGCTTCATGCTCGTCACCAAAGAATATACTCCCGTATTTTGTCGACATTAAAGACGTCAAAACCGGCGAACTCGATACTCTCAACTATCTGCCAACCATACTTCCGGACGACGAACTGTCTATAATGGTAAGTTCGATTAATCCGGAAGCAACCGCTCTGTATCAGATGCCGCTCATAAATCCGGCAACAACCTCTACTCTGGCATCTGCTGCGTCACCACGCTTTCAGACTTACATAGTAGACAGCAAGGGCGATATTGACTTTCCTGTACTGGGTACAATTCATGTCAGTGGAATGACAACCGAACAACTTTCCGATTATCTTACTAAAGAGATTTCTAAAGACGTTAAAGACCCCGTTGTAGATGTCCGAATCCTTAATTTTATGGTGTCTGTCGGCGGCGAAGTGCGCTCGCCCTCTCGCATTCCGCTCACAAAACAGCGTATGACCGTGCTCGAAGCTCTTGTACAGGCTGGAGACCTCACTGAATATGGTGAGCGTTCAAACGTACTTGTTATCCGCGAAGAAAACGGCAAGCGCACTTATACACATCTGGACCTCAACAAGGCCGAGACTCTTAACTCGCCTTATTTCTATCTGAAACAAAACGACTATATTTACGTATCGCCTAATAATATCAAGCAATCCAACTCACGATACAACACGAACAACTCATTCAAACTGTCTGTAATATCGACAATTGTAAGTGCCACATCTGTTGTTGCATCATTAGTGATAGCTCTCGTCGTTAAATAACCAAACAAAGTTCTCAAGCTGATGGCTTCTAATAAATCAGACTTTATCGATATATCCGAGCTCATACGCCAATATATAAACAAATGGTGGCTCTTCCTCATATCCTTTATAGTATGCGCCGGACTGGCTTTTGTTTATTGCAAAATCCACAAACCAGAGTACGCTGTGCGCGCCAATGTGCTTATAAACCAAGAGGAAGAAACAGGCAGCCCCACATCTATGGCAATGGGTATGACTGGTCTGAGCGGTCTGTTCGGCAACAATGGTTTTGTATATGATGAAATTTTTATCATTTCGTCGCATTCATTGTACAAGGATGTTGCCAAAGATTTGTCGTTAGGTACAAAATACTTTGTTCGTAAAGGCTTTTTAAACACTACTTTTGCATACGAAGACTATCCCATCGAGATAATACCGACAGCTGGAATGCTCGATACACTTTCTGTATCTATTTCATTCAAGCTTAAAGTAAAAGAGAATGGCAAAGTCGACATAGAGGCCAAAGCTCGAAAGAACGTATTTGCGGAAGTTGAAGAAATTGAACTTCCATACACCCTCCAATCAGATTTTGGAACTTTCACATTTGCTAAAACCGACAATTTTATAGCTAATAAGGACTTTAAAGAAGTCATAACAGTTGTGGGCTACGACAGTGCTGCCGAAGAACTCGATGTAGCTGTCTCCAGCGAGATTGCGTCAAAACGGAGCAATGTAGTTGAAATGGGCATCAATACTCCATATCCCGACTATGGTAAAAACATACTGAATAAAATTATTGAACTGTACAATAAGCGTACAATCGTTCAGAAAAATGAGAAAAACGACCTTACCTCTCAATTCATCGACGGTCGTCTCAAAATTCTCACGAAAGATCTCAACGATATCGAAATCGAAATTCAGAATTACAAGCAGAAACGCGGCATTATCGATGTCGGACTTGAAGCCGGGAAACAGTTCCAGAAACAGACTGAATTTGAGAATGCCCTCCTGGAACTACGCACACAGCAGGAAATCATCCGTATGGCAAGCGATTTTCTCTCTGACCCGGCCAATGAATACAGCCTTGTTCCTATCACCTCCGAAGCGGAAGATGTTCCCGGCGGACTGGAAGCATACAACGCTTTGCTTTTGCAACGACAGGACCTCCTCACAAGTGCGCGGGCAGACAATGCGGCATTGAAACTTCTTGATGAAAAAATAAAGACTCTCCGAGATAACATCAAGGCTTCTTTTGCCAAAACTCTTGACAATGTCAATCTTAGAATACGGGATATTCAACGCAATATGGCTGATGCCACAGCAAAACTCGGTGCTGCACCTTTGAGTGAGCGGGAATTTCTCAATCTTAAGCGCCAGCAGGAGCTCAAACAAAGTCTCTATTTATTCCTGCTGCAGCGTAAAGAAGAAGTTTCGATGGCGCTTGCCAATTCTTTCCCCAAGGGCACTGTTGTAGACTCTGCGTTCACACTCAGCGAGCCTTTAGGCATGAGTAACAAAATCATCTTCATACTGGCAGTACTCTTCTCTCTGATACTTCCCCCTATTGCCTTGTTCGTACGACGACTCATCACCAATGTCATTGAAAGCCGAAACGATGTCGAAAAAGCCACCGATATACCGCTTCTGGGAGAAATGTGCGAAGACAAGTCCGGCGACAAAATTGTCGCTGTCAACGGCAACAAATCGTCTGCAGCCGAATTGTTCCGAATGCTTCGCTCAAACCTTCTGTTCGTCCTAAACAGCTCGACCGACAAAGTCGTCCTTCTCACCTCATCTGTTCCGGGTGAGGGAAAAAGCTTCATATCACTGAATATAGCGGCATCACTTGCCGCTTTAGGCAAAAAGGTGATAATAGTGGGCATGGACATACGTAAACCGACGCTGGCACAATATATTGGAATTTCGCCTAAGTATGGCGTAACACAGTATCTTTCATCCCAGTCACTGTCTATCGACCAGATAATTGAGAAAGTGCCCGGCGTAGACAATCTTGACACAATCGTAGCCGGCCCGGTACCGCCGAATCCGGCCGAACTCCTTGCCTCGGGAAAAGTAGACCAGCTCTTTGCAGAACTCCGCGGTGTCTACGACTATATAATAGTTGATACAGCTCCTCTCGGCCTTGTGAGCGATACATTTACCCTCGACCGTGTGGCCGACGCCACCATTTGTGTCTGCCGTCTCAACAAGACTAAGATGACTGCATTCAAGGAACTCAACGATATCTATGAGCACAACCGTCTTAAAAAGCTCTCAATCGTAATCAACGGTTCAAAATCCCGCAAAGAATACGGCTACGGAAACTAAACATACATTAACAGCAGTAGCATCTGCCGGCAGCAAACCGGTCTCGGCCCGTATATATCCTCAGATACAGAGCCGAGACTGGCTTACAGCGCTTGGTTTTATGCTCTCGCTGTCGCTTACCGGTCTGTCATTCTATCCTGCCGTCGTACTCTCTCTTGCCATGATGCTCAAGGCCTACAGAGAAAGGCCCTACGACTTCTTGATAATGTGCCTGCTGTTTTTGGGCAACTACGGGCTTACCCATGAGAACACTCTCCCGATAAAAACCTACGACATATGCGTTGTCGTATGTCTTATATTGTTCTTCGTCTATATAAAACCGCCGATAGTCAAGCGAACTCTCCTCGTCATCACGGCATATGGCATATCATTACTCTGCATCGCATGGTTCTCGCTTGAGACTATGGCTGTGCAGTTGTACACGTGGCGAAACTATCTGGCTTTTATATTTTTCATAATACCCATAGTCGTATTTTCGCGCAGACCGTTTGAAATTACAGAATTCTGGAACCGACTTATACCCTATGTTCTCCTTGCATGCATATTCTATATAGTCGACGGTCTGATATTGTGTGGTAACATATTGATGCCATGCACGGCTGCTTATCGGGAATCAACTTTCTTCGACCCGCTGATGTCGCCGTTATCCTTCAATTTTTTCAGGAAATATCCACCGGGGCTTTTCCCGATGGTATTGCTGGTATATCCTATTGCACGATATTATAAACTTCGGTTCTGGCAATGGTCGGTTATTATTCTCGCATTGTTTGCCAGCCAGACTTTCTCTGTTCTTTCAGGTTTTATAGCTGCATATATATTCTTCCGTTTTGGCATTCGGAAACTATTCCTGGCTATATTCTTAGGTCTGTTGTCACTGGTAGCTCTATACTATGTGGACGGCTTATTGCCTGAACGAAAAAACGAGTATATCACCCAGAGCCGTCTCCGTATAAAATCATCGGTAGACCAGATTGCTATAATCATGGAAGCGGCCGATGACGAAGACCTCGCCAAATTTGCGTCCGGGCGCATGGCTCAGATACTTCCAAAACTCGACCTTGTAAATGAGGAAGGGCGCCAGTGGACAGGTTTAGGATTTCTCCACCCGGAAAGGAATACAGTCGCAAAATATGTGATAGTCAACGAACTGTATACAGATATATCCGAGAATGAAGAAGTTGCGGCATTGGTGGAAGTAATTCCTGTGCAGATTTTCATAGCTACCGGTTGGTCTGGGCTTATAGTGCACGTATTGTTTCTTCTGGCTATATATCTAATTATCCGAAGGCTTAGACTTGCTACGTATCTTCTTTCCGTATATTTTTGCTGTATATGGTTTGGTTTGAGCGGCTTTTGCGGCCTGATTTCGGCTCATGGCCTTTTCCTTGCCGCAATCTCTTTTTCCGCCATAATTCTGAATTCCAGAAGCAGCCTTAGCGGATTTCCACCCTTATCAAAAGCATAAATTTTATAACATATAAAAATTGCGCCCTCTTGTTCAGAGGGCGCAATTTTTGTTTGTGCTATGAGAGGAATCAGCGAAGGGGCTTGTATTCCACAAATGCTTCGATTGCTTCATATGACGCCAGACCGAGCCCTTCATAGAGCTGAGCGGTAGCACGGTTGCGGTCTTCGGCGCGCTGCCAGAATAAGCGGTCATCATCGCCGAGGAATGGTGCGTTTTCCATCTGGCTCTGGTGCTTGAGGATTGAATTACGCTTGAATCTGAGTTCTTCAGGGCTTATAGGCACTGCCATTTCAATATGGTCGATTTCCCATTCGGCCCATGCTCCGCGATACATCCAGATACGGCATTCCTTCATCCATGGTTCGTCCTTGAGTTCATCAATGGCTGCGAGCACTGCATCGGTGCACACTTTGTGGGTTCCGTGTGGGTCCGCAAGGTCTCCGGCAACGAAAATCTGATGAGGTTTGACGTCTTCGAGAAGCTTCTTCACAATGTCTACATCACGCTCAGAAAGGTCTCCTTTCTTGATTGTACCGGTTTCATAGAACGGCAGACGAAGGAAATGTATATTCTGAGGTTTCACGCCGATATAGTTGCAAGCAATAGTTGCTTCGGCCTGACGAATCATGGTCTTTATTTCACGAATATCAGGTGTATCTGTCTCGCCAGCCTTTTTCTGCTTGAGGAATTCGTGAACCTCGCCCGACAGTTTCTTATAGCCGTCAACATCAAAGCCGAATGCCGGAGCAATCTTGTCCATCATCAGGAAGTAACGAATCATATCTTCATCACCTACAGCGATATTGCCGGACGTTTCATAAGCCACATGCACGTCATGTTTCTGGTCTACGAGACGCTTCAGAGTTCCGCCCATAGAGATAACGTCGTCATCGGGGTGCGGAGAGAATACAATCACACGCTTGGGATAAGGTTTTGCACGCTCAGGACGATAAGTATCATCAGCGTCCGGCTTTCCGCCCGGCCAGCCCGTGATAGTGTGCTGCAGTTCGTTGAAGACCTTGATGTTTACATTATAGGCTGAACCGAAAAGCGCAAGAAGCTCTCCGAGACCCCAATCATTATAGTCCTTGTCGGTAAGTTTGAGGATAGGCTTGCCTGTTTTTTCGCACAACCATACAATAGCCCGGCGAATTAATTTGTCATCCCATTCGCAAGATGTCACTTTCCATGGGTGGCTTATTCTGGTAAGATCTTCGGCTGCTGGGAGGTCTATTACAAGTTTTACATGCGGATGACCCTGCAGCAAAGACGCCGGAACAGCCGGAGTAGGATCGTTTTCAACCGCTTTTCTGACTATCGAAGCGCTGTTTTCGCCCCATGCCATAGTGAGAACTCGTTTGGCACTGCGAAGATTGGCAACGCCAAGAGTGATTGCGGTCGTAGGAGCTTCGTCGCAATTATAATTCTTGCCTATTGCATGGCGCAATTCATTTCCGAGAAGAACCAGACGGCAATAGCTTGCCTCAGGAGCGCCGGCCTCGTTAAAGCCGATGCAACCGTGAGGTCCTACTTCGAAAACAGCAACGTCAATTCCACCCTCATCCGCTATCGCCTGTTCGTATGCCTGACAATATTCATACATCGTCTCCTTAGTTATCTCGGGATTGATGGTGCGAATGTTGCGCTCCTTTATGTCGATATGGTCAAGAAGAACTTCTCTCAGTCGTTTAAGCACCGACGGTCCTTCAGGCTGCAGAGGGAAGAACTCATCAATTATATATATTACTACATCTTTGAAACTTACAGATCCTTCTTTGTATAGCTTTATAAGGCTTGCATAAGCACGGTGTGTACTCGTGCCTGCGCCGAGTGCAAGGACACATTTGCCTTTGCGGGCAACATAGCGGTTGATATAGCGTGCCATTTCTGAGGCGACAAAATCGCCGCCGTCAGAAGCTGTCTCAAAAATCTGAGTAAACAGTTTTTCTTCACGTCGCAAAGCAGCGAGCTCAATTTCATTGTCAGGATTATAGTAGCGTTTGGGAATCCTGTCAAGCTTTATCTGCGAGCTTAGGTCTGTCTTCATATAAATGTTGTTTATTATTGTGTATTCTGTCAGTATGCTTTTTCTGATTTACTCAGCAAAGATAATAATTATTTCATAGTTGAGATAGCTCTTGAGGCATTTTTATGACATCAAGATTGTATTTATAGGTTATTAAACAACCTCTTAATCTAATAACCATGCCATTATCGCTCTAAAGCGCTTGTATCATGCCTCTATAGCGAGAGCAAAAAAGCATTTCTGAATACTATTCTGTCACTCATGCGTACAATGAGATTCGTAAATTTACCTAACTTTGCCATAAATTAAATTCTGAACCTTAATGAATACCACCCATCTTGCCATCGACCTCGGCGCGACAAGCGGCAGAGCCATTCTCGCCTCTTACGACGGACTTAATATAGAATCGAAAGAAATATCCCGATTCAAGTACCCAATGCTTCCGATTTCAGGACATCTGTTCTGGAACCTCCCCCTGATATATGAAGAGATTATAAAAAGTATGACTCTGGCAGCTGAAATGCTAAAAGAATCCGGCAGACAACTCGATTCAATTGGTATAGATTCCTGGGGCTGTGACGTAGCATTTTTCTATAAAGATGGCTCATTAGCGGGGCTTCCTTATTGCTACCGTGACCCACACACGCAGAACGCCGCCGAAATATATTGCGAGGCGTATGGCAAAGAAAAACTCTATGCAAGTACCGGCATTCAGTTTATGGACTTCAATACAATCTTTCAGTTGCACACACTCCGGCGCCACAATGCTTCGGTGATAGATGCAGCCGACAAGATTCTGTTCATACCCGACGCCCTTGCGTATATGCTTACAGGCAACGCGGTCACAGAATTCACTGTGGCCTCCACTTCTCAGATGCTAAATCTCTCAACAGGCGATTTCGACACCGATATCCTCCAAAATCTTGGATTATCCCGCACTAAATTCGGCAAGATGGTTCAGCCTGGAGAACGAATAGGCATTCTTACACCGGACCTTCAGCGCATCACAGGCCTTGGAGAGATTCCCGTGATTGCCGTCGCCGGCCATGATACAGCATCGGCCGTTGTCGGCATTCCAAGCCCGGATAGCGATTATGCATATCTGAGTTGTGGCACATGGGCTCTTCTCGGCATAGAAGCAGATGAATTCAATGTTAGCGCCGATGCATTGAACTACAATTTTACCAACGAAGGTGGCATCAACGGAACCACCCGATTCCTTAAAAACATCTGCGGCATGTGGATATTTGAGCGCGTACGCAAGGAGCTAGGGCTGGAAGATGTCAACGTCGGCGAGCTCGTGGCCAGTTGCCACGATTCAGCCTGCGAGACCCTGATAAACCCCGACGATTCGTCATTTGCCAATCCGGAATCCATGACAGAAGCAATAAGAAGTTACTGCCTTTCCCACTCGCTTACCCCTCCTGTAAGCAGCGCCGATTATGTCCGTGTAATTTTCATAAGTCTCGCAGCTCGCATAGCAGAAGTCCTGGCTACACTACGCTCCATAAGCTCTAAAGATATTAAACGACTCCATGTGATTGGTGGTGGCTCAAAGAATGAACACCTTATGAAAATGATTGCCCAGGCGACCGGCCTTACCGTCGTTGCCGGACCGGCCGAATGCACGGCATTGGGCAATATACTCGTCCAGATTGGAGCGGCCGACGCTTCATGCACACCTGAGCGCCTGCGTCAGATATCAATCGAGTCCTGCAATACTAAAACATTTAAACCTTAATACAAATAAACTATGAACGAAAATCAGATTCTCAAATCCTACGAAATAGCCCGCGAACGCTATGCTGAACTCGGCATAGACACCGATAAGGCCCTTGAAACGCTTCAGAATGTTCAACTCTCTCTGCATTGCTGGCAGACGGATGATGTACAGGGCTTTGAATCGGCGGGAGAGCTCACCGGAGGTATTCAGGTGAACGGAAACTATCCCGGAAAAGCCCGAAATATAGATGAGGTTCGTGCCGACCTCGTCAAAGTATGTTCTCTCCTCGGTGGTAGCCACCGCGTTAATCTACATGAGATTTACGGAGAATTCGGCGGCAAAAAAGTAGACCGCAACGAAGTAGAACCGGCTCATTTTCAAGGCTGGATTGACTGGGCGAAGGAAAACGGCCTGAAACTCGACTTTAACTCTACATCTTTCTCGCACCCCCTGTCGGGTTCTCTCACGCTCAGCAACCCCGACAAGGCCGTACGCGATTTCTGGATTGAGCATACACAGCGTTGCCGAGCTATTGCCAACGAAATGGGCCGTCAGCTCGATGACAGCTGTATCTTCAACCTATGGGTACACGACGGTCAGAAAGAAATGACAGTCAACCGTATGCTCTACCGCTCCATAATGAAGGAAAGCCTCGATACAATCTATCAGGTTGAGCACAAACATATGAAAGACTGCCTCGAATCCAAGGTATTCGGCATCGGCCTCGAGGCTTTTACTGTCGGTTCTAATGATTTCTACACAGCCTATTGCGCTCAGAATAATAAAATTGTGACTCTCGACACCGGCCACTTCCACCCGACCGAGGTCGTAGGTGACAAAGTATCGTCCATACTCCTTTTCTGCCCCGAAATCATGTTACATGTAAGCCGCCCGATGCGTTGGGATAGCGACCATGTGACTCTCATGGACGAATCGACTCTCGAACTCTGCATGGAAATCACCCGATGTGGCGCTCTTGACCGCGTTCATATCGGACTCGACTATTTCGACGGCTCAATAAACCGCATAGGCGCTTATGTAATCGGCGCCCGTGCCACCCAGAAATCTGTTCTTCGCGGACTTCTCGAGCCTGTAGCCACTCTGAGTGAACTCGAACTTACAAACCGCAACTTCCAGAAGCTCGCCCTCATGGAAGAAGCCAAGACAATGCCCTTTGGAGACGTATGGAACATGTTCTGCCTCCGCAACAACGTGCCGGCCGGCCATGACTTCATCAAGGAAATCGAACTCTACGAAGCAGAAACAACATCGAAACGCCAATGATTCTTATAGGCCTGCTCATAATTGCATTGGGCGCTTTCTGCCAGTCGAGCAGCTATGTGCCCATTAAAAAAATCAAATCATGGAACTGGGAGAGTTTCTGGCTTGTCCAGGGTATCTTCGCATGGCTTGTATTTCCTCTGGCCGGTGCTTTACTGGCTGTGCCTGAAGGAGAATCATTGATAAGACTTTTCACGTCGAACCCTGAGGCGAGCCTTGCCACGATTGGCTATGGAGCTCTCTGGGGTATCGGAGGCCTCACTTTCGGTCTATCGATGCGTTATCTTGGAGTAGCACTCGGCCAGTCGATTTCGCTTGGCACTTGCGCAGCTCTCGGAACAATCCTCGCGCCGGTCTTCACAGGCCACGCCGCAGACATCAAAACGTCTGTAATTATCGGCGTTGTAGTCACACTCGTCGGCATAGCCATCATAGGAGTGGCCGGTTCAATGAAAGCCAAAACCGCAGGCAACGATAGCACCGTCAAAGAGTTCAACTTTACCAAGGGCATCAGTGTGGCACTTCTGGCCGCTTTCATGAGCGCATGCTTCAATATCGGTCTCTATGCAGGAGCACAACTCCATTTCGAGAATGTCAATCCGCTGTTTACCACCCTTCCGGCTACATTTCTTGTAACATTTGGCGGTTTCGTGACCAATGCCGCATATTGCCTCTATCAGAATCAACGCAACAGTTCATGGTCGGATTATGCAGCAAAGCCCTCCCTATGGCTCAACAACCTGATGCTTTGTGCTTTGGCGGGAGTACTGTGGTACAGCCAATTCTTCGGTCTTGCCATCGGCAAAGGTTTCCTTGAAGAATCTCCGGCTCTCTACACATTTGCATTCTGCATTTTAATGGCTCTTAATGTCACCTTCTCCAATGTTTGGGGTATTATCCTCAAAGAATGGAAAGGCTGTTCGGGCAAGACTATCGCTGTACTTATAGTAGGCCTTGCAGTTCTTATAATTTCTTCATTCCTACCTCAGATAATATGAGCGTTCTTGAAAACAACCCGGCGCTTAGCGCCGAAATCAGCCTCGTGGCTGAAGCCGCAGGCTATCTTTGGCAAAAAGGATGGGCCGAACGAAACGGCGGCAATATTACTGTCAATATAACCGATAAGGTATACGGTACTCTGAAAAACAAAGAAGCTATTGCCGGTCCTTTCCCTATCGGGAGTACTCTGCCCCATCTTAAAGACTGCTGGTTTTTCTGTAAAGGCACAAACCGACGCATGCGCGATCTGGCCCGTCGACCTATGGAAAACGGCTCTATAATCCGCATAACCGACGACTGTGCCCATTATGAAATTGTTGCAGACAATCCTGTGATGCCGACTTCGGAACTCCCCTCCCACCTTGCGGTGCATAACTATCTCATAGCAAAAGGCTCGCCATATAAAGCGTCTCTGCACACCCATCCTATCGGACTTGTGGCAATGACACACAACCCGGCGTTCCTTGCAAAAGATGTGCTTACCAATATTCTTTGGAGCATGATTCCGGAGACGAAGGCGTTCTGCCCGCGAGGACTCGGTATAGTGCCCTACAAACTCCCCGGTTCGGGCGAACTCGCCGAGGCTACCATAGCATCTATAGACGATAACTATGATGTCGTAGCATGGGAAAAACATGGAGTCTTTGCAGTCGATACTGATATTATGTCGGCATTCGACCAAATTGATGTACTCGAAAAAGCTTCCGACATATACCTTCATGCAAGGGCCATGGGCTTCGTACCCGACGGCATGTCGCAAGCTCAGATGCAAGAAATCTCAACCGTCTTCAAACTCCCTAAATAAACATATTCATTAAGCGACAGGCAGCCGGCAAATCCGATTTGACCGGCTGTCTTGTCTCATAGCCTCCATTATGAAACTCAGTCTAATAATACCAATAACACTATCGGCCCTTCCAGCTCTGTTGGGCGCTTGTGCCACAGCCCCGGCGCCTGAAACAGACTATACCCAATTTGTAGACCCGATGATAGGCACAGGCGACCACGGACATGTCTTCTTGGGTGCGAATGTACCCTTCGGCATGGTGCAGCTCGGGCCCTCGCAAACTGTGAAAGGCTGGGATTGGTGCTCTGGTTATCACTATTCCGACTCTACTCTGCTCGGGTTCAGCCATACTCATCTGAGCGGAACAGGGATAGGAGACCTCGGCGATATCCTCATGCTGCCGACTATAAATGCAGACGATGCGATGGCAGAATTTTCGCACACTGATGAAATTTGCCGCCCCGGCTACTATAGCGTAAAACTCAAAAATTCCGATATCACAGCCGAACTTACAGCAACACCTCGCACCGGCTATCAGCGCTATTCCTATCCAAGCGATGCAGATACTGTCTACGTGAGACTCGACCTCGGCTACGGCATAGGTTGGGATAAACCAAGCAAGAGCGAAATTAAACTTGTAAACGATAGTACAATCGATGGTTATCGCTACTCCACCGGCTGGGCTAAGGACCAGCGCATATATTTCACAGCGAGGTTCTCACAGCCGATAATGCATGCAGCACTCAACAATGATTCTACTAAAGCCTACGCAGTCCTCTCATTCCGCAACAACCATGAGCCATTGCTGGTGAAAACAGGCATATCGCCCGTCAGTATCGAGAACTCAGAAAAGAATCTTGTAGCTGAAGCCGCTAATCTCGCTTTCGATGCCGCGGCAGAAAATGCGCGTCTTGCATGGAATGAAAAACTCGGCAAGGTCAGAATCGAAACTTCTAAAGAACAGGATAAGCGTAAATTCTATACAGCCCTATATCATACGATGTTTGCCCCGGCCGTTTTCAGCGATACAAACGGTGATTACCGCGGAGCCGATGGCAATATCCACAACACCGACGGCAAGTTTGAAAATTATACTATTTTCTCTCTTTGGGATACATACAGAGCAGCCCACCCTCTCTCTACCTTGATTCACCCCGAACTCCAGACTGATTACGCCAACACATTCATCAACATCTATCGCCAGCAGGGCAAACTGCCTGTATGGCATCTGCATGGCAACGAAACAGACTGCATGATAGGCAATCCCGGAGTAATAGTTCTTGGCGACCTCCTCGCAAAGGGTTTCGTCGACGACAGCATCGGTGCTTACAACGCAATGAAAGCCTCATGCATGCTCGACGAACGCTCTCTTGGATCCCTCAAAACCTATGGTTATATCCCCTACGACGCCCCCGACTGCAACGAAAGCGTTGCAAAAGGCATGGAATATGCCATTGCTGATGCCGCTGTTGCAAAAGCCGCCGCTTTGACCGGCAACCAAGAAGACCACGCCATATTCAGCGAGCGCGCAAAGGCTTACAAACACTATTTTGACTCTTCTACCGGCTTCATGCGAGGCAAATCGACCGATGGCGCTTTCCGGAACGAGACTTTTAACCCTTTCGCCACCACACATCGCGCCGACGACTACTGCGAAGGCAACGGCTGGCAATATGTATGGCTTGTGCCTCATGATCCCCACGGACTTATCGGCCAGTTCGGCTCGGACGAGGCTTTTACCTGCAAACTCGACTCTCTGTTCACAGTGGAGAGCAATCTCGGCGAAGGCGCTTCGCCTGACATCAGCGGTCTTATCGGCCAGTATGCCCACGGCAACGAACCAAGCCATCACACCATCTATCTCTATAATTATGCAGGACAGCCATATAAAGCAGCCCCTCTGCTACGAAAAGTAATGAACGAGCTATACAAAGACGAACCGGCCGGATTATGTGGCAATGAGGACGTCGGCCAGATGTCGGCCTGGTTCGTCCTATCCTCAATGGGCATCTATCAGGTTGAGCCGACAGGCGGCAAATTTGTATTCGGCAGCCCCCTATTCGATTCTGCAACAATAAATGTCGGAGATGGCCGCACTTTCGAAATCCGCACCATCAACAACTCAGACGATAATATCTATATCCAGAGTGCCCGTTTGAATGGCAGACCATACGAAAAATCTTACATAGATTTTGCACTAATTAAGGCCGGAGGTCTTCTCGAGTTTGAAATGGGCCCTGTTCCATCCAAAACTTTTGGTATAGAGCCCGATGCACGTCCATAGTTAAATTCGCCTGTAATATAAAGATGAAACAAACCTAAACGATACGAAAGTTCCATTCCGATGTATCTCGGATTTTATAATCATTTTTATGTGCCTGGCGAACGCAAAGTATAAAAGAAATGTTGTATTTTTGAAAATTCAACAGATATGAAGAAAGATTCAGACTCAATAAAGCAGAAACAGAGCCTTACAATCATTGATAAGGCTATGAGGCTGTGGACGTATTTCAACTCCGGAATATGGAGCGATACACGCCGCAGCTGGTGGATTAATGCCCTGCGAACTCTGAATCTATCTATCAATTCTTTTTTGAACCGCGATATCCAGTCACAGGCATGTGCAATGACATATAGGACTATGCTTGCTGTCGTTCCGGCCCTTGCCATGCTTATAGGAATCGGACGAGGTTTCGGAATACAGAACGTTTTGGAAGAAGAGCTTTTCAGACTGTTTCCTGCGCAGCATTATGCAATAAAATACGGAATACAGTTCGTTGACTCATATCTGAAACAGAGTTCTGAAGGCATCTTTGTAGGTGTCGGAATAGCTTTTCTGCTATGGACGCTCATATCACTCATCAGCAATATGGAAGACACTTTCAACCTCATATGGGGGCAAGTGCCAAGCCGAAGCATATGGCGGAAAATCACAGATTATACCGCAATGCTTCTCATACTCCCTGTGCTATTGATATGCGCAAGCGGTATTTCGCTATTGCTGAGCTCGACATTGAATTCTATTTTCCATTTTGAATTCATGACTCCCGTGATTTCGATATTACTCGAAGTCGCATCGTGGATTATGACATGGCTGTTTTTTGCAGCCATATATCTGCTGCTTCCAAATACCAAAGTAAAGATAAAGAATGCACTGATATCAGGCGTTCTTGCCGGCAGCGCTTTTATTGTACTCCAATGGCTGTTCGTTTCTGGAACGCTATATGTGACACGCTATAACGCTATCTATGGTTCGGTCGCATTCCTGCCTTTGATGCTGATATGGATGCAGCTCGCATGGGTGATATGTCTCGCAGGTGCTGTTATATGCTATTCCTCGCAGAATGTATTCGCATTCAGCCTCGACCGCGAAGTCGCGTCTATCTCCATAGGCTATAGGTCTAAAGCCATTTTGGCAATATGCGCTATCGTCACACACCGTTTTATCGACGAGCAGGGACCTGCAACGGCCCGCGACCTGATGGAAGCATATGAACTTCCGGCGAGAATGGTAACCAATGTAACAGATCTGCTGTGTCGCGCCGGCATTTTCTCACGCGTACTTCTTCCCGACAGCAAAGATGTGTATGGCTATCAGCTTGCTGTCGACCCGTCGGCTCTCAGCATCGGCATTCTTGCCCGCAAAATAGACCAGACAGGAACGTCGGGTTTCGTCCCGGAATTTGCCAGCAACTTTCCGGGAGTAGAGTCTGCAAGCGCCACTCTCGGGGCTGATTTTCTCGAAAAAGCAGACACTATTCTGATACGTGATATCGAAATTAAGAATAAAACTATTCAACACCCATTAAAACCGATATAATGAAAAAAGTAATTGCAACAACCGCCGCTCCCGGCGCAATCGGCCCCTACAGCCAGGCCATCGACACAGGCTCTTTCGTATATGCCTCCGGCCAGATACCTATCAACCCCGCCACCGGAGAAATTCCCGAAGGCATCACCGCTCAGACCAAGCAGTCGCTCGCAAATGTCTGCGCTATTCTCGAGGCAGCAGGCCTTACGGTAGACAACGTTGTCAAGACAACTGTTTTCCTTTCCGACATGGCAAACTTCGGCCCGATGAATGAGGTTTACGGCACTGTATTTACCGAGCCCTACCCTGCCCGTTCGGCTGTGGCCGTTCGAGAACTGCCCAAAGGCGTACTTGTAGAAATCGAAGTTATCGCAGTTCGTTAAGAAGATTCTTAGAGGTTGTTTAATAACATATGTGAAAACACAGGTTGGTGTATTTTTGATTAAAT
>CAJTOB010000056.1:0-5525 GCA_910578035.1 uncultured Muribaculaceae bacterium
CGGCTTTTTGGCGTTTGTGGTACGACTAAAATGCTGATTAATGCGGTGTTCTCGGCGGGCGCGCCGAACGCGCGCCCCTACTGCTGTGTGGGTTATTGGCCCATCCGCCCAACCGCCCGTCAGCCTAAAAAAGCCCGTCTGCCTGTCAGCCCATCAGCCCGTCCGCCTAAAAAAAGCCCGTCCGCCCAATAGCCCAAAAAGCTCCTAAAGAGCTTTTTGCAGGGCTTTTTTGAATGCGGCGTGGTTGCGGAGGTCGGGGCGGCCGGTGGCGCGGCCATTGCGGTCTACGAAGACGTAGTAGGGTATACTGTCGACGTCGAACTGTCTGCGGAGCGCGGCAATCTGGTCTTTGTCAACGCGGTAGTGTATGCCGCGGATATCCTTAATCATGCTCATGTAGGTGGGCATGGGCGACGATTCGTCGGCGATGTATATCCACACGATGTCGTCGGAAGCGAGGTCGCCGGATTTCTCGGGCTCGTTCTGCGCTATGGCCGCACGGCAGGGCGCGCACCATGTGTTCCAGAAATCTACCATCACAACCTTGCCTCTGTGGGGCGCCACGATGGCTTCGAAGAGCTTGTCGGGGGCGGCATCGGGTGTCGGGGTGAGCATCTTGAGGTCGAGGGCTTCGAGGGCGGCCTTGCGGGCGCGGTAGTGGGCCTCGGTTTCGTCGGCCATCGGTGCTGAAAGTTTGCGCAGGGCGTCGATGGCGGCGGTGTCGAGACGGGCGTCGTCGGCTGCCTCATAGGCTTGGTTATAGAGGTTTAGCAACTCGAGAATGCCGGGGTCTATGCCGGCGTCTTTCCATAGGCTGGTGTCGTAAATATCGCGGGCATTGCGCGAAATGAGTAGATTGCTGTCCTTGAAGTCGATGAGGTCGGCAAAGGCTTTCACATTTTCGGCCGACAATTTCACCGGCACGGTATCGGGGTGCACTTTCGAGCCCCAGTTGTTGTGAGTGCAGTAGTAATTGCTGCGTAGTATATTCCAGGCGTCGATTGCGGCATAAATGAGGTCGCTCTGAAGGTTTATGCGGTTGATTTCGCGGCCGATAGGGCTTAGCGAACTGTCGGCGGCGAGGGAGTCGCCGAGTGTCTTGTACAGGTTGATGACATATTCGGTATATTCGTCGCCGTTCATGCGGTAGTCGCCGAATTCGCCGCTGTAGAACTGCATGCCGTAGTACGCGCGGCCGGTGTGGTGGCCGGAATTTGCGTAAGTTCCTGAGACGAAGTATGGATAGTAGTCTTTCGGCATTTCGATGTTACTGCTGTCGCGCACGGACATGTTCCATTCGCCTGCCACATGGCTGTCGAGATAGAGGTCTACAGTTTCGCCAGGCGACAGGAGCGCGCTGCCCGAGAGCTGTGTTCTGGGATAGAAGCCGATTCCTATAAACTGCGCGGGAGCCGAGATGGCGACCTTGACGGTGGCATTGCCCTGCGCGTCGACGTCTACGGGGCTGTCGACGCCGATCTGGCCGTGGAGGGTGTTGAGAGCCCACATGAATTTATCGCCCATTTCGGTGCGGTAGCCGAGGATATGCACGTTTACAGTGGTGCTGTCGCTGAATGCAACGACAGGCTGCGGAAGAGTGTCCTCAGGGTCTGCTCGGCGCAATTCGGCGGGTACTTTGCCTATGTTTATTCTATGGTCGGCCTTGCCGGTGAGGTCTATGCCCCAGAGTTTCCAGCCCGAGCCCTTGCTTTCGGCAAAGTCTATGCTTTCGATATCGGCGGCCACGGCGGGGAAGTGCAGTGCGAAATGTATCACACCCGAATCGGGCATTGTCACACGTTCGCCGGCCTCAATGCCTTCGGTCGATGCAAGGGTATAATCGATGCCGTCGGCGGTGATGAAGCTCGAATCGGCGATGCTTACCCACTGCCCAGGCATGTAGTGCACAACGGCGTAGAGAATTGTCGATGAATCGGTGACTGCGATTTTCTCGATGCTGAAGTAGTTCTGGTTGGCCGTCTCGATAAAGGGTCTGTCAATCTCGCCGCGGTTCGAGAACGATGAGCAGGCTGCCAGCAGAGCCGCCGCGCAAAGGGCAAAAAACGTTTTTTTCATTAAATCAGATTTTGGTAAGGTATATTTCCCGCAAAGATAAGCTTTTTTTCAGGTCATATCGCCTGCTTATGAGTATTTTATTCTGAATTTGTCGAGGAGTAGTTTGAAGTAGTCCTGAGCAGTGAGACATGTATCCATCAGGTAGCCTTTTATTGCGGGCCAGTTGCGGAGACCGTTGTAGTAGTACATTTTTAGTTCTTCGCTGATAATAAAGGGTACATAGCCGTTGCGAAGACATTCGCGGAACATTATCAGTCGCCCGACGCGACCGTTGCCGTCCTGAAAAGGATGTATGGACTCAAACCGTTGGTGAAAATCGATGATGTCTTCAAACGACGGGCGTTTCAGAGAGTTATATTCCTTCAGAAGGGCTTTTATTTCTTTGTGCACGTTTTCGGGTTCGGTGGTGTCGTTACCGCCGACCTCGTTGGGGAGTTGCTTGTATTCGCCGACTCTGAACCAGTCTTTACGCTCGTCGGAAGTTCCTGATTTCAGAAGAAAATGAATGTATTTGATATATGCTTCGGTGAGTTTTCCCTCTGTTCGGTCGATGATATAATCTATTGCGCGGAAATGGTTTGTCGTTTCGATGATATCATCGACATTTATGGCTTTGTCGGTAATGCCGATCGTATTGGTCTCGAATATGTAGCGTGTTTGGTCTTGTGTGAGCCTGCTGCCTTCGATATGGTTGGAGTTGTATGTCAGGTCAATCTGAACGCGATGATAAATACCACCTTTTACTTTTCCGGCTTTTTGGAGCCGCAAGGCTGCCAGAAGTGGTGATATTTTTGATTCTTTTTTGTGGGAGGGAGGTTCTGCATCGGAGGGGATATTCCAGCTCTTACCGATGAGGCATGCCCCTTCGATTTTGCCTTGCGCGCAATAGTTGCGGGCTGTACGCTCGGAAATACCGTGACTTTCGGCCCATTCTTTTACAGATATAAAATTCATGTTATCGGCAAGTTTTTTGTCGGGAATGTGTTACAAAGATAGTAAAACTTGCCGATATCGGCAAGTTTTTGGCCAGAGAGCGTGGTTTGCAAACCTTGTGGCGGAGGGTTTGTTGATTATGGTGAGGGCTCGCCATGTGGTGTGCCAAACAACCTCTTAATTGTTACAGATATGACAGACCGACTTTCATACGAAGAGAAAAAGGAACTTCCCGATTCGGTTTTCGGACTTCCCGAACGCCGTGAATATCCTATGCCCGACGCCGCTCATGTGCGTGCCGCCGAGGCTTATTTCCGTTATTGCCCTGAGGAACTGAAACCGAAGTTGGCCAAGGCTATTCTTGCCCGGGCCGCCGAGTATGGCGTCGACGTGGAATCGCCCGTCGTGCGCCAATACGCTGAATTGGGCTGATAGGCTGACAGGCTGTTGGGCGGGGTTAAATGGTCGTAGTCGGCATTTAAGGCGACAGGCGGGTGGAGTGCGGGCGTAACTTTGTGCTGTTGAATCTACAAAACAGTATAAAGTTATGAAGGAAGTTTCTCTTTTCCCGCGATTGATAGATGCTCTGGGCGGCGAGCCCGGGCGTCGAGTTGTGAATCTTCGTCCGCGCAAGGGCATCGATGGCCGCATGGAGCTTGTCGCGGCGATGCCGCCGTCGACTTTTGCCTCGCTCAGAGGGCGCCGGGCTGTGTGCAGGCTCGGGCGTAAGCTTGTGCTTGCAGCCGGAAAGGTTCTTGCGGCTGTCGACGATTCCGATTCGTCGGCATTGCCATCGGCGGGTCTTTCGGCCTTGCCGGGAGAGCCTCTGTGTGCGCTTGCGGTGTCGGCCGACGAGGCCATAGTGATGACCGGCAATGGCCCCGCACGGGTCGTTGACGACGGCGAGGCGCCTGTGGCCGAGGCCTGCGGGTATGAGTATCCGGCGGTGACGCTGCGTGCTGTGCAGGTGGCGCTGGCAACTTCGTCGGTGCCGTCGCGTATGCTGTCGAAGACTTTCCGCGAGCAGCACACTCTCACCGCCGCCGACCGCAGCGCTCTTGTCGGCGACCTCGAGGCGGCATATCTCGATGCTGTGTCGAAGGCGTCGGCGCAGGGGTGTATGGTGCAGCCGGCGCTGGCGCGCTACCGTCTGCTGGGGCGTCGGGGAGAGGTGCTCTTCGAGTCGCCGGCTGTGCTGCTTGCCCTGCCTGACGGTAGCCAGTGTGCCGGTACGGTCGATGTGCGCTGCGATGAGGGCGGCAATACCTCTGCCTACGATGTTAGTCTGAAAGGCTGGCGCATAGAGGCGAGTCTTCCGTCTGAAGTGTCGCCTGCGGTGGCGGCTCTCGAGCTTCTGGTGTCGCCTCAGTTCCACCCCTTGCAGAGCGGTCTGCGCGGCATGGCTGTGGCTGTGCGCGATTCTGCGGGCTATAAAGTGCGCGTCGGGCTGCCCGGCGCAGGCACGGGTCTTGGCGCGGACAATGGCGGCTCGGTGTCGACACTGATGAAGGCCATTGCGCGTATGGAGGCCATAGAAAGTTGCGCGGGGCGTATCAACAGCCCCTTCGGCGGCACGGCCCGCACTGTGGTGCCTGTCTATTCGCCAGAATCGGACGCGTCCGAGGCCATGAGCAGCCTCCGAAGGGCTTTAAAGGCCAAAGTGAAGCGAGTGGATTTTGCAGATGCTCTTCTGTCGGCTCCGCACCGTTTGGCGGCCTCGTCGGTGGCGTCTGACGGGGTGCTTGTTGGCTGGGGCGCTCCGCGGGCACTCCGCTATGCCGGTTATCCTCTGCCTTTATTTGCCTCCGCTGTTTCCGAGGGGGCATGGCATGCCACGGTGACAGTGCGTTTCGATGGCCGCAGAGGTGTGTCGCGATATATGGAAGGCAGCGGAAACTGCCCGGAGACGCTTAATGCTGTGCTGAGCTATCCGGCACCCGACGCGCGGTCGATGACGGTGCTTCTGTCGGCCGACGGGGTGGTGAAGCGCTTCGACTGCGAGCTTACACCCGACGAAAGCGGGCGCCGGGCGGTTTATGTCGCTCCGGGCATGCAGCCGGTGCAGCTTAAGACGGTGTCGTCGGCGGCCATCATTGATGTGGAGAGCGCCGACGAATCTTTTGACGATATAATAGCGACGGCTTCGGCCGACAATCCGCTGCGGATAGCGGGCACGGTGCGTCATGGCGCCGGCGCGGTGCATGCGCTGGCTGCTGTCGGGGGCTCGGAGCAGGCATGGGAGCGTGGCAGCAGCCGTTTTTTCGCGGGTTGCGAGGGCGGCGTGGTGTCGTTTGCCGTGGCCCGGTCGGGGGCGTGTACGGCGCGTGTGGTAGACCGTAGAGGAGTGGGGCGCCGCGAGGATTTTGCGGTGACTGCGGGCGGTGTCTGTGCTCTTGTGGGTGAGCGGCCCCGGCGTGTGCCCGTGATGCTGTCGGCGCGTGGAGCCGTGCGCGAGCTTGCATCGGGGGCCGACTACAGTATGCTGGTCTACGATAGTCGGCTTGGAGAGCTGTGGG
>CAJTOB010000056.1:5535-19919 GCA_910578035.1 uncultured Muribaculaceae bacterium
CAAGACGCAGGGAGGCGCCGATGTCTTCACCGCGAGCGGCATGTATTCGCGCACTTGCCCGGCTTATACCGAGGCCACTGAGGTGTCGGGCGAGTATTACTGCGCCCATGCCGGTGGGATAGACCGCGTGGGTATGCCGTCGGAACAGGGGCGTGTGCTCGTGGAGTATGACGATGCGTTCAGTCCGGCCGGCCGCGGCGCCTTCGGGCTGCATTCGCTGCGTGCCGACATCGAAAGTACGGGCGCCGGTGGCACTCTGACCGTGTGTGCCGCCGATGGTTCGGGCGTGGCTGTGCGGCCTGTTGTGGAGCGTACTTTTGCGGGCGCCGTTAGGAGCCCGATGGAAATAAGGGTGGCGGGTGCGCCGGCCCGCTCGGTGAGTGTGAGACTGGTGGCTATGGCCGAGGCTGCCACGGTGTTGCGTTCGTTTATGTTCAGACTGCCATGGACGCGGAAATGATGCTGGCTATAGACGCCATGCGGCGGCGACTGGAAGCTCCCTACGACCCTGTGCGCGGCATAGGGTGCTATGGTGAGCGGCGCAAGTGTGTGACGCCCGTTCCAGGGCTGTATAAGGCTCTTATACCGCTGAGCATGACCGAAGACTCCGAGTATATCAAGGTGAGGCACGACCCCGACGGCTGGCGGCGTCTGCGCTGCCGCTATGATTTCGAGTACTGGTGCGCTGAGTGTGTGAAGATAAAGCATAAGACGCTGGGCACGACGGTTCCGTTCGTGCTCAACCGTCCTCAGCGGCGTGTGCTGTCGGTGATGGAGGACGACCGCACGGCGGCCCGTCCGATACGCATAATACTTCTGAAAGCGCGCCAGTGGGGCGGGTCTACGCTTGTGCAGATGTATATGGCATGGATACAGTGCTGCCACCGGCGCAACTGGTATTCGCTCATCTGCGCTCATCTGAAGGATACGTCGGCGTCGATACGGGGCATGTATAGCCGTCTGCTGGAGTATTATCCGCCTGAGTTATGGGAAGGCGATGCCGAGCCTTGCTTCAAGGCTTATGAGGGTAGTCAGAACATGCGTATGATAGCTGGGCGCGAGTGTGTGGTGACGCTCGCGTCGGCCGAGCGGCCCGACAGTGTGCGCGGGGGCGACTATGCTATGGCTCATCTGAGTGAGATGGCATACTGGGCCGACACCCCGTCGCGCCAGCCCGACGATGTGATACGAGCCGTTTGCGGCGGCGTGGCTCTTGTGCCGTATTCTCTTATCGCTGTGGAGTCTACGGCCAACGGTGTGGGCAATTATTTCCATTCGGAGTGGTTGCGTTGCCGCGGCGGCGAGGGCGACAAGCATGCAGTATTCGTGCCGTGGTTCGAAATAGATATTTATCGTATTGAACCTCCCGACCCTGAGGGCTTTGCCCGCTCTTTGGGCAAGGAGGAGAGGCGTCTCTGGGAGGCCGGGCTGACGCTCGACCGGCTGTACTGGCGTCGGCGCAAACGGGCTGAGTATGCGAGCGACCGCCAGATGCAGTCGGAGTATCCGTCGGATGACAATGAGGCGTTTGTGACTACCGGCGCCGGTGTTTTCGACTCGGCCGATGTCGATGCGCTCCGTGCCGGGGTTGAGAGGCCGTCGTTCTGCGGCGAGCTGTGCGCAGGGCAGCCTGTGGCCGATCCGTCGGGCTGCCTGAAGATATGGCGCGAGCCTGTTGCGGGCATGCGCTATGTGGTGTCGGCCGATATCGGGGGTACCCGTGCGGGCAGCGACTGGTCGGTGGCGTCGGTGCTGGCTTTTCCCGACGGCGGCCTGCCCGAGGTGGTGGCGCAGTGGCGCGGTCATGTGCCGCACGACTGTCTTGTGCGCATTCTTGCCGACCTTGCGCGCTATTATAATATGGCGCTGCTTGTGGTTGAGAGCAATACGCTGGAGAGCCGCGACGCGCTGATGGAGGATTCGGCCGAGTTTATAGTGCATCGTCTTGCGCGGAGCTATGGCAATCTTTACCGGCGCGAGAGTTTCGATACGGTGACGGGCGAGCGGAGCACGCGCATCGGTTTTCATACCAATCGCTCGACCAAGGCAATGCTTATCATCAATATGCAGGGTCTTGTGCGCGAACGTGCGTATATAGAGCGCGACAATGATGCCTGCAATGAGCTTGCCACCTACGAGCATTGCCCCGGAGGCGGCTACGGGGCGCGGCGCGGTTTTCACGACGATATCGTGATGAGCCGCGCGATAGGGCTGTTTGTCGGTGTTTCGCGGCGTCTGTCGAAGGCCGGGGAGCTGCCGGCAGCGCGCCGGTGGTGAATTATGGATTATGAATTATGAATTATGAATTGTGGATTGAGAATTGGGTGGAGTTTTTGGTGTTTATTTGGGAAAAATTGGCTCGGGGTTTGTTTATATTGAAATTCTTTTTCTATATTTGCCATAAATCACCTAAAAAATACATTTTACCATGATAAGTCCTTTAGCTCATGTAGATCCGAAGGCCTCTTTAGGCAAGGACGTTACGATTCACCCCTTTGCGTTTGTAGACGCCGATGTTGTGATAGGCGACGGTTGTGAGATAATGCCTTATGCGAGTGTGATGCGCGGCACGACCCTCGGCAAGGGTGTGCGTGTGTTCCAGGGCGCCATAGTCGGTGCCGAACCGCAGGATTTCCGCTGGAAGGGAAATCCGTCGTATTGCTTTATCGGCGACAATACGGTAGTGCGTGAGCATGTGATAGTGAACCGCGGCATCTATTCGGAGGGCGGCACATCGATTGGCTCGGGCTGCTTTGTGTTTGCTGACAGCCATATAGGGCATGATACCCGGATAGAGGATAATTGTGTTGTCGGCAATAGTGTGACTATTGCGGGCGATGTGCATATAGACAGCGGCTCGATTCTGTCGAGCGGCGTTGTGATTCACGAGAAATCGCGCCTGGGCAAGTTTGTGCTCATCAAGGGTGGCACGCGCATCAGTTCGAATGTGCCGCCATATACCATCATGGCTCATAATCCGGTTTCGTACTATGGTGTGAACTCTATCGTGATGCAGAAGCATGCAGGCTTCACCGATGCCGAAATCGACGATATCGCCAAGGCTTACCGCCATATATACCAGTGCTCTACGTCTATTTTCAATGCTCTCAAGCGCATAGAGACCGACATCGACGACAGCCCCGTGCGCGCCGAAATTCTGAAGTTCGTTCGCGACAATAATATGAAAATCGCCGGCGACCGCTTCGAGGCGGAATGATTTTGGGCTGTTGGGCTGACGGGCTGACGGGCTGTTGGGCTGCTGGGCCAATAACCCCACACAGCAGTAGGGGCGCGCGTTCGGCGCGCCCGCCGAGACACCGCATTAATCAGCATTTTAGCTGTACAACAAACGCCAAAGAGCCGCGTGGCGGCAGAAGAGCTGCGGAGCAGCGCTTGGAGTAATAGCCTATGGCAAGCGCGCCGTAAGGTGCGCGCGACCATAGGTTTTCGAAACCGCCGTCAAAGATAATGAGCTGCGTAGCTGCGATATAATCCACGCGATGTGTCGCAGCTACGCAGCTTTTCTTTTTGTATCGTGATTCATATACCCGTGCTGCGCGCACCTACGGTGCGCTTGCGCGGGCCTATTATTGTCAACGCTGCTCTGCAGCTCTTTTGCCGCTATGCGGCTGATTGGGCTGTTTTTTTGCGTTTGAGAGCTTGTTCTCGGCGGGCGCGCCGAACGCGCGCCCCTGCAGCAGTAGGGGTGTGGGGCTATGTTTTTTGTCTGGGGGGGATGGTGTTGGTGGGCGCCTGAACTGATATCACTGTTATAATGCAACAAGCCGCAGGGGTGGTCTCTGCGGCTTGTTTTGGGGGGTGAGCGACAGACGGGGGTCGAACCCGCGACCCTCAGCTTGGGAAGCTGAGTACTGCTACGCCCGCGGACTGCTACGCAGCCCACGGCAACCAACTGAGCTACTGTCGCTTATCTTGACAATCTATTCCGCTTATATTCTTTAGCAGTTGAGCGGTTTAACTCACGGTTTAACTTTGTGATTATGCAAGAGTTGGGTTTATAAATTTTTATTTAGTTTCGGAAGTGATTATTTCGACTATCGCGGTATCTGAGTTTTCAGAGAACATGGTTTCACACTCTGTATAAAGATTATTGTCGGCTATTTTAGCATTAAATGTATTAACAGTTTTCTTCGGTAATCGGGGTATATGTCGGTTTTACTATGGTGTCCAGAAGTTCACATTCGGCACCCCAAGTTCCATAATTTATCTTTATAAGACCTGGTTTAGGACCTTTTTCCACGATGTCATAACCACTGCCTCTGACATATTCCGGAGTGTCTAACAATGATTGTCCATCGCAACCTGCGTCGTAATATAGAAATCTCCATTCTTTTCTCTTGCTATCGTAATTATATACTCTATAATAGCGCCATTGGCTATTCATCCATGTATGGAGATAGCCCCATTCATCTTTTCCATCACCATCTACATCACCCTCAAAAACCAGTTTTGGAGGAACTTTTACCCAACCGAAAATCTGTATCGCAGGAATATCGGGATTGTTTGATTTTGCAATAAAATTTCCCTCTGGGTTATTTGCGGTATTTTCTAAGGTCTCAACGTAGATTGTATCAATTCCACGGCCCGTAAAATTTCCTATAATAGTGTCTGCTTCATCATGCCCGGATACGGAATTCATAAGATAATCATATGTATCACATAAGGCAATCAAGTCTGTCATATCCATGTCAGAAATTGGGTCGGTAGATGATTCTCTGTTATTATGCTTCTGACAACCATAAAGAGCGAATGCCAAAATACAGATATATAATGTTTTCATTTTGAGTGAAATTGAGTATGTGTTTGAGCAGTTTTTTTGAGGGTTTGATGATTGATAATATCAGGAATATTGCTAAATATGATGTATAAATCTATCGCTATGTAAAACTATAAATAGTATTTCCATGAGCGGAGTCTACGATAACGAAACTTCATTTACGGGCTTATTCTATCTACTCTCATTGGTCTATAAATCAGGTTGCAAAGGTGCAAATAAAATTCAAGCCAAATGATTATATCTTGCGAAATATTGAAATTCATACAACTATTTAGCAATCTTTCTCCAGCTGCCACAATTGATCATTAGAAATTATGGGGTAATCATAATTTTCAATAAGTTCAATCTCTGTAACAGGAATTTTATAATCATCCCCCAAAAGCAAAACGAGAAGTCTTTGTAACTGACTTTTAACTATTTCATTATGAGCTAATGAAATATCTTGTACATACTTCAAAATACCATAACGTTTTTTTGAACATTCAATCACACCGGCAAAGGTATCCCCCATATGCAAATATTCTCTGTACAAATTCAACAATGCAATAAACAATGTAGCTTTTTCAAGAGGTCCAACTTCATATCCATCAGCCCTATCAATATCGGTTCCTATCATTTCTAATATTGAGTACTGCTCACAAGAGGGCGATAAAGAATTCAGCAAATTCTTTATTTCTTCCAAGTTCTCCTTAGATTGTGATTTGCTCATTATGGAATATGCCCCCATATAACCTGAGCGAATACTTTTTCCATAAGACTTAAACACAGACTCTAATCTTTGCCGAATTATTTTATATACACTGTATGAAATAAAAGGCTTGGCATAAGGATTACTGTAGATTCCAAGCGTACACAAAGTATCTATTATGCGAGGCGCATCCCATACTCCTTGAAAATCTTTAGGGTTATAAAATTTCTGTAATTCAATATTTTCAGGTTTTACATATTCCATTTCCATCAGACTTAATTCGCTTAATCTTACGTATTTTCTAATATTCATAAATCTGTTTTTATACTTAGCAAATATATACTGAAGAAAATCGTCTGTAAGTTTTATAATATAGCTGAGCAGGAATATAGCTGCAATCAGATAGGGAATAATCATACATGTTGTAATCAGAGAATCACGAAAAAATGGTAACATAACGTTCCATTAACAAGCCTCGAAAAAAGGCCTCAAAATCACTCTTGAACATATACGAATTATCAATAACAAATTCACGAATATGCAGAATGCTTGCAGATAGACATTCACAAAAAAATAGATATATAAGTTTACCGACGCTATCGCTATATAAAACCAGAAATAATATTTCCATGAGTGGAGTCCACGATAGCGGAATTTCATTTTGGGGCTTGTTTTATCTACTCTCATTGGTCTATAAATCAGATTACAAAGGTGCGAATAAAATTCAAGATAGGCAAGAGTATGCCTACCTTGAAATATGATTGAAAGCAGCTAGATAATTTTAAATGTTTTCCGGTTGTTTGCCTTTTTAAAACTTTATAAAAAGGCTTTAGTTCTGATTATCTAAGAGTCCTTATAGAGTCATAATTCATGAATAGTTCCCACTTTAACAAATCATCGGAAGTTGAAATAGTGCCTGTATAATGCTCTGAATAGCTGACTAGTGTGCCGCCAATATAAACTACTTGCCCAACGTGTAGTGATAAAATCACGTCTTTGGGAACTTTGAGCATATCAATGTAAACAAAGATCTTATTATCTTCATCTGTGAAGGTAAGATGTAATATATTTTCGCTGAGCGCCCAGATTGTAAATGGTAAATCATCAATTAAAGTAAAATTACTTCCTACCTTGGAATCTAAGAATGACTGAATGCTTATTTTTATCTCATCACGAGCAACACTATTTGTTTTCCAGTTATTGAACTGAGACCGTATTTCATTCGATTTCTTTACAATCTTATAATCGGATTGTAGATTACAAGATAGAAAAAGCGGTATGAGCAATAAGAATAATAGTCGAGGTATTTTCATATAATAATTTATATCTGGATTTCTATACTTTCTATATCTGAAGCATATATAGCTTTTTCAGACTTGCCTTCTGATATGATTAAGAAGAAGTCACCGTATTCGTTTCCTTTAGTTCCTATAAGGATTCTATTAGGAATAATTTCTCTATTTTTCAAAGTAACATTACAACATTTTGTATAGTTACCTTCACAAATTCGCATTATTTCAGTTGGCTTCACTTCTATTGCTGTTTAGTGTTAAATTATTTATTAAGCCATATTGACTTTAAGGATATTTCAATATGTCAGATTGACCTCATTCTCTTAAAAGAGACGTCCATTCATAAATTTATCGACCCATCGTTCTACTTTATTATCACTATATGTGTGATACAAACAAATTACATAGCCGTTTTCATCAATAACGAACTTACTATCAACATAACCCAATTCAACGTTGCGATCTGCTGAATAATATATATTAGAGTATATAGTTCTTATACCTTCTTGGTTGTTCGTAATTTTTACACCTTGTATATAGAGATAGCCATCGGATTCTTCATTCATAAAACAAGTAAAATCAGAAAATCCATAAGGACCTCTAAAACTTACAAAGCAGAAAGTCCTATTGAGGGATCCAGTAAATTTAATAGTGTATTTACACCGCATTTTTGATATTAGTTTATAATCGGTTTCGCTGGAATTAGAGGAATTATTAACGATTAAGTTCGCTTAGTCTTTTAACTAAATCTTCATGAGAGCATTTCGAATATATTTTAATCCATGATTCAACGCCTCCATCTTCATCCATATATTTCAGTCGCTCTGTAACTGTCGTATCCATATTAAACGTAATATTGTCGACAAACTCCTTCCAAAAGCTTTTTTTGGTCTCAGGAAGTTGACTGTTATATCGACTTACCAATGTGTCATAGGCTTCCCTGGCTTGTGTATAGAGATTGTCAATTTTCAGGCACTTTGCTATTGCAGCAATTTCTTGCAACTTTTGTAAGTGTATAGTCAGTTCATACGAAGGTCTGACTATTGTATTTCGCACTGGAATTCTCATTTAATTATCATTGTTTCTCAGCCCCCATTGAAACGTTTAGGATTGGACATAAAAAAGGTGTGAGGACTGTATCTCGTTTTATCCGGTCTCAGGTCTTGGTCTACCTACAGCATGGATAAAACAATAGCCCCACACCGAACTTGCATATAGTCTACCATTCACGGCAGGGTATAGGCAACCGATGTAGGTGCTATTGCCAACTCCATCTTCATGCAGTTTTCAGACGACCAAGTTTGAGAACCGAAGATAAAATTTCAATAACACCTTTTTGATTAAAAAGCTGATTCAGGATTGGCTATCTCTATAGTTGTTCTGAATCGTGTGCAAATATAATCAAAAAAGTGTTATTGGTGGGACTATCAATAAAGAAAAATGCTGAAAGTTGTTGTAAAACATGATTCAGAGTCTTCTATTAGTTCACAAGTAGTTCACAAGCTTTTTTGATTTGTTGGACTGAGTGGCGTTGGACGGAGCAAGCTCCGTGAACTTGGACGAATGGGGTAAAAATTAAAAATCTGAGGATTGGCCGGGGCTGATCCTCAGATTTGGGGGTGAGCGACAGACGGGGGTCGAACCCGCGACCCTCAGCTTGGGAAGCTGATGCTCTACCGACTGAGCTACTGTCGCATTCGGTATTGTGGGGCAAAGGTAAGCATTTGCATTCAATCGGCAAAGGATTTGTGCAATCTTTTGGTATGTTTTCGCGTTTTAGAGTTATGGAAGAAAATAGTATAGAGATAGAGGTGCATCCCTGGGAGCCGTTTGTGCCGGAGGGTGCGCGGGTGCTGATTATGGGTACGTTTCCGCCGCAGCGCAAGCGGTGGTCGATGGATTTTTATTATCCGAACCGGACGAATGATTTCTGGTTTATGATGGGGCTGATTTTCAGGGGCGACCGTTATGCTTTGTATGACGCGGGCGCGAAGCGGTTCGATCTCGGCGCTATAAAGGGTCTGCTTGAGGAGCGGGGTATTGCGCTGAATGATACGGGGCGGAAGGTGCGCCGGCTGATGGGCAATGCTTCGGATAAGTTTCTGGAGATTGTGGAGGCTGTGCCTCTCGATGAGCTTCTTGCGCAGATGCCGCTGTGCCACACGGTTGTGACTACGGGGGAGAAGGCTGCGGGTGTGGTGGCCGCTCTGACGGGCACTGAGCTTCCGAAGATGGGCGAGAGGGTGCGCGGTGCCGGAGGGCTTGAGATATGGCGAATGCCGTCGACGAGCCGCGCCTATCCTCTGAAGCTTGAGAAGAAGGCGGAGTATTACGAGAGGATGTTCCGGGCGGCGGGGGTGCTGTGAAGTGTCATTTGTACACTTTTTTAATGAAAAACTGAGCATATTCTTTTTTTTCGGAGTGGGGTTTGACATTGTTGTCGGATTTTAGCTATCTTTGCAGGCAATAGTGTCAAAAAAATGAAAAATAATCTTAGAAAGATGGTGGCAGCGCTTCTGCTGGGTGCAGGGGCGGCTACGATGTATGGCATACCTGCGAAGAAGGGTGTGTTTACGTATGTGCAGGCTG
This sequence comes from uncultured Muribaculaceae bacterium, assembly GCA_910578035.1. Classification (GTDB taxonomy): domain Bacteria; phylum Bacteroidota; class Bacteroidia; order Bacteroidales; family Muribaculaceae; genus CAG-873. The sequence goes on from CAJTOB010000056.1 coordinate 14,903, forward strand.
ACGGTACTGCGGTTGATGTAGAGCTTGTCGGCGATGAATATGCGCATATCTATGTTACTCCCGAGGGTTATCCTCTTGTGGAGAAGGACGGCAATCTTTATTATGCGAGGGTGTCTGCCGACGGCACTTTGGAGGCCTGCGCAGAGCGTGTGACGGCCGGGAAGCAGCGGGCGGCTGCGTTGAATGGCGATGCGGAGCTTGCGGACGGTTCGCTTGTAGGCAAGGCGCTTGCGGCGATGGCTGAGCAATCGCGCCTCCGCAGGCGTTCGGAGGGTTCCGGCCGCGCGGTGTCGCGAGCGCCGAAGGGTCCGGGTCTTACTCCTGATGCCAATTTCCCGGTGACGGGTTCGCCTCATGTGCTTGTGATTCTTGTGGAGTATGCGGATGTGTCGATGACGCTGCCGAATGCTCACGATTATTTTTCGCGCATGATGACGGAGCGCGGTTTCAGCGACTATGGCGGCACGGGGTGCGCTCTCGATTTTTTTGATGAGAATTCGTGCGGGCAGTTTACGCCTCAGATAGATGTTTACGGGCCTGTGCGCTTGCCGCGGGTGCGTTCGTACTACGGAAGCAATGATTCCAACGGTGATGACAAATGTCCTGAGCAGATGATAATCCATGCCTGCGAGGCGCTCGACGATGAAATAGATTTTGTGAAGTATGATACGGACGGCGACGGCGAGATAGACAATGTGTTTGTGTTCTATGCGGGCCGCGGCGAGGCCGACGGCGGCGGTTCGACCACGGTATGGCCTCATGCGTGGTTTGTGAAGGACGGCGCCGGCGAGACTCATTATTTCGACGGTGTGCTACTGAACCGCTATGCGTGTTCGAACGAGTGGGGTTCGGGCCGACCGGACGGTGTAGGCACGTTTATCCATGAGTTCTCGCATGTGATGGGTCTGCCCGACCTTTATGCGACAGAGAACTCTAGCTCGGCTTTCACTCCGGGAGAGTGGTCTACTCTCGACTATGGCCCCTATAACAACGACGGGTGTACGCCGCCGATGTATTCGGCCTATGAGCGCTATGCGCTTGGCTGGATTGAGCCTGTGGAAATCAACGGTCCGATGTCGGCTACGCTTCAGCCTATAGGGAGCAATACGTGCGGTATCATCAAGACGGGGAAAGTGAATGAGTTTTTCCTGGTGGAGAACCGCCAGCAGACGTCGTGGGATGAGTATATTCCGGGTCATGGCATGCTTGTGTGGCATATAGACTATAATGCGTATGCATGGACGCGCAATACTGTCAACAATACGGCGAGCCACCAGTATGTAGACATAGAGGAGGCTGACAACACCAGGACGGAACGGACCCGGGCGGGCGACGCTTTCCCGGGCACGTCGAATGTGCGGTCGTTTACAGACGATACGACGCCTTCGATGCAGACCTGGAGCGGCACCGGGCTTGAGCTTCCGATTACTGATATATTCGAGAGTGCCGAGGGAATTATAACGTTTGATGTGGCCGGTGGCGGCGCGAACGCGGTGCCTGAGGCTCCGACTGTCCTTGCGGCTACCGATGTTGTGTCGGACGGTTTTACGGCCAACTGGGAGGCGGCGCCCGATACGAGGTATCTGCTGAGCGTGTATTCTCGCGGCGATGGCGGCGAACGTGTGTACAAGGCGTTCAATCAGACGAATGTAGGCTCTGTGGCTTCTGCACGGGTGAGCGGCCTTGCGCCTGAAACGACGTATTATTATACTGTTTCGGCGATGAAGGGATTTGACGTTTCGGCAGAGTCGGACGAAATGGCTGTGAGCACCACCAGCGGTATCGGCCTTATCGGTGCGGGCGACAGTCCTGTGGTGAGCGTGGCCGGAGGCGTGCTTTCGGTGCGTGGCGTTTCGGAGGCCACTGTAGTGGCTGTGTTCGATGTGGCAGGGCGTATGGTTGCCACGGGCCGCGGCGAGTGCGGTTTCGGGCTCGGCCAGGGCTTGTATATTGTTCGCGCAGGCGGTTTTTCGGCCAAAGTGCACGTGAGGTGATTTTTCCGCAGAGTTTTCTGCGGGAAGCGTGGCCGGATATGGCCGAGGTTAACAAATGGATTGAAGAAAACGTTTATTTATAAAAATATATATGTTGTTATGAAAATAAGAACTATTTCGGCACTTATGGCCGGCGTATTGCTTGCAGGCTCTTTCACGGGGTGCGTGAGCAAGAAGAAATATAATGAGCTCGAGGCGCTTCACCGCCAGATGAGCCAGAATTATACGACTGTTCAGGCTAATTATCAGCAGGAGCAGGCCAAGTCGCAGACTATTCAGGCGCTTCTGGACGAGGCTCGGCGTAATAATGCGGAGCTGAAGGATAATTACGCGAAGCTGCAGGGTTCGCTCGACAAGAGTATTTCGCAGAATGCTCAGGGTAATGTGAATATTTCGAAGCTTGTCGACGAAATCAATGCTTCGAACAAGTATATCAAGCAGCTTGTGCAGGCCAAGAGTAAGAGCGATTCGCTCAATCTGGCTCTGACGACGAATCTGACACGTTCGCTTTCGGGTAGTGAGCTCGATGAGGTGAATGTGCGTGTGCTCAAGGGTGTTGTCTATATCTCGCTGGCTGATAATATGCTTTTCAAGAGCGGCAGCTATGAGGTGAACGAGCGTGCGATGCAGACATTGTCGAAAATCGCGAAGATTATCAAGGATTACAACGATTATGATGTGCTCGTTGAGGGTAATACCGACCCTGTGCCTATCAATCGTACGAATATCCGCAATAACTGGGATTTGTCGGCTCTGCGCGCATCGTCGATTGTGCAGGTGCTTCAGAATGATTTCGGTGTTAATCCGTCGCGTCTGACGGCTGCGGGCCGCGGCGAGTATAATGCGATAGCGGATAACAGCACTGAGCTCGGCCGCCAGCGTAATCGCCGTACTGAAATCATAATTACTCCTAAGCTCGACCAGTTCCTCGATCTTATAGATAAGGCACCGGAGGGGGAAAGCGTAAGTAATAAGTAATAAGTTTTAAGTAATAGGCCTTAAGTAATAAGGTTTAAGGGAGAAGTAATAGATAATAAGTAATAAGTATTTTAAACGATAAATAAGAAGGAATAAGTAATAAGGTGTAGTGGCGATGGCCAAATCCTTATTACTTATTCCTTTTTACTTATTGCTTATAATTACTTATTGCTTATAAGAAGATCAGTCGATGGTTTCGTCGGCTTCGTAGCCGCCCATTTCGCGGATAGCGTTTTTGAGCATTACGTACTGCTGGAAGAGGTGGTTTACGGGCACTTCGTCTTTTGTGTAGTCGTGCATCGGGCTCTTGAGGAAGAAGCTGAGGAATCGCTGTGTTCCGTAGCGTCCAGCGCGGGCGGCGAGGTCGCTCAGAAGGACGAGGTCGAGGCAGAGGGGCGCTGCGAGGATTGAGTCGCGGCAGAGGAAGTTGATTTTAATCTGCATGGGGTAGCCCATCCAGCCGAAGATGTCGATGTTGTCCCAGCCTTCTTTGTTGTCGTTGCGCGGGGGATAGTAGTTGATACGTACTTTGTGGTAGTATCCGTTGTGGTCGTTGCCTTCGCCGCCGCAGTTGACGCCGTAGAGGTCGGGCTGTTCTTCGGGCACGAGAATGCTTTCGAGGGTCGAGAGCTTGGATACTTCTTTGGTGCGGAAGTTTGCGGGTTCGTCGAGGACGAGGCCGTCGCGGTTACCGAGGATGTTGGTGGAGAACCAGCCGTTTAGGCCGAGGCAACGGGTGCCGATGATGGGTGCGAAGCCTGATTTGACGAGGGTCTGGCCTGTCTTGAAGTCTTTGCCGGCGATGGGCATCTTGGTTTTTTCGGCGAGTTCCCACATTGCGGGAATGTCGACGGTGGTGTTGGGAGCACCCATGATGAAGGGAGCGCCTTCGGTTAGGGCGGCGTATGCGTAGCACATCGAGGGGGCGATGTGTTCGTGGTCGTCGGCCTTCATGGCAGCTTCGAGGGCTTCGAGGGTGTAGTGTATTTTTTCGTCGACGGGCACGTAGACTTCGGTCGATGCGGCCCAGAGGACAACCACGCGGTCGATGTTGTTTTCGGCTTTGAATTTGCGAATGTCTTCGCGGAGCTGCTCAACGAGTTCCCAGCGAGTGCCTTCTTTTACGTTGTCGCCGTGGAGACGGGCGGCGTATGCGGGGTCGAATGCGGCCTTGAGGGGTACGATTGCTTCGAGTTCGTCGCGAACGGGCTCGATGTCTTTTTCTTTGAGGACTTCGGCGTGGAGGGCGGCTTCGTATGCGTTTGCGGGGTAAACGTCCCAAGATGCGAATACGATGTCGTTGAGGTCAGCGATAGGAGCTATCTGGTTGTATCTGAGGTATTTTTTGTCAGCACCCTGTCCGACGCGGATTTTGTCGTACTGTGTCATTGAGCCGACGGGCTTTGCGAGGCCTTTGCGGGCCATGAGGACACCAGTTATGAACGTTGTAGTTACGGCGCCGAGGCCAACTACCATTACACCGAGTTTGCCGTTAGCGGGCTTTACGTTGGGATTGCTCATTTTCAGTCGTTTATTGTTTGTTTTTAGTTTTAGTTCAGTCGTCTGTTCAATTCGGGGCATGAGTGAGCCGGCGAATTGAGCGTGTAAAAGTAGAAAGAGTTTTCGGAATGTGAAAATTTTCCGAGGCCAAAATTCGTAAAATATTGTAAACTGAGCTTAAATGAACGGCTATTATATGTAAATATGTTAAATCGTCAATGTGTTGCGGATTTGAAATTTAATGAAGCTTAATTATGCTGAGCGTGTTTTTTGGTTTAAATTGGCGGATAAGATAATCTATCCGGGCGGCTTGTTTCATTATTTGGAATTTTATTTGTAGTTTTGTAATACAAATAAAACCTCTGCTAAAATGAGAATAATTGCAGAACGAACAATACGCGAATATTACGAGAAGAATCCTCAATCGAGGACGGCTTTGGAAGACTGGGTCGCAACTGTAAAGAAATCGCAATGGCGATGTTTCGCTGATTAAGAGGTTGTTTAATAACATATGAGAAATCACAGGTTGGTGTATTTTTGCTTAA
>CAJTOB010000057.1 GCA_910578035.1 uncultured Muribaculaceae bacterium
GTGGGTGATGGTGTCACCTGTATTTGTGTTGATGGTTTTCGACATTGATTCATACTCCGCCTTCAGAAAAGCGCGCGGAGACTCAGCAATCGCTGGAAATATAGCGATTAAACAAAATAGATATGTGAGGGTTCTTTTCATAATCAGTGATAATCGGTTTCGAGGTAATCGTACTTACGGCTTTCTTCGGTTACAGGGGCATCGACACCTCCGCCAAGTTCATATCCTGTCGCAGCCTTAAACATAGCATGGCTGTTTTCACTGTAATGCCTTGCAGCCCGGAGCATGTCTTTTCTGTCCATCTTCTCATACTCCGTATTGAAAACGGGAAAAATCGGCTGTGAGCTTGTTTCAATTCCGGTAGCAATGAAACTATGTTGGCCTGAAGGTTCACTTGCCTCCATAACAAGCCCCGGAAGTCCGCAAAATTTCCACGGGCCGTCTTGCATAGGAATTTCAGGAGTAAACCACACTGTCCATTTTCTTCCGTGATAATCGGCTGTTGCCATGACACATTGATAGTCCAAGATTGTTTTTGTGCTGTCTTCCGCTATCTCCCAATCTATTTCGGAGAAAGGCTCGTCATAATAGCCACATTCTCCCATCCCGGCCTCATCGTAAGTGGTCGAAATGGATTTAGCAAAATCTTTAAGCACATATAGTCTTGAGTGATAGACCACACCGTCCATAGCACTGCGGTCGCGACCTTGTACATAAGCAGCAACGGCGGCATCAAACATCTGTTTGGCTTTGGCGCGACCAGATGGTGTCGATTCAAGCGAATCCTTGAACTCGGTGCTCGGACAATAGAATTTACTCTGATTCCGGTTGGCAAGCAATATAAACGGTGTGTTCATTTCAACCACGCCATCCTCGCCACGCAGAAACTTATGATAATAATTATATTCCACCTTGATTTCTGACTGTGGATAATCCTGTTTCTTTTTCGCAATCGCTCCGAGAGCGACACAAATCAGAGTCAATATTGTGATAAGTCGGTTTGTTGTCATAGCCATATAATATAGTTCTCCACTGACTCAATGAATAGACTGTTTATGAAAAGAAAACGTGAGCCAACTATGCCACGTCTTAACTTGAAGGTCGTAGGAAACCATGAGAGCAGATGTAACAATAGCGACCCACGCATATGCGTGAGAATCACTATGCTAAACCCTTGCTCTTCTGAAAATTTCCTACGTTTTCAAGTTACAAGATTTGCATAACGCTTCTTATTTTTTCCAAAATGTCGTGGAAAGGCGATGCCATTCCGATTGCAAATTTAGCCAAAATATCTGAATCCTAAGCTATAATCGCCGAAAAATTAGTAACTGTGTAATAAACTGTCTTTGGCTGCGTCTTATAGGTTATCAGGCGATATCTGAGTTTTGGCAGATGTTGTTATTGAGTGTTATTCTAATACAAACTATTAATAAACTGACTTATGGGAGATCGTGTTTTAAGAAATGTATGTCTGGTGCTGTTCGTTGTGCAGTGTGTATGCACATTGAGATATGTAGTGGATATAGTTCTTGGAGGCGCCACAGAATGGTGGCAAGTAATTACTGCTGCATTTGTTTCTTTTGCTCTGTTTTGCTTATACTATAAATACCGTAAAAAAGTTAAAAAGGGCTGATATGTGGCAGTTGCGGTGAAAAAATGTGGTTGCATGATTTGACTGAAATGTAAAATTTAACTAATTTTGTGGGGAATATGTCGGCGATTGTGCTTCTTAGGCATTGTTGTCGACGGTTATTGTTTGATTGATAGATAAATACGATATAGAGCAAGATGCTTAAACGTTTTTTTATTTCCATGCTGGGCACTATGGCCGGCCTTTGGGTTTCAATTTTTCTGCTGTTTTTCGGCGGAATTATGGTTGCAGTTATGGCTCTTGGCAAGAGTGCCGGAGATTCGACTGTTAAAGTGAACCGACACTCAGTCCTTGTTCTTGATTTGTCGGGCAATGTTGAAGAGCGTTTTCAACCCGGGTCACTGATGTCTTTTATCCGGAAGGGCGAGAATAATGCGCCGACACTCGAAGAGCTCCTTACAGCTGTGCGTGGCGCCGCTTCCGACGATAGAATCGAGGGTATGTATATAAAATGCGGTGGCGCCTCAATGGGTATGGCTGCCCGCGAGGAACTCCTCGAAGCGATAAATGAATATAAGGAAAGCGGTAAATGGGTGTTCGCATACTCAGATACTTATATGCAGGGAGACTACATGATTGCAACTTCGGCCGACAGCATTCTGCTAAACCCTGTTGGTGCTGTCGATATTCATGGCGTCGGAGGCGTGACACCTTTCTTTACCGGACTTCTCGATAAACTCGGCGTGAAAATGCAGATAATCAAGGTTGGAACCTATAAAAGTGCAGTCGAGCCATATATCCTGAAAGAAATGAGCGAGCCGGCCAAACGTCAGATGCAGCAGTATGTTGATACTGTATGGTCTTTCGTATCAGGCACCATAGCAGAGAACCGTGAAATTCCCGTAGCCGAAATAGATCATATGGCAGCAAATTTCATCGGACAGAGCCCTGCCGAAACTTTTGTGGAGAAAAACCTTGTGACTTCTCTGGCCTATGAGCGTACTGTAGACGATGCCATTCGCCGTCAGCTCGGCCTGGACGAAGATGAAGATATCAACTTCATATCGACTTCTCAGTATGTTGAATCGGCCGATATAAAGAGTCTTCTTTCCGGTTCCGGGAAGAAGCATATCGCGCTTCTATATGCCGTCGGCGACATCGTCGATACGGGTGATGACGGGATTGTCGGACCTGATATGGTTTCCAGAATCTGCGACCTTGCCGACGATGACAATGTGAAGGGTATGGTGCTTCGCGTGAATTCTCCCGGCGGCAGTGCTTTTGCTTCAGAGCAAATCTGGGAGGCCCTTCAGTATTTCAAGAGCAAGGACAAGCCCTTGTATGTATCGATGGGCGACTATGCCGCTTCGGGTGGCTATTACATCAGTTGCGGGGCTGACAGCATTTTTGCAGACCTTACAACGCTTACGGGTTCTATCGGAGTTTTTGGCATGATTCCCGATTTTTCCGGACTTGTGACTGATAAGCTCGGCGTGACCTTTACTACTGTCGAAAGCAATCCCAACGCAGCCGGCATATCTGTTATGGAGCCCATGAGCCCCGGTCAGCATGCCGCCATGCAGAAAGGCGTAGAACGCATATATGAGCTTTTCACAGGCCGTGTTGCCGCCGGTCGTCACATGGATATAGACTCGGTGAAGGCCATAGCCGAAGGACGTGTATGGGTCGGAGCCGACGCGATTCGTCTTGGCCTCGTAGACCGCATCGGTTCGCTTCATACAGCAGTAGAGGCGATGGCCGACAAACTCGATATGAGCACATCGGATGTTGTTGCCTATCCTAAGGCTGAGGATAAATTATGGATGACCATTCTGCGTAATTCAGGCGAAATTTCCGATATGAAGCTTGGAGAAATGCCCTATGACGCAGAAACTGCGCGAATGCTCGATATAGTCAAGAATCTACGCACAATGAATCCCATGCAGGCCCGCATGGAAGCCATCGAAATTAAATGACCAGACGCACCCTCCTGTCGAAGCTTGTATTGCTGCCGTGTTCAAAATTATACGGCGCGATAACATATACCCGAAACAAACTTTTCGACATGAAGGTGCTGAAGCAAACTGAATTCGACACCGCGATAGTTTGTGTAGGCAATCTTGCAGTCGGCGGAACAGGAAAGACTCCCCTTGTGGAGTATATTGCCGGAGAATTTCGCAAGACTCGTAATGTCGCCGTCCTTTCGAGAGGTTACAGACGTAGCACCAAGGGCTTTATCATGGCCGGGCGCACGTCTACACCGCGCGATATAGGCGACGAGGCGTTTCAGATATACCATAAATTCGACGGGAAAGTTTCTGTAGCAGTCTGTGAAGACAGAGTTTTCGGAATCAATGAGATAAAAAGACTGAATCCTTCGATTAACCTTATAATTCTCGACGACGGCTTCCAGCATCGCTACGTCAAGCCGACAGTGTCGGTTGTGGTGTCGGAATATACTAATCCGGTCTATCGCGATTCCATGTTGCCCTATGGACGCCTCCGCGAGCCCAGGCGTGGAATCAATCGGGCTGATATTGTAGTTGTATCGAAATGTCCGGAGAATATGCGACCGATGGACTATCGTCTGGTAGTTAAATACTTCGATCTCTTCCCCTCGCAGTATCTCTTTTTCTCGCATTTCGAGTATATGCCGCTTGAGCCGGTCTTTCCTGATATGGCAATGGCTCTTCCTTTCCTAGATTATCTTACGCCTCAGGATTCGATTCTCGCGGTAGCCGGAATCGGTAACCCAAGGCCATTTGTCAAACGGCTGAAAAGTTTTGCCGCAAAGGTGAAGGTAGATGTATTCCCCGACCACCATAATTACACCAAGAAAGATATAGAACATATCCTCGCCCGGTTCAAGAGTCTCAAGGGCAACCAACGCATTATCGTGACTACAGAAAAAGATGCAGTCCGACTTGCTTGTAACCCTTATTATCCCTATGAGCTCAAGGCTCATACCTACTATCTGCCTGTTGAGGTCAAATTCGATACCTTTGAAGAAGGACCGGATCTCATCGAGGTGATTGAAAAACAAATAGCAGCTGCCGGACTCTGAGTTCGAACCTATGGAGGTTCTCCGGCGTTGTTCAAACATACTAACACCGAAACGCAATGCTTGAAAAAATCAAACAGACCGCCGACTATCTGCGCGGTCGCGTAGGCGAAATGCCTAAAATAGCCGTAATTCTCGGCACCGGTCTCGGTAATCTCGTAGACCATATCGAAAACAAAATCTATATTCCTTATTCGGAAATCCCCAATTTCCCCGTATCGACCGTACAGGGTCATAGCGGCAATCTTATCTTCGGCTCAATGGGCGGTCGTCCTGTCATGGCTATGCAGGGCCGTTTCCATTACTACGAAGGCTACGACATGAAGACTGTCACTTTCCCCGTGCGCGTCTTCAAGGCCCTTGGCGTAGAAACTCTTTTCGTTTCCAACGCCGCCGGCGGAATGAATAAGGAATTTCAGGTAGGCGATGTGATGGTAATCACAGACCACATCAATCTCTTCCCCGAAAATCCTCTCCGCGGCAAGAACTATGAGGAACTCGGCCCGCGTTTCCCCGCCATGACCGAACCTTACAGCAAGGAGCTCATCGCCCTGGCTGACAATATTGCCGCTGAAAAGAAAATACGCCTGATGCACGGTGTATATGTCGGCACAACCGGCCCTACATTCGAGACTCCTGCCGAATATGAATACTTCCGCGTAATCGGCGGCGATGCCGTGGGCATGTCGACAGTACCTGAAGTAATCGTGGCCCGTCACGCCGATATGCGTGTGTTTGGCATATCTGTCATCACAGACCTCGGCGGCAAGGATATCACCGAAGTGCCTTCGCATGAGGAGGTTCAGAAAGCCGCAATAAAGGCTCAGCCGACTGTCGAGGCTCTCATGAAGGAAATGGTGGTACGCTGCTGATATTTAAGTCAATAAGCTTGGTTGGGATAATAGGGCTGTTACAGCTCTATTATCTTGACTTTTATGGCTTTTTCAACTACATACTCTATAAAAATGGAAATATCCGAACTTGGTGAATTCGGTCTCATAGACCATCTGACCGACGGCCTCAGAAATGTGAACGAAAGTACCCGCAAGGCTGTGGGCGACGATTGCGCCATATTGCATTATCCTGCATCAAGCGATGTGCTCGTTACCACCGATCTTTTGCTCGAAAACGTTCATTTTGACCTTACATATGTTCCTCTGAAGCATCTTGGCTATAAGGCGGCTGTTGTCAATTTCTCAGACATATACGCTATGAACGGACGTCCGCGACAGATTACCGTTTCGCTGGGTATATCCCGCCGTTTCGCGGTAGAGCATATAGAAGCTCTTTACGACGGAATCCGGCATGCCTGCGAGGTGTATGGCGTCGATATAGTCGGAGGCGATACGTCGGCCTCGCATCAGGGTCTGGTTATTTCTATCACATGTATAGGCGAGGTTGCCGAAGGTGGTGCAGTAGGGCGCGACGGAGCCCGCGATACCGACCTCATATGTGTAAGCGGCGACCTTGGCGCGGCATATATGGGCCTTCAGCTTTTAGAGCGTGAAAAAGCCGTATCTGTAGGCCAGAAAGATTTTGTGCCGGATTTCGCAGGCAAGGAATATCTTGTGGAACGCCAGCTTAAGCCCGAAGCCCGACGGGATATAATAGAAGCGCTTGCAAAAGAAGGTGTGAAGCCTACATCTATGATGGACGTAAGCGATGGTCTCTCTTCCGAGCTTCTGCACATCTGCAAGGCTTCCAAGGCCGGTTGCCGCGTGTACGAAGACCGTATTCCTATAGATTATCAGACTGCTGTCATGGCCGAAGAGCTTAATATGAATCTTGTTACCGCTGCTCTCAACGGCGGCGAAGACTATGAACTGCTCTTCACCGTGCCTCTTACAGACCACGACAAAGTGAGCAAGATAGAGGGTGTAAAGGTCATAGGATATGTGACTAAGCCCGAGCTCGGTGCGGCGCTAATCACACGCGATGGCGGCGAGATTCCACTCCGTGCCCAAGGCTGGAATCCTCTTGCTGAAAAAGACCAGGAATAAATACGCAGACGGCAGCATCGTTGCAATATGATGCTGCCGTTTTATAAAAAACACTATATTTGCGGAAACCTTAGAAGGAGACGCCGAGAATCCTTGCAATGCAGCCGATTACTTGCAGCCCTCAATAGGTAATAATCTGTTATGGACTGGATTATACTTATTTTAGCCGGACTGATGGAGGTCGGCTTTACTTTTTGCCTTGGCAAGACCAAGACATCTACCGGTCACGAACTCGCTATGTGGTGGTTGGGTTTTCTTGCCGCTCTTGCATCGAGTATGTATCTGATGGCAAAGGCTTCAGTAAAATTGCCGATTGGCACTGTCTATCCCGTATGGACCGGAATCGGAGCTGTAGGAGCCGTTGTTGTCGGAATTGTCTTTTTTCATGAACCGGCCACATTCTAGCGTGTTTTCTTTATAACTACACTCATTCTTTCAATTGTCGGACTAAAGGTTGTTTAATAACACATATGTGAACGACACCAAGACAATACTAATGTTATAAACAGCCTCATACGACAAATTGCATGACATATGTCAAAATGGAAACAAAGGCTACGCTTCCAAAAATTACGAGCGCCTCAGATATAAATCCGTCTCGTACTTTTTGGCCTTTGATTTCACATATGTTATTAAACAAGCTCTTAAAGTATTGGGATAATGGAGAGAAAAATGCGCCGATTCAGGCAACTTCTTGACGCGGAAGATGCCAAAGAAATACTTGAAACCACAAGCAATGGCGTGCTGTCGCTGAAAGATACCGACGGCGAGCCTTACGGAGTGCCGTTAAGTTTTGCTTTCGACGGCGACAGCGCGATATACTTCCACAGCGCTGTAAAAGGACATAAGATTGACTGCATTTCAGCAGACAGCGCATGCTCTTTCTGTGTTGTGGCGCAAGATAATATAGTGCCTGATGAGTTTACGACCTATTTCCGAAGTGTCATTGTGAGTGGAAAAATCGTCAAAGTAGATGATAGTGATGAAATTCTCAAAGGTCTGAAATTATTGTGCGATAAATATTCGCCCAGCATTGATAGTGAGGCTGAAATTTCTCGCTGTCTAAACCATGTCTGTGTGTTGCGCCTTGATATATCGCGAATGACAGGCAAGGAGGCGATTGAACTTATAAGGAAACTGGAAATAAAAGAGGCAATAAGGCAGCGCCGGTCGGTGCGCAGTTTTACGGGTGAATCTATAAGTGATGCTCAACGCAAGGATTTACTCGAATTTCTATCGGAGCTTTACAATCCGTTCGGAGGAAACTTCACGATAAGGCTGAAAGAATTCGATTTGAAAAACGGTTACCGCCCTGCGACCTACGGAATGATAAAAGGAGCCAGCGATTTCTTCCTCATTGGAATGGCCGATGACGAACAGACTTCTCTTGCCGTCGGCTTCTGTTTTGAGCAAGTGGTGCTGAGGGCATGGCAACTTGGTCTTGGCTCTTGCTGGATTGCGGCAACATTCAAGGAGACCGATTTCGACCGCGGCGAACTTTGGCCTGAAAACGAGAAATTGCGTATTGTGTGTCCTGTAGGCTACGAAGCTAAGAAACGTGTGGTAGAAAAGATAACCCGTCTTACACTCGGCAGCCGTAGCCGTCTGCCTTTTGATGAACTTTTTTTTACTGATGAGTTCAAAAAAACGTTGGGCCGTGACGACCGTTTTGCCGAAGCACTCGAAATGATGCGTCTTGCGCCGTCGTCTAAAAACACTCAGCCGTGGCGTGCTCTCGTATGTGGCAGTAGTGTGCATTTCTACTATATGCCTAAAAATCCTTTGTCGGTTTTAGACTGTGGAATCGGAATCTGTCATTTTTATGAAGCCGAGAAGTCAGAAGGTCGTTCAGGCCAATTCTTTAAGGCAGATGCTGCGCCTGTGCCTCACAACCAGTGGATATATATTGTCTCATACAAAAGTGAGTAATCGCTTGTCGGCCGCACCTTGAAAAGATAGCAGGGATAATTTGTTTTTTTATTGATTTTAGTTTATTTTTGCATCATTGTTAAAGATACGGCCATGAGCCTATTATGCACAGAAAGTCGCTTTGCTGAATGAAGGATTATGAATAAATCGGTGTTTTATATGATTATGGCTGTGTGTTTCATCAGTTGTGCAACTGAAAAGGAGCATACACCCAATAAAGACAGGGCAGAAGAAATGTTTCTCAAGGTATGGGAGCTGTACCGGGTGCCGCAACACGGGCTTTTCTCTGAGTACTACCCCAATAGCTACCGCCCCGATCTGACGTATTTCAACGATTCTATTCATCAGACTCAGGAAGTTTCATATCTTTGGCCGATGAGCGGCATTTTTTCGTCTGCCGTCGCACTGGCTAAACTCGACCCGGCCAAGTACACCGCCTATGTCGATTCCATGGCCGAAGCCGTCGAGAAATATTATGATACCGGGCGCACTCCTTTCGGTTATCAGGCATATCCGGTGCAGTTCGGCAAGGTTGACCGCTATTACGATGACAATGGTCTGGTCGGTATCGATTATATCGATTCATATATGGTGACAGGCAACGAGCGCTATCTCGAAAAAGCAAAACAGGTCCTCACGTTTATTCTCAGCGGCTGGAGCGAAGATTTCGATGGCGGTGTTTCGTGGCTTGAAGGCGTCCGCGACCAGAAGCCTGCATGCTCCAACGGAAAAGCCATGGTGCTTGCCCTTAAACTGTATGAGGCAACTGGCGACCCTTATTATCTTGAAACCGGAACCAAGTTCTATGACTGGATTGACAAATACCTCAAAGACCCTGAAAATGGGGTAGTGTGGAACTCCTGGAGTACGACTGCCGCCGCTGTCTGCCCCGATCTCTACACCTACAACACTGGCACACTTCTTCAGGCTGCGGCAAGCCTATACAGGCATACAGGCGACGAGAAGTATCTCGATGATGCTAAATTTCTTGCGGAAGGCAGTTATAAAACTTTTGTGAAGCATAATGCCGACGGAATACCCTATGCAGAGAATCTGCCATGGTTCTATCTCGTCCTCTTCCGTGGATATCAAGACCTCTATGATATTACAGGCGATTCCAGATATGTCGATGAAGTTCTTAAAGGACTTGATTTTGCATGGGATAACTGCCGCGATAAGGCCGGACTTTATTACCATGACTGGAGCGGGCAAACCGATGAGTCTCATCGGCCGAAATGGCTGTTGGACGCGGCCTGTATTCCCGAATTTTATGCCCGTGCGGCAATATTGAGAGGCGAAACATACTCAACGAACAATAATAAACCACAATAATATCTTTTCACAATGAAACAATGCCCGGTTTGCAAACAGTATAACGAAGATTACGCGCAGTTCTGCTCCAACTGCGGCCACAACTTTGCAAAAAGCGATTATCAGCAGACTCCTCCTCCGATATTCGAATCAAATAATTCGAACAATATGTTCGACTGCGGACCCGACGGCAAGAGCCGCGGTGTGACTGCCTTGCTGGCTATCTTCCTTGGCTGGCTCGGTGTCCAGTATTTCTATCTTGGAAAGACCGGAGCCGGTCTGATAACTATCGGTCTGTATATCATCACCTGCGGCCTCTGGAGTATCATCACGTTTATTCAAGGCATACTTATGCTGTGTATGACCAACGATAATTTCCGCCAGAAATACGTAGATACGGACTCTTCTTTCCCCCTCTTCTAATCAAGCTAAGAACCAAACAATATCTATGGCGCCCGCAAGACCAAGCTTGTGGGCGCCGTTTTTTGGATTTGGCGAAAATTTGCTAAATTTGCACTTAATAAAAGAAAAGCATATGTCAAGCATAAAAAACCGATCAAAAATGCTTGGTGGCACAATTATAGGTCACCTTGCCGGTATCATTACGGTATCAATGTGGGGCTATTCCTTCGTTTCATCGAAGGTGTTGCTTGACAACGGACTCGGGCCTGTGGAAATCTACGTTCTCCGTTTTCTGCTGGCTTATGCCATTGTACTATGCCTGAATCACAGGAAACTGTTCGCTCAAAGTCTGCGCGATGAAGCTCTCTTTGCCGTCTGCGGTCTCTGTGCAGGCTCCTTATATTTTATTGCGGAGAATACGGCTCTGGAATATACTCTGACAACAAATGTTTCATTGCTCACGTCGATGTCGCCTTTGGTGACGGCTCTTCTTGTGGCACTTGTCTATAAGACAGAAAAACTCGGCGTCGGCACATGGGTAGGCTCGGCCATAGCCATAATGGGCGTGGCTTGTGTTGTCTTTAATAGTTCTTCGTCGCTTGAAGTGCGCCCCCTCGGCGATTTTCTGTCGCTTGCGGCTGCATTCAGCTGGGCTGTCTATTCGTTGGTGCTTCGACGTCTCAATGCCGGTTACGATGTATGGTTCATAACCAGAAAGACATTTTTCTATGGCTTGGTGACAGCAGTGCCCTTCCTCATGTTTGAGCGCGATACCGTTGACTTGCTTGAAGCGCTCCCGCGCCCCGAAGTGTATGGAAATCTGCTTTTCCTCGGGCTTGGCGCGTCGACAGCTGCATATGTACTATGGGCTTTGACGGTGCGGCAGGTCGGAGCTGTAAAGGCCAATAATTACATGTATCTTCAGTCTATAGTGACCCTTTTGGTATCGGCCGTTGTTCTTGGAGAGAAGATTACACTCCTTGGCTGCACCGGCATACTGCTGATTATAGGCGGTCTTTGGCTTGGAGAGAATATCAATAAATTTCTTGCGCGCAACGTCTGAGCGCGTTTGCGGGCAATTTTCATCTTTGCATATGGATTTACCAAAAGACCCGTTTATCCTTTTAAGCTATATAAACACCAAACTACGTGACGAGTATGGTAGCCTCGACGCCCTTTGCGACGATATGGATTTAGATCGTGCCGGCCTCGAGAAGACTCTTGCAGAGGCCGGTTTCGAGTATATGCAGCAAATCAATCAGTTCAGATAGTTGCCATGGTCGCAGAAGATTATCTTTCGCAACTGAATGCGCAGCAGCGTGCGGCCGTCGAATATCTCGACGGGCCGGAACTGGTAATTGCGGGCGCCGGCTCCGGCAAGACCCGTGTGCTTACATACAAGATAGTCCATCTGCTGGAGAACGGGCACTATCCGAATCATATTCTTGCGCTCACATTTACCAATAAGGCTGCCCGCGAAATGCGCGAACGCATCTGCACTCTTGTAGGCGATGATATTGCGTCAAGACTGTGGATGGGAACCTTTCACTCCATCTTTTCGCGTTTTTTGCGAATGAATGCCTCGCGAATCGGTTTCACATCTAATTTTACGATATATGATTCTGCCGATTCGAAGTCGCTGATAAAAAGTATAATCCGCGAGCTTCATCTTGACGACAAGATTTATCGGCCCGGACAAGTGGCGGCGGCTATCTCGTTTGCGAAAAACCAGTTGTATTCGCCCGAAGACTACGCGGCCGACAGAGCCCTTGTGCGGAGCGATGCCGACGCCGGGCGTGGTCGTATACACGAGATTTTCAGAATCTACCGCGACCGATGCCGTATTGCCGGTGCCATGGACTTCGACGATTTGCTCTATTACACCAATGTCCTTTTCCGCGATAATCCCGATGTGCTCCAGCATTTCAGCAATTATTTCAGCTATGTGCTTGTAGATGAGTATCAGGATACCAACTTCGCGCAGCATCTTATTGTGCGGCAGCTTTGCGGCGTTAAAAAACAGTTGTGTGTGGTCGGCGACGATGCCCAGAGCATATATTCTTTCCGCGGAGCCAATATCCGCAATATACTCGATTTCAAAAAGACATTTCCGGAACAGCGCACTTTTAAGCTCGAGGAAAATTACCGCTCTTCCAGAAATATTATCGGAGCGGCAAATTCGCTTATAGCGGCCAACCATGAGCAGATTCCCAAGCAGGTATTCTCCAACAATGACGCCGGCGAGTTGATAGAAGTCGTGCAGTCGTTCAACGAGTATGAAGAGGCATATGCCGTTGCGGCCCGTATAGCCCAGGTGCGAATGCGCTATAAATGCCCTCTGAGCGAGGTTGCAGTTCTATACCGCACCAATGCGCAGAGCCGAGTTCTCGAAGAGGCTCTGCGTAACCGCAATCTTGCCTACCGCATATTCGGAGGGCTTGCTTTCTATCAGCGAAAGGAGGTAAAAGACGCGGTGAGCTATTTCCGGCTTGCCGTGAATCCTGATGATGACGAGGCTCTGCGTCGTGTCATCAACACACCGAAGCGAGGAATAGGCGAGACAACTGTAGCAAAACTTGTATCTGCCGCTGTCGCAGCCGATACGAGCATATATCGCGTCCTCCTCAACCCGGAAGCCGCCGGTCTGAGCGTGAACAAGGGCACGCTGACAAAACTTAATGGTTTTGCCTCCTTGATATCTTCGTTCGTGCGCAAGGCAGAGGTAAACAATGCGGCCGAACTCGCAAAAAAAATCTATGAAGGCACCGGCCTGCTCAAAGAGTATATGAGCGAGAACACGCCTGAGACCATAAGTAAGCGTGATAATCTTCTCGAACTTGTGAATGCCGTAGATAATTTTACGAAGTCGGCATTGGAGCAGGGTAGTGAGCGCATCGGCATGACAGATTTTCTGGCGGAAGTGTCGCTTCTGACAGACCAGGATACAACCGAGGCTGGCGATGACTCCATAACTCTGATGACAATTCACTCGGCAAAAGGCCTTGAGTTCGATTGTGTGTTTATTGTCGGTGCCGAGGAAGATTTATTCCCGTCGGGCATGTGCAAGACCAATTCAGAAATAGAAGAGGAGCGTCGATTGATGTATGTGGCTGTCACCCGTGCCCGTCGCTTCTGCATGATAAGCTATGCCGCCCGTCGCACTGTCAACGGCCAGCCTACAAACCGTCTGCCATCGCGATTTATTGCCGACATTGACCGTCGTTTCCTGCGTTCTATCGCCGGGGCTTCACGCAACGGCTACGACCGTCCGAAGCCGTCATATCAGCGCCCCGAACCATCGCCTCAGCCTAGTCGGGTTGTGATTTCTGAAACTCCTGCACCGGCTCCCGGGTCTAAGAAGGATACGACGGGCTGCGATATGCACCGAGCTGCGGATTTGTCGGTAGGAATGCGTATTTTTCACCCTACATTTTTCGAAGGTGTAATTGAGACGATAGATACCGATAGCCCCGACCATCGTATCGCTGTCCGTTTCGATTCCGACGGGCAGACCAGAAAATTATTGCTTAAATTCGCTAAATTCAAGATAATATGACAGAAAAAGAGCTCCCAACCCCCTTTTTCATTGTGTATGAAGACCGTCTGCGAGCCAATCTCGAGCTGATAAGCCGTGTAGGACGCGAATCAGGGGCTGATATTATCATGGCCTTCAAGGCCAACGCTTTATGGCGTACTTTCGATATCGTGAGGGAGTACTGCCGCAACTGTACGGCAAGTTCTGTGAATGAACTTATGCTCGGTTCCGAATATATGGGAGGTGAGATACATTCATTTACGCCGGCCTATACAGATTCAAATATCGATACATTTCTGCGGCTGAGTTCTCATATAACGTTCAACTCCCTGAGTCAATATGAGCGATTCGCTGCTAAAGTCGCTAAATCAGAAGCCAGTGCCGGTCTGCGGGTGAACCCAAAATGCTCTGTCATCGATACAGACCTCTACAACCCCGCTTTGCCCGGTTCGCGTTTCGGCGTAGACGCTGAGGCTCTTGCCGACGGTGTGCCGCAAGGTGTCGAAGGGCTCCATTTTCATGCGCTCTGTGAATCTACGAGCTACGACTTGGAGAAGGTATTGGCGGCATTTGAGGCATCGTTCGGTCATCTTCTGCCCTCGCTTAAATGGGTCAATTTCGGCGGAGGCCATCTTATGACCCGCGAGGGCTACGACACAGAGCATCTTATCGGGCTTATAAAAGGGTTTCGCCGGCGTTACCCTAATCTCAGCGTGATAATGGAACCTGGCAGTGCCTTCACATGGCGTACGGGAGATTTGGTAGCTTCTGTTGTTGACATAGTCTGCAACGACGGCGTAACGACGGCTATTCTTGATGTATCTTTCGCTTGTCATATGCCGGATACTCTTGAAATGCCTTATCGGCCGGCACTCCGCGAAGAGGTGCCCGCAGAGAAGTCTACAGGCGTCGCATATCGTCTCGGTGGCAATTCATGTCTCAGTGGCGACTTTATGGGTGAATATTATTTTGCACAACCGCTGAAAATAGGCGACCGCATCACTCTCTGCGATATGAACCACTATACGACAGTTAAGACAACTATGTTCAACGGTGTGCATCACCCCGATCTCGTGCTATGCCGCACAGGCGGCGAGTGCGAATATCTGCGCCGCTTTGATTACGACGACTATAAAAACCGCATGAGCTGATGGCACCGCGCTTCTCAATAATTGTACCGGCCTATAACCGCGAGGCCGAGGTCGACGACCTTGTGGAGAGCCTCCTTGCGCAGACTTGCAAGAATTTCGAGCTTGTTATAACCGAAGATGGTTCGACAGAGCCCTGTGAGGCTATTGTAAAGAATGCAGTGGAATACCGTGGTCTGAATGCCCGTTATTATTACAAGGAAAACGAAGGCCGCTCCATAGCACGCAACTATGCGATGGAGCGTGCTACCGGCGATTATTTCATATTTTTCGACTCGGACTGCGTTATACCTCCCAATTATTTCGAGGTGCTTTCGGCTGAGCTCGATGTTCGTCCGCTCGACTGTTTCGGGGGCCCCGATGCGGCAAACGATTCTTTTAGCGACACCCAGAAGGCTATAAATTACTCGATGACCTCCTTTCTCACCACCGGCGGCATTCGCGGCGGCAAGGTAAGTCTCGAAAAATTCACGCCGCGTACATTCAATATGGGTTTCAGTCGTGCGGTCTACGAAAAAGTTGGCGGGTTTCGCGAAATGTTCTCCGAGGATATCGACATGAGTACGCGCATACGGCAGGCCGGGTTCAGCATAGGGCTTATACGTGCGGCTGCAGTGTGGCACAAGCGTCGTGTCGACTTTCGCAAATTCTTCCGCCAGGTTTATGTCTTCGGTATGTCGCGTGTGACCCTTAAATTGCTTTACCCCGGTTCGCTGAAGGCTGTTCATCTTCTCCCGGCTGCTTTTGTGCTCGGTTCGATAGCTTTGATTCTGCTCGGCATTTTTGTATCGCCCTGGTTCTTGTTGCCTCTCGGCGTTTACTTTGCTGCGATATTCATAGGTGCGTTGGTGAGCACCCGTTCGCTGAAAGTGGCGCTTCTTGCCGTTCCGGCTGCTATTATACAGCTTGGCGGTTATGGTCTCGGCTTCATCAAGGCCTATACAAGTAAAATATTGCTCGGAAAAGGACGCGATATAGATCAGGAAATCTCAATCCGCAAAGGCAAATGAGTACTGACGGCTATAATAGCGGTCTTCTCATTGCCCAGATGGCCGAAGAAGACCGTCCGCGCGAAAAAGCGCTTCGGGAAGGTATAAAAAGCCTTTCTGACGCCGAACTGATGGCAATTATCTTCGGAACAGGCATAAAAGGCAAAAGTGTTGTTCAGCTTTGTTCCGAGATTCTTGATGAGTACAAGGGCCATCTTTCGAAAGTAACCGCTATGGACGCCCGAGAGTTTATGAAGCGCCATAAAGGGATCGGGCCGGCAAAAGCACTCACTTTCATTGCCGCGCTCGAGCTCGGTGCCCGAGCGGCTGCCGATGCCGTAGTTCTTGATGACCCCCAGATGACGAGTTCGCAGGCTGCGTATAACTATATGTATCACCGTATGAGCGAACTTGACCATGAAGAATTCTGGGTTCTGCTACTGAAGCGCAATCTTAAGCCGCTCCGCGAGTTCAAAGCAGGGCAGGGCGGTCTCACCGAAACCGTTGTGGACATAAGACTGATTATGCGCGAAGCCCTCCTTGCAAAGGCTTCTGCCATGATTCTATTCCATAACCATCCTTCAGGCCAGCTCAAACCGAGCCAGCAGGATATTACCCTTACTAAACGCATTGCAGATGCCGCCCGCTACTTCGATATCCGCGTTCTCGATCACATTGTAGTCGGTTCAACCGGCTATCTGTCCTTCAACGACGACGGCCTGATGCCTTGAAATCATTGGTTCATAACTTATATCATGCGCATCGAGCGTGCAAGCCTGCATGCTTCGATTGAGTTTTTTACCTTCAGCTTGCCCAGAATTTCCTGCCGGTGTCGGCTCACGGTGTGTGTGCTGATGCATAGATGCTCTGCGATTTCCCTGCTTTTCATGCCAGAGTCAATAAGTGCCAGAATCTGCCGTTCGCGATGGCTGAGTATGCATGAGTCTCCGGACGAGGTAAGCTCCTCGCTTACACCTGTCAACGAATTTACTGCCGCACTTTTGCCCTTGAAGTCTACCGACAGCGGCCCGTATAGACATATTGCGAATCTGACAGAACCGCTTGCGTCATCATAGATATAATACATTCGATGCAGCACATCAATGCTCTTTTCGCCGCCGGCCGAGAGCCTGAGTTTGCTCATAAGGTAATAGTGCCGGCGTTTTGGGCCAAGCCGCCTCAGATAGTGAAAAAAACGCAGTTCGGCGATAAACTTCTCTTCACGTTCGTGCGCGGACATTAGCGACAATATCTTCTTCTCCCATATTGAGTTTTCTTCGCTGTAATCGGAAATCCCAAGCACTTCGGCAAAAGCGCCGTTGAATATCTTGCTTGTGCCCAGACTGAGGTCGCTAACGACAGCTACTACATTTTCGACCTCAGACATGCTGCGGGCATATCCGTAGACATCAGGAAAGGTTCGGCCTGAATCATGCATGGCCTGTTCCTTTAGAAGCGAATCGAGTTTGCAGAAATTATTTGCCAAAATGGTTATTTTTAGCCATTGCCGGCTTTGTTAGAAGTTCTTACCTTTGCAAAGATAATAAAAATAGTGGTTATTGGAAAGATGAAAAATATATTATTGACTGCACTTTGCATATCTGCGGGCATCTGTGCAAATGCCCAGAGCCTCGAAAAAATGAACTGGTTCAATGAGCCGGAATCATGGGCTGTCGAAGACGGAAAACTGACAATGGATGTGACTCCAAAAAGCGATTACTGGCGCATTTCGCACTATGGGTTCACTGTCGACGACGCACCCTTCTATTATGCCGAATATGGCGGTGAATTTGAAGCAAAAGTGAAAATATCAGGTGACTATAAGGTGAGGTTTGACCAAGCCGGCATGATGATACGCCTCGACCATGAAAATTATATCAAGACAGGCATAGAGTATGTCGACGGAAAGTACAATCTAAGCACCGTCGTGAGCCACAAGACCTCCGACTGGAGTGTGATAGCTCTCGACCGGCCTGTGGAATACATCTGGATTAAAGCTGTCCGACGCCTTGATGCCGTCGAAATATTCTATTCATTCGACGATAAGGAATACCGCATGATGCGTAACGCATGGCTTGAGGCCAATCACCCAGTGAAAATTGGCATGTTTGCCGCATGTCCCGACGGCGATGGCTTCAAAGCTACGTTCTCGGACTTCAAGGTGTCACATCTTCCCGACAAAGTACGCACCGACTGGCTTCGCCAGAATGCAGAATAAGCTTATTCGCGATATTTCAGATAAGCGTAGTTGAGGCTGATGGCGGCGAGAGTGATTATTTCCGACGCCGGTATGGCCGCCCAGACACCCCTACCGGGAAAAACAGCCGGAAGTATATAGAACATCGGCACTAAGACTATGATTCCGCGCATCAGCGTGAATATCATAGCCTTCAGTGCCTTTTCTATGCTTTGATAATAACCGATAAATGAAATGTTGACGGCAAAGAAGACGGCGCAGACGGAATATTTGGGAAGACCGTATATGGCCAGACGTCCGGCTTCACAATCAGGCGAAATGAACAGCGACACAATTGCGTTGGCTCCAAGTGCTATCGACAGGCATGATATGATGCCGCAGGCAGCCGCTACTTTGAGGCTCAGACGGAATGCAGCCGCTACACGGGCTGAGGCGCCTGCGCCGTAGTTATAACTGATTATTGGCTGTGCCGACTGGGCTACAGCATTGCTCATCATGAACATCAGCGGAAACAGATAGCAGGCAATACTGAATGCGGCTACCCCTGAGTCTCCATAATATTTCATGAACACATAGTTGCCTGTCAACATCATCACAGACATCGCTATTTCCGTGATAAATGCCGATGACCCGATTTGGATCTGACGCAATGTATTAGAAAAGAACCCGGTTTTACTCCATATGAACTTTATGACATACGAAAAACGTGTGAAATAAGCAAAAACCATCACCGAGCCAATCATTATGCTCACCGAGGTCGCTATCGCTGCGCCTTTCACACCCATACCGCAGGGGAAGACCAGATAATAATCAAGAGCGATATTTATAACGGCCGGTATGATATTGCAGTACATGGCAAACTTCGGCGAACCGTCCAGGCGTATCACCATCATGCCGATGCATTCGAATATAAGAAAGAACATGCCGGGAATTATCCATGTCAGATAATCCATGGCCCCTTCGAGCAATGCGTCCGAACTACCAAGTAGCCGGGCCGTCTCCTCTTTGAAAACAAGCAGAATGGCAATCAGCACCGTAATCAGCACCGCCGACAGCACACAGGCTTGTGTAGTGTTGACACTGGCCATGCGACTATCACCCTGTGCTATCGCTATGCCTGCAATCACAGACGAGCCCATGCCGAACATAAGCCCCAATCCTGTAACTACCATATACAATGGCGCTATGATGTTTACCGCCGCTATGCCGTCCGGCCCGACGCCTTGTCCGACGAATATGCCGTCTATAATAGTAATCAGAGCATTGAAAATAAGTCCTAATAAAGTCGGAAAGAACATTTTTGAAAAAATCCGACTGATTTTGCCTCCGGCATAATCAAGGCCTGTCATTTCTTTATTTTCCATTAGTAGTGGTGCGATAAAAATCCAACCACTGCGATTAATATATTAGTATTTA
>CAJTOB010000058.1 GCA_910578035.1 uncultured Muribaculaceae bacterium
CGCTGTAGTTGAAAAGGTGAAAAACGCATAAAAACACGGCAAAATCACACAGACGGAGCTGCACCATCAAGGTGCGGCTCCTCATTTTTTGGGGGTCTTGCAGACTGCCTTTAGACGATAATCGCCATACTCCGTATCAAACTGATATTAACCACGATACATTTTCAACGCTACGAGACAAATGTTAAAAACATGTTTTATAACATGATTTTTTAGCATGTTTTAAAAACTTTTCGTAACTTTGCATCGTTTTAGGAATGAGGCCACGCAGCAGAGGCCTCGACAATAGGTAACAAAGTATATATTATTAAAGATTGTTTTACTAATTTCGGATGCTATGCTTAGAATAGTCAAAAAAGCCTTAGTATGGTATTGCAAAGCGAGTGCGACACTCTACTCGCCCGACATGAACAAGTGGTGCTGAGAAGCCCCTTGCAGCGGGCCTGGCAACAGACCCGGTGAGAAAATCAACTTCGTTTCAACATTTATCAGACCGTCCGACACTGCTGCCGGGCGTTTTTATTTTACTGCCTCCAAGAAACTAAGGCTCCGCAAAATCCAAATAAATTCGTATCTTTGCAGATAATACATATCCTGCAATATATGAAAAAGATAGTTTTGATGCTTCTGGCAGCCTCGGCTCTTTCTGCTTCAGCAGCAGAAGCTCCACTCTGGCTGCGCGATGTAAAAATATCGCCCGACGGCTCGCGCATTGCGTTTACATATAAGGGCGACATCTTCACTGTGCCTGCCGCCGGTGGCGAGGCCACACGCCTCACATCGCAGCCGTCATATGAACAGCTGCCCGTATGGAGCCCCGACGGAAAGACGATTGCATTCGCATCAGACCGTTACGGCAATTTCGATATCTTCACGGTAGCTGCCGACGGCTCGTCGGGCACATGGAACCGTCTTACCTATAACTCAGCCTCCGAACTGCCCGAGGCTTTCACACCCGACGGCAAGGAAGTGCTCTTCTCGGCTGCGATTCAAGACCCGGCATCGAGCGCCCAGTTCCCTTCGGGGCGTCTCACCGAACTGTATGCCGTTCCGGCCAAGGGTGGTGCGGCGCGTCAGTATCTGGCAACACCGGCCCGCAATCTGTCGTGGGCTCCCGACGGCAAGAGTTTCGTATATGAAGACGTGAAAGGCTTCGAGGACGTATGGCGCAAGCATCACACTTCGAGCGTGACGCGCGATATCTGGCGCTACACTCCCGCCACCGGCAAACATGAACGCCTTATAGACCGCGCAGGCGAAGACCTCAGCCCTGTAGACGACGGCAAGGCCATCTACTTCCTGAGCGAGCGCACTCCCGGCAAGAGCCTCAACGTATACCGCGCCGAAAACGGCAATTATGACGCAGCCAAGCCTGTGACTGCTTTCAAGACTCACCCCGTGCGATTCCTCTCTCGCGCCAACAACGGCACGATGGCCTTCACCTATGACGGCGAGATATATACTATGACCGACGGCACAAAGCCCGTAAAGACTCCTATAAGCATCAAGGGTGACTTCGCCGACGAACTCCGCAAGATAGGCGGCACTCGCGGCGCCACAGGTGCACAGGCCTCGCCCAACGGCAAGCTCGTGGCGTTCCTCTATCGCGGCGATGTATTCGTAACACCGATGGAATATGCCACTACCAAGCAGATTTCCGATACCCCCGAGGCCGAATCAGACCTTTCGTGGGGCAATGACAGCACACTCTACTACACCTCTGAACGCGACGGCAAAGCCAACATATATCGCGCCACAATAGCACGCGCCGGCGAAGAGCCGGACCTCGCTCACGCCACTCTCATCAAGGAAGAGCCCGTATTCAAGGCCGACGGCCATGAGCGAACAGCAGCACAACTGTCGCCCGACGGCAAGAAACTGGCTTTTATACTTGACCGCACCAAACTCGCGGTGATGGACATGAAGTCGAAAAAGGTGACAATGCTCACCGACGGCTCCACCCACCGCCAGCGCAACGGACGCTTCTACTATACATGGTCGCCCGACTCGCGCTGGCTTGCCCTCGAGATTATCGACCGCAAGCACGACCCGTATTCCGACGTGGCTATCATCAACGTCGAAGACGGAAAACTCACCAACATAACCAACAGCGGCTATTTCGACGCCGAACCGAAGTGGATTATGGGCGGCGACGCGCTCGCATTCTCGACAGAGCGCCTCGGCATGCGCAACCACGCTTCGTGGGGCTCGCAGATGGACGTTTTCTTCGTCTTCATGAACCGCGATGCCTACGACCGCTTCATGCTCCCCAAAGAAGAGCGCGAACTGCTGAAGAACGGCGGCAAGAAGGAGAAAAACGACACTATTATCAAGGTTGAATACGACGGCCTGAGCGATCGCCAGGTACGCATCACGCCTATGTCGACCGACCTCCGCGACCAGATAGTAGACTCCGACGGCAAGCACCTCTACTTCATATCGAGCGCCGACAATGGCTCGTTCATCTGGGATTACGACCTCGAGAAGGAAAATCTCTCCATGAAGCGCAAGCACCCCGAATCGGCATACTTCGACAAGTCGGCCGACGGCAAGACAATATTCCTCTTCGGCGGCTCGCTCAATAAATTCGGCGACAATATAAAGCCTATCTCATATCGCGTAGAGAAAGTGCTCGACCCCGCGGCCGAACGCGCCTTTATGTTCGACTACATGGCTCGCGAGGAAGGCGAACGCTTCTACACAAAAGATATGCACGGCATCGACTGGCCGGCAATGACTGCCCACTATCGCAAATTCCTGCCACATATCAACAATAACTACGACTTCGCCGAAATGCTCAGCGAAATCCTCGGCGAACTCAACGTGAGCCATACAGGAGGCCGCTACCAGGGCGCTCCCTCGGCCGAAATGTCGGAACGCACAGCCAGTCTGGGCGTGCTCTTCGACCTCGGCTACACCGGCAAGGGCATGCGTATAGCCGAAATCCTCGAAAAAGGCCCGCTCTATAACATCGACGAGGCTGTCGGCCCCGGCGCAGTGATAGAAAAGATCAACGGCGAGGCCGTAAGCACCGAAATGCCAGTAGACCGTCTGCTCGCCGATGCCGCAGGCAAGCGTACACTCATCACAGTGACAGGCACCGACGGCAAGACCAAGGACATCGTTGTGCGTCCAGTAAGCTCGGCACGCCACAGCGCCCTGCTCTACGACCGCTGGGTGAAGCAGCGTGCAGCCGATGTCGACCGTCTTTCGGGCGGACGCCTTGGATACGTACACATTTCGTCGATGGACGACAATTCTTTCCGCAAGGTCTACTCCGACCTTCTCGGCAAGTATAACGACCGCGAGGGCGTAGTAATCGATATCCGCTGGAATGGAGGCGGCCGCCTTCACGAAGACATCGAAGTGCTCTTCAGCGGCGAAAAATACTTCACACAGGAAATCCGCGGCGAGGCTACCTGCGACATGCCATCGCGCCGCTGGAACAAGCCGTCTGTCATGGTTATGGCAGAAGCCTGCTACTCGAACGCTCACGGCACCCCCTGGGTCTACAGCCACCGCGGCCTCGGCAAGACTGTCGGCATGCCAGTGCCTGGCACCATGACATCGGTCAACTGGGTGCGCATGCAGGACCCGACGATGGTATTCGGCATTCCCGTTGTAGGCTACCGCCTTGCCGACGGCTCTGTACTCGAGAACCAGCAACTTGAGCCCGACATCAAGGTTGAAAACACTCCCGAAGGCATCGTTGCCGGCGAAGACGCACAGCTGCGCGATGCCGTAGAGAGCCTACTCAAAGACATAGATTCGAAAAAGAAATGAAAATAATAGCCGAAAGCAGCAGCACACGCACAGAATGGGCATTGGTCGACGGTACTGAAATCGTCGAGCACGCTTTCACCACCGGCCTCAACCCTTTCTTCCAGACGCGCCGCGAGATATCGCACGCAGTGCGTCTGGAGCTGCCTGAAGCTTTCTTCCGGCGCCGCTGGGACCACGTGTACTTCTACGGTGCAGGATGCTCCTCGAAAGAGAAGAACAAGATAATGGAATCGTCGCTGGTGGCACAGTTCAAGACCCCCGTAACCGTGCAGAGCGACCTTCTCGGCGCCGCCCGCGGCCTTCTGGTGCGCAAGCCCGGCCTGGCCTGCATACTCGGCACGGGATCAAACTCTTGTCTCTACGACGGCTCGGAAATCGTGAAAACGGTGTCGCCCCTGGGCTTTATTCTCGGCGACGAAGGCTCGGGAGCCTATCTGGGCAAGACATTCATAGCCGATATGCTCAAGGACCTCGCGCCGGCCTCTCTGTCGCGTGCATTCTATGAAAAATACGCAGTGACGCCCAATATGCTCATGGACGAAGTCTACACCAACCCCCTCCCAAGCCGCACGCTATCGCGGTATTCAGCTTTTCTGGCCGAACATATCGGCGAAAAATATGTCTACGACCTCATATACGATGCTTTCATGCGCTTCTTCACCCGAAATATATGGGCATATCCATATAAGGAGAATCCGATATGCTTTGTCGGGTCGACGTGTGTGCTCTTCAAAGACATACTTCTGAAAGCCGCTGCGGATTACGGAGCCGAAATAGCAAAAATAACACGCTACTCCATGCCGGGGCTGATTGAATATCATTCGGAAGACTGACAAAGCATATAAAAAACAGAAAACCGCGAACCATTGGACGCGGTTTTCTGTTTTTATAGCAGACTCAAGTAAAAAACTCTCTGATATGACAAAAGCAAAAGACATCAAAGGCACACGCACTGAAAAAAATCTTGTGACCGCCTATATGGCTGAATCGGCTGCATATTCACGATATACATTCTACGCCTCTCAGGCTGACAAAGAAGAATACTTCCCTATCGGTGAAGTATTCAGAGAAACTGCCGCCAATGAGCTACGCCACGCAAAAGTCTACTTCAAATTCCTTCAGGGAGGCTCGGTACAGGTGCCCCTCGACGTAGATGCCGGTGTGATAGGCACTACGGCCGAAAATCTTGCCACCGCAGCACGCGAAGAAGAATTCGAAGGTGTAAAACTATACACAGCAGCAGCTAAAGTAGCCGAAGAAGAAGGTTTCGATGAAATCGCAGGCCATTTCCGCGCAATCGCCAAAATCGAGGAATCGCACCGCAAACGCTTCCTTCACTATCTCAAACAAGTAGAGGAAGGAACCGTATGGAAACGCTCAAAGAAAATTACATGGAAATGCCTCGTATGCGGATATGAGTACGAAGGCATCACTCCGCCCAAAGAGTGCCCTGCATGCGACCACCCCTATCAGCACTACATGGGCATGGACTATGAATAAATCCCCATCACTCCTCATATAACCCGCCAAGGGGGAACGAGCACACCGCCCGTTCCCCCTTGATTCATTATAAGCCAGAGATTTTGGAGTAGACAGGTATTTTGGAAGGCAAGATATCAAAGGTTGCTCCCAATCCCCTCTCTTCCTACTCCCATAAGCCCCTACTCTCCTAATTTCCTAACCTTCCTATCCTTTCCTCATATGTCCGGCCGAAGCGGTCGGTGACTTTCACGGTGATTTCGCTATGCCGGCGCGATGCGCGGGCCTTGAAGAAATGCCATGAGAAGACGGGGCGCACAGTGCCGATAAGCTCGTTGCCGAGCGCTACATACGGCACCGGGCACGATTCCAGAAACAAGGGGTCTTTAGAGCGGACACGCTCGACCTTAAGCGCTTTCTTGCCCTCGAAAATCTCTACATTCCAGCCAGGGCCATAGCCCCATACGTTTACGAGAATTTCGTTGGTTTTCTTGCGCCCCGGAGCAAACTCGGCGGCAATCTGCTCGTTGTCGATTTCTACTTTGTCGAGGTCGTAAATGCGCATCACCACACTGCGGTCATAGCCTGTGCCCTTGAAATAGTTGCTGAAGCGGCCATTGTCGAAATCCCACACGGCATAGCCCGACGGCGTGCCCTCGCGGCAGAGATTATTGTCGTTTCCGAGGTCCACACGGGCGTTGAGCCACCATGAGCCGCAAACGGCACCATAGTTGGTTTCGTGCATATTGTCTTTTTCGGCCGCATAGCTGATATGCGTGTGGCCCGAAATGATTTCGACATGGTCGAATTTTGCCAGAAGGGCGGCATCGGCACCGTTGACCAGACGCCACTCAGCGTCCATGCCCGGCGACGGCAACAGAGGCGCATGGATAGCCAGAACGACGGGCGTTCTGGGGTCTACCCGCTCGAGGTCTTTGCGAAGCCACTCCATCTGCGGCTCGCGCACCTTGTTTTTGTAGACACACTCGCCGTCTTTGCTCAGAGTGGGGCCGTTCTCCACTATCTCTTCATCGTCGAGCACCACGAAGTGTACTCCGCCTTTGTCGAACGAGTAATATTCCGGGCCGACAAAACGGCGCCATTCGGCACCGGCGTCGATATCGTTCATCGCCGTCGGGTCGTGGTCGTGGTTGCCCATCACGCTGTAGACGCGTGCATCGATACGCTCGATATCGCTGTAGGCCTGCGGCAGACCGTAGCGGTTCGACTTCCAGTAGCAATCGTGGGCCTGATCGCCAAGAAGAATCACGAACGGATTCAGGCCGACCGTGCGGAGCGAATCGAGAGTCGCATTGACATCGGGCACCGTGGTATTGACAAAGCAGTTCACCTCGCCATGACGGTTGCTTATCTGATTGTCGGCCATAGCGACGAAGGCAAAACGGCTGTCATCTACCGGCTGAAGCTTGAAATCTACTGTCTCGGGTTCATCGGCAGGCGTAGTGAGCAGCCGCCAGAAATCGGGCCTGTTGCCGTGGCATGTAGCCGGCTCATAGCCCGAGGGCGTGCTCACGAAAATTAGCCCGAGGGTCTTGGCGGTCTCCATGCTATAGCGCCCGTCGGCATCGGTATAGACAATCTGATAGCCGTCCGACACCGGCACACCGGCCAGGGGCTCACCGCCGGCAGCAGCCACACGGCCGCCAACAACACCGCCCAATGCAGCCTCCACGGCCATAAGGCTCAATAGAACAAAAGAAAATGCTCTCATAAATAAATTTGTTATAGCTCATAGTTCTGACACTGCAAAAATAGCAAAAAATAGACAAAAGGCACACCAGAGCGGCGTGCCTTTTGCTATATAGTTGCTTGGATTTTACCAACCGGGGTTCTGTGTCAATTGCTCGTTAAGCTGAATCTGACCGGAGGGAATGGGATAGAGGTACTGGCGTTCTTCGAATTCACGAATACCACCGTTTGCAGCATTGTAATAGCCGTTTACATTATCAGCACTTACAGGCGATGCGCTGATATTGGCGCCAAGACCAACGTTGGGATACTTAACGTTGTCGAGGAGTTCGAGTTGATGCCAACGAATGAGGTCCCAGTAGCGGTTGCCGTCGAATATAAATTCGCAACGGCGGCAACGGCGAATTTCCCAAAGAAGGCTTGAAATATTCATATTATTTGCCGGGTCATTCATTTCAGTCATCTTTGCCACTGTGGTAGCAGGCAGTTCAGCACGTTCGAAAAGCTTATTGATAGTTTTGTCAACATCGGCATCGGTAATTGTGCCAAGCTCAGCCTTAGCCTCGATATAGTCCATAGCTACTCCGGCACCCCAGTATAGAGGGGCGCAAGTATAATTCTTTATAGTTGTAGTGAACTCTTCGGGCATATTAAGATTGTTGAACTTGCAGATGCCATAACCGGTGAGAGAAGTCATGAGCATAGAGTTGGGGCGCTGATACTGAAGACCGGCATAGTAAACGGCAGTGTCTACAGTCTGCACCAGACGAGCGTCGCGGACAGACAAGGCGTCTTTAATCGAGTAGTTCCAGAGGAGAATTTCCTCGTCGCCTTTCTTTTCGGTAAGTTGCTTGCCGTCGGCGCCAAGACGCGGGTAAACGACACCGACATCACTCTTGTTCTCACTTGTAAGAGCAAGGGGTTTACCGTCTTTGAAGAGATAGGCGTCGAAGGCGTCCTTTGTCATACCGGCAACCGGGCTCGACGAGCTTGTGTAGTCGACAGTACAATGCATGAGAACGTCTTTTTCATAAGCCTTCATGAAGATGATTTCGGGATTGGCTGTGAGTTCCGCACGGAAAGAATTATAGGTTGCCTGATAGTTCTTTCCGATAGGATATTTTGCGAGAAGCGGCTCGGTCGCATTTACAACTTCGTTGAAGAATTTGTTTGCACGGGAATTATCATTCTTATGGTACTTGGCATAGGAAGCCTCAAAGAGACATACCTCACTTTTTATTGCAGCGGCAAGGTCTGCGCTGAATGTTATTTTCGACGCCTTTGTCGCAATATTGTCCACTGCAAACGAGAGGTCTTCCAGAGCGTAGTCCATCACTTCGTTTCTCGGGGTACGTGCACCAAACAATTCTGCCTGGTCGGAGGGGTCAAGCGCCTTTTTTACCAGAGGTACATCGCCAAAGGCACGGACGAGAAGATAGTATTTATAGCCGCGCATCAGACGTGCGATAGCGGTAAAGTTGGTCTTCTCAGATTCTGTCAAAGAACTGCTTTCAACGCCTTCGATGATAAGATTTGCACCACGGATGATGGTATATGAATCATTCCAAAGGGCGGATGAAGATGGAACACTTGTATTGTTCCAAGGCTTTATGGTAGCAGAACTTGTTGCGTTCGCCTGGTCATCACTGAGATATGAAAAGTAGAATTTTCCACTTCCGCTACCGTTGCCATAACCGGAGAATTCCTCATAAAAGCGATTAATCTGGCCCTGTACGTTGTTGGGATTGCTCCAGAATGCAGGCGTCGAAATCTGCTGAGAAAGCGGATAGCGGTTATCATCAAGGAAATCATCGCAGCCAGAGAGAATCATAGCCGCTCCAATTCCTGTTGCAATCAATATATTTAGTTTTTTCATTTTTCTATTTGAAATTAGGTTAGAATGTTACCTGAAGACCGAATGAGAATGTACGCATCATGGGAACGGTACGACCGAAACCGCCAACACCGTCATTGGTTTTACCGGCGTATGTCTGGTTGAGCTCAGGGTCTACCTTGTATTTGCCAACGCCGTTGTAGAGGAAGCAGAGGTTTTCTGCAGAGAAGTACACACGTGCTTTCTGGATAAGAGCCTTCTGAGTGATATCTACCGGCAAGGTGTAGCCGAAAGTAAGATTTTTGAAACGGAGATAAGCCATGTTCATGAGATACTTCGACTGAGGATAGTAGTTAGCCTGTCCGAGACCAATGTTGGGGATATTGCCGGCTGAAGCTCCCATACCTGCAACCATGTTTGGATAATCATTATTCTGGTCTACGATATAGTCGGTAATCCAGTACTTATGGTCGGCATTAGACTCGATGACATAGCGGTTGTACGACTGCTGATGTTCGAAAGTTCCGAGGTTTGATGCGGCCATCGGGATAACGAAAGAACCGGTAGCCCACATATTGCGCTTGCCTACACCCTGGAAGAACATGTCGATATCGAAACCTTTCCATGCACCGCCCAGTCGGAATGAGTATTCATAGCGAGGCATTGCATTGCCGATAACCTTGAGGTCGCCATGATCATCGAGAGTTCCTTTACCACCGTCAATCTTACCGTCGCCATTGAGGTCCTTGTATTTGATGTCACCGGGGCCATAGTAGAAACCTGCGAGTTTCTCAAGACCGCTCTGGTCAGGAACACCTTCTGCATAGTTCCACGAACCGTTTACATTCTGACCGGTAAAATCGCTCTTTTCAAAATAGCGGTCTGTTTCAAAGCCTACAATATCGCCATAGTACATACCGGGAGTAAAACCATATCCATAAGAATACATTATACCATTGGTAGAATTGTACTTAGTGATTTTCGTACGTGCGTCAGAAAGTGAGAAATTAGCATATACGTCGGCATCGCCGAAGCTGTGGTTCCAGCCGATACCCAATTCCCAACCACGGGTACGGAGAGCGCCGGCATTTGTTTTAGGAGCTGAAGCGCCAAGAATCGAAGGCAGGGGATTGCCGGGAGCGAGCATATCGTGCGTATCGCGCTGATACCAGTCAAAACTTACATTGAGTGAATTATCAAAGAATCCGAGGTCAAGACCAACATCAGTGGTTATGATACGTTCCCAGGTAAGAGTTGACGAAACCAGTTTCGGCAATGAGAATTCGCTTATTATCTGGCCGCTGCCATTAAGCCAATGAGTTTTGGCTTTGGTAATCTGTGCAATTGTCGAAAGGAATTCATAGTCGCCGATTGCCTCGTTTCCTACATGACCGTATGAAGCGCGTAGTTTACCGTTTGTCCACCATTTTTTCAAAGGTTCGAAATAGGCTTCTTCAGAGAAGCGGTAGCCGGCAGAGAAAGAGGGGAAGAAAGCCCATTGGTCGTTTGCAGGGAAATTGGAAGAACCGTCGTAGCGGCCATTGGCTTCAAAAAGGTATTTACCCTTGTAGTCATAGTTGATACGGCCGAAGAAACCGGCAGTAGCGTTGCGAATGTGAGACCCGTTCACATTGTAGTTCACACCATCTGTCAGGTTAATATTGGGCAAACTATTGTCAAGAAGTCCATCGCGCTTGGCATAATAATATTTACGCTCCCAACGTTCCGCCGTTCCGCCGGCCATAACTTTCAGATTATGGTTTTCAGCAAAAGTCTTGGCATATGTAGCAAACACATTGGTGTTCCACATCGTAGTGCGACGGTTGCTCTGAGCAGCATATGTGTTCGAATAGGTATTGAAGACACCGAATGCATTCGACGACCAGTTGTTCCACAGAGTTCCGGGCACCTGGGCAGCAGAACTATTCATATTCATCACACCGTATGTAAAATCAGCCTGAAGTGTAAGGCCGGGAAGCAGCGTGGCGTTCATATAAGCCTGCATACGAGTCTGAGTGTTGATGGTTTCGTCTTCGTGAGCAACGCTGCGGATACCCATTTCGTTACGGAAATAGCGGGGATTGCCATCGTCATCATTGACATAACCATAAGTTTCGAAGAACGACGGGAAACGCCACATGTACTGGTAAGAGTTACGCTGCAAATCAGGCGAATTATATTCGCGCTGAGAGAAACTGAAGCGAGTGCCGGCTTTCAACCACGAGAATACTTCGGTATCGAGGTTGAATGTAGCATTGTAGCGGCGAAGTTTCTCAGGGCTATAGCGCATCAAGCCTTCTTTGCTGTCATATCCAAAAGAAGCTCGGTATGTAGTCTTTCCGAATGCTCCTTCGAGGCTTACATTGTGCTTCTGTGAGGGAGCTGTCTGGAAGAGAGTCTTGCCTGTATCCCAGTCGGCATAGCGAATCCATGCGCCGGCAGCTGTTACAATATAGTCGCCTACATTGTTATCGTCCTTATAAGGCTGAAGCTCAACAACGCTGGTATAAGGCTTGCCACCGTGCTGTTCCTGCCATTTTTCGGCATAAGGAAGAACATCCCAGTAGTTCATGCCAAAAACTTCGTATGAACCGATACCGCGGGCATATGATTGAAGCGCAGTATTGAGGTCTGTTACGGTATTGGCGAATTTGGCATACATGGTGGCATCGTTCCAGCCAAAGTTATTGGTATATTTCAGTGAAACACGGTCTTTAGTTGTACCTTTCTTTGTGGTGATAAGGATTACACCAAAAGCTGCGCGTGTACCGTAGATTGCTGTAGACGAAGCATCTTTGAGCACCGAAATATCTGCGATATCGTCGGGGTTTAAGAACGACATATCTTCTACAGGCACACCATCAACAACAATGAGAGGATCGGATTTAGCGTCATTAGAAAGAGTTCCTGTTCCACGAATTTTTATTGAGGGATTCGACGAGAAGTCACCATTTGTGGTCGTAATGGTAAGACCAGGCACAG
This sequence comes from uncultured Muribaculaceae bacterium, assembly GCA_910578035.1. GTDB lineage: Bacteria > Bacteroidota > Bacteroidia > Bacteroidales > Muribaculaceae > CAG-873. The sequence continues at coordinate 11,789 of CAJTOB010000058.1, forward strand.
CACCCTGGAGGGCGCGGGTCACGTCCTGGACAGGACGGCTGTCCATTGTGCGGGCAACGTCGACGGTTGCGACAGCGCCTGTGAGGTTGGCGCGCTTCTGTGAGCCGTAGCCGATGGCTACGAGTTCGTTGAGCTGCTCAGTGGTCGGCTCGAGGTAGACGGTCATGCCGTTGGAGGCTTTTACCACTACAGTCTTGTAGCCGACATAGCTGAATTCAAGATTGGTTCCGGGGCGGACACGGATTTTGAAGTTACCGAAGGCATCGGTGGCTACACCGTTGCCTTTTACACCTTTCTGAACAACTGAGGCGCCGATAACTGGCTCGTTATTCTCATCGAGGACCTGACCTTCTATCATGGTCGTGGCCTCGCCCTGCTGTTGCGGTGCCGGCTCGGCGGAGGCGCTGAAAACGCCTGTCGCGGGCATTCCGGCCAACAAAAGCATAGCTGCGAATAGATGCTTTCTCATAAAGTTAGTTGGAAGATTGGATTATGTTTTGGGTTGCTTTTTCGTTGTGTAAACGTTGTTTCAAGATAATCATGGTATGAAGCCGGCGCTTCTGCCTTGGAAGCGATTAGGCTGATGGTGCGATCTTATGGGATAAGGGTCAATGTGTCACAATATTAGTTAAAACTTGTTTATTAAATCTCTGAATTGCAGTTTTAATGCAGCCCAAAATTAAACAAAGTTTTTAAACTTGTTTTATTAATTAGTTTTTTTTAACAATTGCTAATTCGGCGTTTCTGCTACTTTTTCAGATGTTTCGATAAGTAACGCTTGTGTATAAGAGCATTTTGACAATTGTAAAATCCAAAAATATGTTTAAAAACACAAGATCGGGTTTCCTTAACAATCTTTACTGTTGAGAGGTGTCTCGGCAGCGGCAGTATGCTTCTGCACTATTGAAGCATGCGCTTTTTTAGGGGCGCCGGCGTCTTTTTGCCAATAAACAGCTAAATGCATGAGTATCAGCAGTCCGACTGGGCGCCTTGTGCTACTGAATCGGTATAGGACTACTCGAAAGGCCTGTTACTGGTTCGTTTTAGGTTCTCGAAGAGTTTGCCAATCGAATATTTTTGCGCAAAACATTACAAAAATGAACGATTATGACAAAAAACTCTGTGATGCTGAAACAATCGGTAAAAATACGCTTAAAGCCGCTTGCCCGCGGGCGTTATTCGATTTATCTCGACATATACAGCCGTGGCAGGCGCTCATACGAATTCCTAAAGCTCTATCACACTCCGGGCGAAGAGGAAAATAATGCCGATGCTATGGCTCAGGCAAATTCTATCCGCGAGATAAGACTCTCGGAAATAGCAAATAGAGAAGACCTTGAAAGAGGATTGGGCGCCTTCATCGGCAATATGCCCCCCGGCGCTATACCGCAATCTGTGACTAAATGCGCCCGATTGGCTTGCTCACCTTCCGGCGGAGGCAAGACTTGTAAAATTAGGGCTGCGTCGGCAGAGCGTAAGCGCAACAGTCGGCTTAAAGAGCCGGTGAAAATACGCTTCAAGAATCTTTCCAATGGCAATCTATCGATATATCTTGCTATAAATGTAAATGGCAAACGGACATACGAGTATCTAAGGCTTTACCTTGTGCCTGAGATAAATGCCGCTGCGCGCGAACAGAACCGACAGACAATGGACGCCGTCTATACCATCAAGGCTCAGAGAATCGTGGATATTACCGGCCGTGTAGCCGGTATCAGAAACGACGTTCGCGCCAAGATGAGCCTTATAGACTGGCTAAACATCTATCGCGACCGCCAGATTGGCAGAGGTCGCGGTGGTGCAAAACGCTGGGTTCAAACCACTATATTCGCTCTGAGGCATTATGAGGCCGGGAAGAATGCCTCTCTCAACGAAATAGACAGCAGATGGCTCAGCGGATTCATGTTGTATCTGATGAATGATTACAGAACCTCTAAAGATACACAATTGGCAAAAGGAACGGTCGACAATTATCTACGCTGCCTAAGGGCGGCCTTGAATGTTGCTGTCGAAGAAGAAATACTACGGGTCAACCCTATGTCCGGTTTCGACCGCTCTCACCTCAAAGGCGCTTCATATCCACGCGAATTTCTGACAGTAGACGAAGTGCGAAAATTGATTGATACACCATGCCGCAGCCAGACTGTCAAAGACGGGTTTCTGTTTTCATGTTTTTGCGGGCTTAGAATCAGCGACGTACGAGGCCTGAAATGGAAAAATGTAATAGAAAGCGGTGGCAAATCGTACATATATATAACCCAGTTCAAAAGCAAACAGCCCTTGTTCCTGCCGCTCAACAAGCAGGCCCTCAGGTGGATGCCGGAGAGAGGCGGAGCCAGAGACGACGACCCTGTCTTCTGTCGTCTGCCTAAAGACATGACCGTTCTCAACAGCTGGGCTCGAGACGCCGGAATCAAAAAACATGTCACTTTTCATGTGAGCCGCCATACTTTCGCGACTATGGCCCTTACAATGGGTGCTGACCTCTATACAACGAGTAAATTGCTGGGCCATACCGAAATCCGCACCACCCAGATATATGCCAGAATTGTAAACAGCAAGAAAGAAAAAGCCGTATCACTGCTTGACGCAGCATTCGAATGACTCACGGCTGGTAACAGGCCCGCAATTATGATGGATTATGCAGAGCCCGGTTCGTATCGGGTTCGCAATCGATGTGTACCCATTGACACCCAAGGTGATAGTGTTGCAAATGCGCTTCCAAGGCAGAAGCGCCGGCTTCATACCATGATTATCTTGAAACAACGTTTACACAACGAAAAAACAACCCAAAACATAATCCAATCTTCCAACTAACTTTATGAGAAAGCATCTATTCGCAGCTATGCTTTTGTTGGCCGGAATGCCCGCGACTGGCGTTTTTACCGCCTCCGCCGAGCCGGCACCGCAACAGCAGGGCGAGGCCACGACCATGATAGAAGGTCAGGTCCTCGATGAGAATAACGAGCCGGTTATCGGCGCCTCAGTTGTTCAGAAAGGTGTAAAAGGCAACGGTGTAGCCACCGACGCCTTCGGTAACTTTAAAATCCGCGTCCGCCCCGGCCAGACCCTCGAATTCAGCTACGTAGGCTACAAGACAGTCCTGATCAAGGCCACCAACGGCATGACCGTCTACCTCGAGCCGACCACCGAGCAGCTCAACGAACTCGTAGCCATCGGCTACGGCTCCCAGAAGCGTGCCAACCTCACCGGCGCTGTATCTACAGTCGATGTCGCCAAGGTTATGGACGACCGAGCTACCGGCGATGTTGCAAAAGCTCTTCAGGGTGCAGTTCCGGGCCTCAACATTACGACAAATAACGGTGCCATCAACTCAACAGCCACAATGGTGATACGTGGTGTCGGAACCCTCTCCAACGGCCAGACCTCCAATCCTCTTATTGTGGTAGACGGTGTGCCTGTCGACGACCTCTCCTATATCAACCCCGACGATATCCAGGATATTTCAGTTCTCAAGGACGCTGCATCTTCTTCTATTTATGGTACCCGCGCTGCTTTCGGTGTAATCCTTGTGACAACAAAGACCGCAAACACCAAAGACCGCGTATCGGTAAAATATTCAAATAACTTCGCATGGAGCCGTGCTACCGTTCTTCCGGAGTATTCTTCGGTACCGAACCAGTTGAGAGCTCTTATGCAATCTAATAACCGTCAAGGCGTTCAGAACGAGCTTTTCGGTATGTATCTCGACACGATGCTGCCCTATGCCGAAGCATGGGAAAAACAGAACAACGGTCCGCGCGGCTATGGCGAAATGCGCAAGTTCGAGAGCATGGATAACGTCGGCGACTATTATGTGAATCCGGACGGTTCGGGAGCGATGTATTATGCCAACTGGGACGTTGCCGGAATTCTGTTCCATGCAGCGCCCTCAAGCAAGCATAATGTCAGCGTAGAAGGCACAAGCGGCAAGACTCAGTACCGTATAGCTTTCGGCTATGACAATCGCGAAGGTCTTCTTCGTTTCAACGCCCCCGAAATGACCCGTTACAATGTTACAGCCAATATTGCAACAGAGATTTTCTCGTGGTGGAAAGTAGGCACCCGCATTTCTTTTGCCGATAAAGTTTATGACGGCCCCAACTATTGGCGCAACCCCTATACTTATGGCTGGCGCTGGGGTTCATATTTCGGACCTTACGGATATATGAAAGATGAAGAGGGCAATATCTACGACTGTAACAGCGCTGTAGCTTATTCGAAGTTAGGAGGTACATTCCACGATGACGCTACCGACACCCGCATGCAGGCTTATATGGATATCCAGCCTATCAAAGATTTTGTTCTTCACGCAGATTTCACTTATGATTTGCAGAACTATAACGCCCGCAGAGCAGCTCTGCCTGTTACCGTGTGGAACACATGGGGCGGCAATATCTCGGCTCCGTCTGTGCAAAGAGGCATGAGCGGAACCTCTGCAAGCATGGCAACAAGCAGCAGCAATCTGTGGACCACTAATGTATATGGCACATATTCTCATAAGTTCATAGATGCTCTAAACCTGAAAGTCATGGCCGGTGGAACAGCCGAGCGCTATGTATATAATACGTTTACAGCCTCGCAAAATGTGCTTCAGGACGTGAACAAACCGTTCCTCGGCCTCACGACAGGCGGTGAGAAAGGCGACCAGAAGTCTGTTTCCAACAGCCGCAACCACCGCGCTACAGCCGGCTTCTTCGGCCGTATCAACCTTGACTGGAAAGGCATCTACCTTCTCGAATTCAATGGCCGCTACGATAGCTCCAGCCGCTTCCCCGCCAACCAGATGTGGGCATTCTTCCCATCAGTATCAGGTGGCTACCGTATCTCTGAAGAGGCATATTTCGAGCCTGCCAAGAAGTATGTAAGCAATGCTAAAATCCGAGCATCTTACGGCCACATCGGCAACGAGGCTATCGGCAGCAACATGTTCCTGTCTACTATCAGCACAGGTTCTCTTGCAGGTCTATACGGTGGCTCGAATATCAAATACGGCTCTATGCCCTCTTTCGTTTCCTCGTCGCTTACATGGGAACGCATCATCACTTCTGACGTAGGTGTGGACCTCGGCTTCTTCGACAATTCGCTTAACCTTACTTTCGACTGGTATCAGCGCGACACCAAAGACATGCTCGCTCCCTCACAGACACTTCTTTCGGTTCTTGGAGCAAGCGCACCGCTTGGCAACAACGGCTCAATGAGAACACGCGGCTGGGAACTCGGTGTTTCCTATAACCATTCTTTCGGCGATGCTGATGTGTTTGCAAGCTTCTCGATCTATGACGGTAAAACCACAATTACCAATTATCGAAATGACTCCGGCCTGCTCAATAATGCATATACAGGCAAGAACTGGGGCGAAATCTGGGGCTTTGAGACCGAGCGCTACTTCACAGAAGACGATTTCGTAGGCAAAGACGAGAAAGGCAACTGGATTCCTAAAGAAGGTGTTGCTTCTCAGATTGGTCTCCAGAGCGGTTCATTCAAGTATGGCCCCGGCGACATCAAATTTAAAGATCTCGACGGAGACGGTGTTATCTCCGGTGGCAAAGGCACTATCAATGATCATGGCGACCTCAAGGTTATCGGCAATGCTCTTCCGCGCTACGAATACTCATTCCGTCTCGGCGGTGCCTGGAAAGGTTTTGACATCGACATGTTCTTCCAGGGCGTAGGCAAGCGCCAGTGGTGGTCAACCTCCGCATTTGTGATGCCTCTTACCCGCGGCGCAGATGCTACATATGCAAATCAGGAATCATACAACAAGATGATTTTCGATGAGAAAAACAACATCATCGGCTACGAAATCGACCAGAACAACGATTATCCATGTATGTTCCCGGGTGCTTCCGGTTCGGGCACAGTCACGGGTCTCGGTCAGGGCAGATATAACTTCTATCCCCAGACAAAATATCTCATGAACATGGCCTATCTGCGATTCAAGACTCTTACGGTCGGCTATACTCTGCCGGTTGATCTGACTCAGAAAGTATTTATCCAGAAAGCCCGCGTTTACTTCAGCGCCGACAACCTCTGTCTGCTGTACAACGGCATGAGAAAATATCCTATTGACCCCGAAATCGGTTCGACTTGGAAATCAAGCCTCAGCTATAGCGACGGCACATATGGCCGTACAGATCCTATGATGCGTTCGTTCTCTTTCGGCATCCAGGTTACTCTCTAAACAACCATAAAAACAGCAACTAATAATGAAAAAAATATTATCAGCGGGCTTTCTCGCCGTGGTTGGTCTGGCTATGACGGGTTGCGATGATTTCATCAACGAATATCGCTATCCTGAGACCTTGATCGAGAACAGCCCTGAGTATTGGAGCAATTCAGATAACTGCGACCTTCAGGTAAATCGTTTCTATCAGTATTTCTACGGCTACGGCAACGGAAATACCTTAGGCAACTTCTACTTCAATACTCTGACCGACGATCAGTGTGGCAACGGTTTCACAGACTGGAAGTTCACCAACGTTCCCAACTCTTCAAGCACTTACAACAACGCTTATACCGTCATCAGAGGCTGCAACTTGATAATAGACGGCGTAAACTCGTCTACTCTCTCGGAAAGCCAGAAGGCGAACTACATAGCCATTGCACGTATGATGCGAGGATACTACTGGTGCGATAAAAATCGCGTTCGTTTAGAAATCATCAAATAAAGAGAG
>CAJTOB010000059.1:0-214 GCA_910578035.1 uncultured Muribaculaceae bacterium
TCCACACCAGAACCAGCCAGGCAAGCACGGCCAAAGCCAAAGCAACCCACACGAACGCATGACGCCGCGAGCCAGACGTTCCGGCATCAACCGAAGCACTCTCTTCGCGACGTTCTATATCTCTTTCTTTATCCATATCTGTCAGATTTAACACCCGCGAAAGCAAAAAGCGGTGTATAAATATGACAACATTTGTAAAAAAAAGTTTAACCGG
>CAJTOB010000059.1:231-18428 GCA_910578035.1 uncultured Muribaculaceae bacterium
TTTTCGCGGTGCAAAGCGCACCGGGTAATCCACTCGTACTTTTCCGGCTACGATATCCGACAACTTGCGCTTAATCAGCTGTCTGCGTATACCCGAGATATGGTCGATAAACACGTGACCGTCGAGGTGGTCGCACTCATGCTGCACAATGCGCGCAAGAAAACCGCTGATTTCCTCTTCGTGAGGCTTGAAATCCTCATCGAGCCAACGTAAGCGAATGTGCTCCACTCGGGGCACCTTCTCTGAAATGCCCGGCAGACTCAAACAGCCCTCCGAACGCAAAATCTCATCGCCGTCGAGGACCTCGACTTCAGGATTGACGAGCACCATCTTACGGCCGACACATTCGGGAAATGACTCGCCGACAGGGTCGGCGTCGATAACAACAAGCTGTATATTTTTGCCAATCTGGGGAGCGGCAAGCCCGACACCCTCTGATTCATACATGGCCTCGAACATGAGGTCTACAAGTTCCTTGAACCCCTCGAACGGCTGTTCGACAGGCTTCGACACTTCGCGGAGCACGGGATGACCGTAGCAATACACGGGTAGTTTCATATATTTTGGCTTTGCAGATAATCGTTAAGAAGAATTGTAGCCGAAATCTCGTCGACAAGAGCCTTGTCGCGGCGAGCCATCTTCGGCAGACCGCCGTCGAGCATGGCACGGTGCGCCAGGACAGAGGTGAAGCGCTCGTCGAACGGCACGACCGGCATATCCGGCACCGCTTTTTTCAAGCGGGCAAGCGCCGGAGTGATAAAACGCTGTGACTCCGACGGATTACCGTGCATATCGCGGGGCTCGCCGACAATGATGGCATCGACCGGTTCGCGGCGGCAATAATCGGCCACGAATTCCGGCAGCGAGGCCGTCGGAACCGTCGTAAGACCGTTTGCAACAATACGCAAAGTATCGGTCACGGCAATGCCGCAACGCTTGCGTCCGAAGTCTATAGCCATCAATCGTCCCATTTCCCTGCAAAGTTACTAAAAAAGTGCCGAAGTTTTTGTGCTATTTTCATTTCTTATCAGAAAAGCTTTATAGAATAAATTACAACTTCGGCATAACAGTTAGCTGAACACCAGCCTACTGATTGTCATAAAGATGCCTAGCGAGTTCCCCGATACTATCAAGATAATGCTGGTATTTGTGCGCTTTAATTTCTTCATCGGTATGGTTTTGATCCAATCCATAGAACATATCATAGTCATATAGTTCGGTGGTGCCATCGGGATACTGCATTGTAGCATTACCATAATGAAATTGGCGGGTAAGAAGGCCTTTCGCAACCCCATCTTCTATATAATAGGCCGATATAGACATAAGATTCTCTTCTTTATCAAAGAGCGCACAGCAGATCTGTTCACCGTTGTCATTGAAGATATTTACCAATTTAGATGCATAGGTGTTGTTGATATAAGTATCAACATAACTACCGTCAGCATCAAGAGTGTAATACATAAGGGGGAGACCGTCATCATTGAATTTTGACATGCCCTTGTGGTAGCCTAAGAGGCTGTTTGTCGGTTTGCTATCGGCATTATAGAATGCTATTACAACCTGGAATCCACTATTATCGTATTGCGCAATTGAATATGCATATCCAAGTGTTTTGCATACGGCAAGATTCAGATCTGCATCAAGATATTCAATTTTGATATTATTATTTTTATTATCAAAAAAATTACGTTGAACCGCGTAATTCTCCATCGTATTGACAAGATTACCCTCCGTTCCTATGAATGCGATTTTAGCATTATTCCCGAAACGGTCATAATCAATGAGTTGTCCATGATAACCATGGATGCACAGAGTGGCATTTCCTGCGGTATCGAAATACTTTTCAGAAGTCGGTCTACCCACATTGTCGTATGTGTAGGCGGTCATGTGCACTTTTGCAGGAGACAACATCGGCAGTCCGTCGGTGTCGAACGCTCGCATACTTATGATTCTGTTGTCGGCATACTCATTTTTGCAGATGGCATATCCATTATTGCAGACTGTCAATTTGCCTTCGGAATCGTAAGTACGGATTTCGATACAATTACCAGACATATCATATTCATACTCATAACGAGCCACGCCACTCATATCGCATATGGGCTTCTGTTCGGAATCAAAAAGTTCGGATTTTGTAAGATTCCCATTTTTGTTCCATTCGAAACGATGCTCCGCGAAGCCGGCATTTCCGCCTGTGAGGTTTCCGTTTTCGTCATAACTTGCTATTTTTGTCAAGTTGCCATTCATGTAAGTCGCTTTTGACTTGGCAAATCCGAAGCCCGGAGTATTGTACAGATTGCCGGAGCTGTCAAGAAACCGCATTTCTTCAGCGTTACCATCGGAATCGTAGTCTATATCTACCGAATATGCGCCTCCATACACATTCATCGGAACCGGCCACATATTATGCGAGAATCCACTAATTTTCACAGGTTTGCCATTTTCAAACTTAGCGCTCAAATATTGAACCCCGTTAATATATACGGGCCTATTACGATAGTCGTAATAACTTTCTGAAGTTCTGTTTCCGTTTTCATCATATGTAAATACTATCTTTGAGTAGTTGTCTATTGAATTCTTGCGTTCACCGTTGATGTCATAGCTTATACATGAGTCTGGGAGCGCGTTGGTCGAGTAATAATAACGGAATTTATGTATCTTAAGCCCGCAATAACCCGGATTTCCATCAATATCATAAAAGGACGCAGCGGCCAACCTACCCTGATCGCTATATTCCATTATTACTTTATAAAAAAAGCCTGCCTTATAGTTAAGCGGATTGTAAAATAGGGTTGGTTTGCCGTCTTTCCCAAAAACCTCCGTAACGACCGCGCTTTTCGTCATCGTGGTAATTGTTTTGTGGATAAGACTTTTGCTTATCGTAGGCTTCCCGTTCTCATCATAATAAGAGGTAATCATCCGCGGAATATCCGCCTCCCACAGCTGAGTTTCCAGAGCATAGCCCATCTCATTGATTTTGAGATTTCCATCGGGGCCAAGAAAACGGCGCTCTTTTGCGATTCCATTACTATCATAGTCAACTTCCTCGCGTATCACTCCATATTTGTTAGGACACGGATTGCACTCAGAGTCGAGATATGTTATGGATGATATCCTGTGGTTGCTGTCGTAAGTGAATGCGAAGCCTGAGATTCCGTTGGAATCGAAACCAGGCTCATTGCTCCCGTTGTATCTTTTGAACATTTTTCTGACGATATATCCTTCATCGTCATAATCATATACGTATCTCCCTACAGCCGATTTTCCCTTGGTGAAAATAGACATAGGGTCGATACTCTCCTGCGAGATACTTTCAGTCATCGACGTGCCGGAACTAAAAAGACGTGCGGCATCGCCGCTTGCCGAGTCTTTAAGATCTACCTTTGTAAAATCGTCACTAACATAGAGTTCTTTATATACGGGCTTTCCGTTGATATCCTTATGGAGAATGGAATTGAACCGTCCGTTCTCATATCCCATTTCCATGATCGGATCATCGCCCAAAACTTTGTTCGAATTCTGACTCACAGGCCGCCCATGGTAGTCGCATACGGTAACACGCACGAGTTTTCGCTTTGTGTACTCAAATTTACAGTATGCCGGATAGCGTTTCAGCTCAGATTTTTTAAGACGGCAGATACCTTCAGGCATCCCGTTCCTTATTACAAAATCTTCGTAATATATTGTTTTCACCTGGAAATAGTCATAGACCAGTACCCCTGCGGCAAGCATAAGGGCTGCAATACTCCCATAGATTATTCGACGCTTTATCTCCCTCCGGCGGAAGCGTTGCCATAGTTCGTCAAAACGGAGATTGAACATTCGTGCTATAACACGGACTGCCGCTGCATTACGGCCTCCTTCCGAGATATTCGCTCCTTTGATTTCATTGACATCAGACAGATTACGCAATTCTTCGGGGAAACATTCTTCCGCCGGATCAGAGGAATTGGGAATGCCGCCTATGATAAAGGGGATTATGTCGTTAAGCCTGCCACAGTCGATGAATTCCTTTACTTCTTTATTGACCCACTTCGATTTCGCAGCCCGGGGAGAACAAATTACTATCAGGTAGCGCGATTCCGCGAGCGCCTGTCTGATGCCATTCTCAAGGTTTCCGGCTCCGAGGTCGCTTGTATCTTTGAATACAGGACGGATTCCTTTGCTCAGACGCGTATCTGCCTTGCGTATTTCGGCAGGCAGAATATAATACTCGAGTTTCCTCTGAAGCCAGTTCGCCCAACGTCTGTCTTGAGATTTATAACTTATAAAAGCGAAATATTTATATTCGTGAGCCATATGCGGAAGTTTTGTATATTTGCAAAAGTAATAAAAATTCCTGAATAACAAAGAAAACCATTTGCTGCGCCTCTGATGTCAAAAAGACTTTCTTTTGATCTTTGACAGTGTTTTTGGGAGCGAAGTGCCGAAGTTTTTGCTTAACTTTGCATTTCTATGAAAAGAGACCTTCCAGAACAATTCATAGCCATGCTCCGAGAAGCCGTCGGCAGCGATATCGCGGGCGAGCTCGCGCATGCACTTGCAAGCGAAGCCCCTTCGGTGTCTGTGCGTATAAACGAGGCAAAAGGCGCGGCTCTCCCCGCCGGCGTTGCGGCGGTGCCTTGGGAGCGACAGGGCTTCTATCTCTGCGAACGCCCCCTCTTCGCCTGCGACCCGGCATGGCATCAGGGCATGTACTATGTGCAGGACGCATCTTCGATGGCAGTCGGCACACTTGCGGCAATGCTCGCCAAACGCTGCTTCAATGAAAACGACACTCTTGCCTACCTCGACGCCTGCGCCGCCCCCGGCGGCAAGACCATTGGCGCCATCGACGCCCTCGGCAGCCGCGCGTTCGTGGTTGCCAACGAGGCCGACAAACGCCGCGCAGCCGTTCTCGCCGAAAACTTAGCCAAACGCGGCGCAGCCAACACCGCCGTACTCTGCGGCCCCGCCCAGCGCTTAGGTTCGCTCACAGAGGTCTTCGACATCATTGCCGCCGACGCCCCATGCTCGGGCGAAGGAATGATGCGCAAAGAAGCCGAAGCCGTGGCTCAATGGACTCCCGGGCTCGTCGACAGTTGCGCGCAACTGCAGAAAGATATTGTCGTAAACCTCTGGCCCGCGCTAAAACCAGGAGGCATATTCATCTACAGCACATGCACTTTCAACCGCCACGAAGACGAGGACGTCGTGCGCTTCATGGCCGACGAGTTCGACGCAGAAATTCTCGACATAGACGCCTCTGCTTTCCCCGGCGCGCTCAAGAGCGAATGCGGACTCCGCTTTCTGCCGGGCCGCATACAAGGCGAAGGTCTCTTCCTGGCCGCTCTACGCAAAAACGGCGAAAAATCCGAAAAAAATTCGCGACGTCTTCCGGCATTGCCAAAGGCCGACCCCGGCATGTCCGATTTTGCCCGCAAGGTCATCGATAGCCCGGATAGCTACATTGTTTCAGGCAGCAGTCTGATTCCCAGAAGCCATGCCGAAACCGCAGGCCGCCTGACAGCCGTAAAAGGCATAGTCTGCATCGGGCTTCCGCTCGGCGAGACCAAGGGGCGCGACATAGCGCCCTCGCACGAGCTTGCCATGAGCACCGCCCTGCGCCCCGACGCCTTCCCCTCCGTAGAGCTCTCATATCATGCAGCCATGAGCTATCTACACGGAGAAGCCATACAGGACATGCCCGACGGCACTCCGAAAGGCTTCATCACGCCAACATGGCAAGGACACCCCCTCGGCTTCGCCAAAAACATAGGCCGCCGCGCCAACAATCTATATCCCGACGCACTGCGCCTTCGCATGCAGCCTTCGCAACTTCCCGATACACCACCGACAGTAATATGAAAGATTTCATCGCAATACTTCGCCGTTTCGTGCCGCCATACAAGAAATACCTGGCACTCAACATTCTTTTCAATGTTCTTGCGGCAATCCTCACGCTCTTCTCCTTCGCCCTCATCATTCCAATCCTCCAGATGCTCTTCAAAATCAACGAAGGCACCTATACATATATGACATGGGATTGGAGCCACATCAACGATGTTGCCATCAATAATTTCTACTACTACGTCCAGGAATCCATAGCCCGCTTCGGCCCCGACAATACCCTTGCCCTGCTCGCTGCCGCCCTTGTGGTGATGACAGCCCTCAAGACCGGCACCTCCTATCTCAGCTCATACTTCATGGTGCCGTTGCGTTCCGGAATCGTTCGCGACCTTCGCAACTACATGTACGACAAAATCACCGTCCTACCAATCGGTTTCTTCACCAGCGAGCGCAAGGGCGACGTCATGGCCCGCATGAGCGGCGACGTTGCCGAAATCGAATTCTCCATCATGTCGTCGCTCGACATGCTCTTCAAAAACCCGGTGATGATTATCGTCTGCCTCGCCACCATGTTTGCAATCTCATGGCAGCTCACACTCTTCGTCTTTGTGCTGCTCCCGATAGCGGGCTACATCATGGGCAAAGTCAGCAAGAAGCTGAAACGCACATCGTTCGAGGGCCAGACCCAGTGGGGCGTACTCATGTCGACCATCGAGGAAACCCTCGGCGGCCTCCGCATAGTCAAGGCATTCAATGCCGAAGACAAAATGCGCACCCGCTTCCACGGCGAGAATCAGGTATTCTACCACCTCTCCAACCGCGTGGCTCGTCGCCAGGCACTCGCCCACCCGATGAGCGAATTTCTCGGCACGGTAGCCGTCGCAATCATTCTATGGTTCGGCGGAAGCCTCATTCTTTCGGGCCACTCAAATCTCGACGCCTCGCGCTTCATATATTATATGGTGATATTCTACAACATCATCAACCCCGCCAAAGACCTTTCGAAAGCCACATATTCAATCCAGAAAGGCCTCGCATCGATGGAGCGCGTCGATAAAATACTCAACGCTCGCAATCCTATCGCCGACCCCGCCAGCCCCAAGGCACTCCCCGCCAAGGGCGCAGGCGTGCGATTCGAAAACGTCTGCTTCAGCTACGACGGCACCGTCGATGTGCTACGCGACATCAACCTCGACATTGCTCCCGGCGCCACCGTCGCGCTCGTAGGCCAGTCGGGCTCCGGCAAATCAACCATGGCCGACCTCATACCCCGCTTCTACGACCCGACCAAGGGCCGTATATGCATCGACGGCACCGACCTACGCGACCTGAGGGTGCACGAACTCCGTTCGCTCATGGGCAACGTAAACCAGGAAGCAATACTCTTCAACGACACAATATTCAACAACATAGCCTTCGGCGTTGAAAACGCCACCCTCGAGCAAGTGCGCGAAGCAGCCCGCATAGCCAATGCCGACGACTTCATCATGGCTACCGACGAGGGCTACGACACCGTCGTCGGCGACCGCGGCTGCCGTCTATCCGGCGGACAGCGCCAGCGTCTCTCCATAGCCCGCGCTATCCTCAAGAACCCCTCGCTACTGATTCTCGACGAAGCCACCTCGGCCCTCGACAGCGAAAGCGAGACCCTTGTACAGCAGGCCCTCGACCGCCTCATGGCCGACCGCACGACACTCGTCATCGCCCACCGCCTGTCTACCGTCCGCAACGCCGACCTCATCTGCGTGCTCCACGAAGGCCGTATCGTCGAAGCCGGCACACACGAGCAACTTCTCGCCCCGGGCACCGCCGGCTTCTACCGCCGCCTCGTCGAAATGCAGTCGCTTGCCAAATAAGAGATTGCCCAAATAACAAAACGCTGATTCAGCGGCAAACCGGAAGCAGACCGACCGTCAGCTTTCGGCTTGCCGCATTTTTCGCCGTATCTTTTGCTCTTTTTACAGCTATTCGCCTCTTATTGCGACCAAAATGTTTCATTTATTGTAAAATTTGCATATCTTTGTGCCGTTTAGACCAATACATCTACGTTTCCAGTAGCATAAATCAATCAGAAACAACAAAAACTTACAGAATGAAAAAACTTTTACGCTCAATCTACGTCGTAGCGGCGCTTGCTCTGTGCCTGTCGGCATCTACAGCCACCGCGGCCGAAACAGTCCTCGCCGAGGCCGACTTCTCAACCCTCACAAAGGGCAGTGAAGACACCCCCGAAATGTTCAAATACAGCTTCGATTTCACCGGCTTCACCGGCTGGTCAATCGTTACCGGCAAAACCGGACAGGCCGGCGGCTCACTCTACCTCGCCGACGGCGGTTCTATCAAATCGGGCTATCTGTCTGGTGTCACCACCAACGGCGGCGCCATCAAAGTTTCTGCTGTCATAAAGCTCAGAAATGCATCTGCCGGCATCGTGCAGCTCGCATGGGGCTACAGCTCCACTCAGCAGATTATAGTCGAGAGCTCCGACTGGGAAACTGTCGAATTTTTCGTACAGCCCACCTCTGCCTCCTCATACAGCAACCAGGCCATCATATCGCCTATGTGGCTCGCAGACGGCCTGTTTGTAAAGAGCATAAAGATAGCGCAGTCGCCCGACTTCCTCGCAGCACCGACGGCCAATCAGCCCACCAATGCCGACGGAACATCATTTACCGCCACATGGAAGGCCGTAACCGGCGCCACCAAATATTTCATCGATGTCTACAGCTATAACGCTGCAGGCGACAAAGTGATGTTTATAGAAAACCAGGAATGCGCCGCAACAAGCTGCAAAGTAGAGGGTCTCGACGCTACAACCACCTATTATTTCGTGGTCCGCGCAGCTAATGAAACCGGCGTTTCGGGCAATTCCAATGAAATCGAAATTGTAAAATACATCAGCAAACTCGACGCCCCGGCCGTGAAAATCGCCTCCTGCGACGAAGACGGCAATTTCACTGCCTCATGGGAATCCGTAGCCGACGCCGACAGCTATACCGTTACTGTCTTCAAAGAAGAAGCCTTGACCGAAGCTGGCGAGGCAAACGTTCTTGTAGAAAATTTCAATGCTTTAACCTCCGGCTCTTTCACTGATGTCCAATACATCTACGATCGTCATCTTGAAGTTCTCAACGAACCGGGCTGGTCTGGCTACAACATGGCATGTGTGGCAGGAGCCATCGGTATAACCCCCTACGGAGGCGAAGGCTACCTCATCACGCCCGCACTCGACCTTTCAGACGACGAAGGCAAAATCAGCATTATCATCAACATGGCTTCCAATAATTTAGGCAGCTTCAAAACCGGCGACATCGTAAGTTTCTCGACTATCGATGCCAACGACAATGAATCCTCTCCTGTAAACGTCACCATCGATCAGCTTGGCTTCGCAGACTATACCGTAAACCTCACCGGTGGAACTGCCGCCACTAAAATCAAAATCAGCAGCGACTCTAACAACAAAATCTTCATCGACGACTTCGCTGTGAAGCAGATGAAACCGGCCGGTTTTGTAAACTCCACCACTTACCTTCAGGACAACACCGAAGCGACTTCCTATACCGGCAAGGTAGAATTCGCCCAGAGCGTGCAGTATAAGCTTGTCGTAGTAGCCGAAGGACGCACCGTTTCCGGCGGTCAGATCAGTGGCATTTCTTCTGCCGCCAGCGAAGCCGTGACAATCTCCGGCACCTCCGGCATCGGCAACGTAGCCGACAGCGCCGAAGCTGTCACCATAGCCAAGACAGGCCGTGGCGTCATCACCGTGAGCACCCCTGCTGCGGTAACAGTAGAAATCTACGATATCGCTGGCCGCCTCATCGCAGCCGCACCCCTTGCCGAAGGCACTACCTCGCTATCAGTCGACGCAACCGGTATCGTAATTGTAAAAGCAGGCACAACTACAGCCAAAATAGCACTTTAACAACCAATCATAATGGAAAGGGCGAAAGGTACGTACACCTTTCACCCTTTTCTCTTCATTAATCCATGAAACATTTCTTACCAATACTATTGATTGCCGGTCTGCCAATGGCCGCAGCCGCAAGAACCATAGATGCAGCCGAGGCCGGTTCGATTGCAGCCGACTTCATGCAGCAGCTCTCGCCGGGCCATACATCTGCCATGAAAAAGGCCCCGGCCCGCAGTGGCTCCGCTGCCTCCGACCCGCAACCCTACTACATATTCAACTCATCGGCCGGCGGATATGTCATAGTATCAGGCGACGACCGCCTCGGAACAGTCCTCGGCTATAGCGACAGCGGCAATATCGACCCCGACAACGCGCCCGAAGGCTTGCGCGGCCTTTTCGGCATTTATGAAACGGCCTATCGAGCCGTCAGCTCCTCTTCCGCAGTAAATTCAACCGCCGAAGTATGGCGCGCGCCGTCGGTCGTGGTCGAACCCCTCCTCGGCGAAATCGAATGGGGTCAGGACACGCCGTTCAACACCATGACCCCCACCTATATCGCAGATGGAAAAACAATCAACTACTACACCGGCTGTGTGGCCTGTGCCGCAACACAGATAATGCGTCTCTACGGCTACCCGCAGCAGGGCTCAGGCAGCAAGACATATACCGACACAAAGTCGAAGCACACTCTGAGCGCCGATTTCGGAAACACCGTCTACGACTGGGCCAACATGCCCGCCGCCGTACCCTCCTCTCCGACAGCAGCACAGACTCAGGCCTACTCCACCCTCGCCGCACACATGGGTGTCGCCCTCGAAATGCAGTATGAAGCCTCAGGCAGCGGCACATACGACATGCTGGTGCCCTATGCACTCAGAACCTATTTCGGCTACGACGCCGCCGTGCGCAGTCATAACCGCTCGTACTACTCCACCTCCGAGTGGCTCGGCATCATCAAGGCCGAGCTTGAGGCCGGCCGCCCCGTGTTCTACGGCGGCTCAAGCGATACAGGCCCCGGCGGACACGCATTCGTAATCGACGGCTACGATTCCGCCGACTATATGCACGTGAACTGGGGCTGGTATGGCAGCAGCAACGGCTACTTCATGATAAACCATCTTGACCCCACCTCGCTCGGCGAAGGCGGCGGCTCCGGCGGCTACAATCTCAACCAGGACATGGTGACCGGCATTCAGCCCGCGCGCACCGGCTCGGCCCGCGACTATGCGCTCTACGGCGGCACACGCCTCAGCGTCGACGGCCCCTTCGGCAGCACATTCAACGTCATGACAATCCTCGAGAACATAGACGTAGAGCCTTTCACGGGTCAGGTCGACGCCCTTCTCGTTGACACCGACGGCAATATCGCCGCCACCCTCGGCGGCGAAAATGTGACCGTGCCCGGCTTTGCCAATGGCTACACGGGTTCTCTGCTGTTCAACCCCAAAAATGTCGGCGCCACAGTCAGCGGCGTGCCCGACGGCAACTACCGCATTCGCCTCGGCTTCAAAGCCGCCGGTGAAACCGCATATACCCTTATGCGACACCCTAAAAATCTGCCCGCATATGCCGATGTTATTGTATCGCGCGGCAGCATATCGATTGCCGCCAAACACGAGCCCGCACCCGACTGTGTGCTTCTCGAAGCCATCGCTACCGACGGCGACCTATACGCCGGCGGGCAGGCTCTGGTACGTTTTACCGTCGAAAACCGCAGCGCCGACTTCGTTATATCCGACATCACCCTGCGCCTCACCAAGGCCGACGACAGCGCCATTACATTCGACGCCACTGTCGCCAAGACCGTCTACGACCAGTCGGTCGAGACCGTCGAGTTGCTCATGCCCGTCGATGCCGACACCCCTGCCGGCGAATACACACTCTCAGCCCTTGTAAAGACCAAAGACGCTGAATACCCCTTCGACAACACAGAGGCAGGCCGCACAACAGTGACCGTGCTCCCCTCATCGCAGACACCCGTAGTGCGCGCAGCCTCCGCCATGATATGGCAGGCCTACAACAGCCCCGCCGCCGAAGGCACAATCCGCCAGGGCGACACCTTCTACGGTGCCGTCAGCCTCCGCAACGCCGCTTCAGCCGGAACAGCCAAAGTTCTCGCCCGATTCGTCGACGAGGCTACAGGCAAGTCATCACCTCTGGTGCAGCTCAACCTCACATTCTCCGACAGCCGCGCCCAGACCGCCACATTCGCCCGATATATACCCTTCGACCCCGGCAAATACCGCGTAGAGCTCTATCAGATAGCCGACAACTATACCGAGACACCCATAGAGCCTTATGGCGAAGCCGCCATAGTCGAGGTGGTGCCCTCCGACAACATCGTCGCAGAAATGGTGGCGTTCTCCCTGCCCGAGCGCCTCACTCAGGGCCAGAGCTACGCCGGCTCATTGACCTATAAAGGACTGCAGACAGCGCGCCAGAACCTCTATATCCGCGTGCGCCAGTTCACGAACACAGGCGGAGAGATTGCCCATGCAAAATTCTCCAACAACTTCACCGCCGGAACCAAAGAGACACTCGCATTCAACTACAAGCCCGGTTTATCGCTCGCCGACGGACTCTACATGCTCATCGCCGAGACCGGCACAACCTCCGCTCAGACTCCGATGGGCAACTATGGCGCCTATGGCCGTATCATAGCCATAGGCAATGTAGACCTCAGCGGCATCGAGGCCATCGAGGCCGAAGACAGCGCGGCGGCTATCTGGACGGAAGGCCGTCAGCTCCACATCGTCGCCGCCGGCGACAACACTGTCGGCTCCATAGCCATATATAACGTAGCCGGAGCCATCGCCGCCCGCGACACATGCGACCTCTCCGCGCTCCCCGCCGGCTTCTACATAGTAGAAGTCACCCTTGCCAACGGCAACCGCGCAACAGCCAAAATCCACCTCCGCTAATCGCCCCCCCCAACTGCCGTCGACAAGATAAACCGACGGCAGCTGGGGCGCTTTGTCGGGATTATGACACGCCCTTTCCATCATTTTTTCTGCAACAGAAAAAAATTAAGGATTATTATTGTTTTTTCGATGGAAATGTTGCTATCTTTGCCGTTGACTAACTGAAACACAAACCCTATACCAAACACACAATCTCTAACTCTCAAAGTTATGGACATTAACAACATCATGGCCTCCCTCGAGGCCAAGCATCCCGGCGAAAAAGAGTACTTGCAGGCAGTCCGCGAAGTGCTCATGTCGGTTCAGGACGTCTACAATCAGCATCCCGAATTCGAACGCAATAAAATCATCGAGCGTATGGTCGAGCCCGACCGTATTGTCACCTTCCGTGTGACCTGGCTCGACGACAAAGGCGAAGTACAGAACAATATCGGCTACCGCGTGCAGTTCAATAACGCCATCGGCCCGTACAAGGGCGGTATCCGCTTCCATGCTTCCGTAAACCTCTCCATTCTGAAATTCCTCGGTTTCGAGCAGACATTCAAAAACGCACTTACCACCCTCCCCATGGGCGGTGCAAAAGGCGGCAGCGACTTCTCGCCCCGCGGCAAGAGCGACCGCGAAATCATGCGTTTCTGCCAGGCATTCATGCTCGGCCTCTGGAAGAACCTCGGTCCTGACCGCGATGTGCCCGCAGGCGACATCGGCGTCGGCGGCCGCGAAGTCGGCTACATGTACGGCATGTACAAGCGCCTCGTAAACCAGCACGACGGCACCTTCACTGGCAAGGCTATGGAATTCGGCGGCAGCCGTATCCGCCCCGAAGCAACCGGCTTCGGCGCACTCTACTTCGTGCAGAACATGCTCCGCCAGCGCAACGACAGCATCGCCGGCAAGACCATCGCTATCTCTGGCTTCGGCAACGTGGCATGGGGCGCAGCCCTCAAGGCTACCGAACTCGGCGCCAAGGTGGTGACTATCTCCGGCCCCGACGGCTACATCTATGACCCCGCAGGCCTCGACGCCGGAAAAATCGACTACATGCTCGAACTCCGCGCATCGGGCAACGACGTTGTCGCACCCTACGCCGAGCGCTTCGCCGGCTCTACATTCTTCGCCGGCCGCAAGCCCTGGGAGCAGAAAGTCGACATAGCACTCCCCTGCGCTACCCAGAACGAGCTCAACGGCGACGACGCAAAGGCTCTTATCGCTAACGGAGTTGGCATGGTTGCCGAAGTTTCCAACATGGGCTGTACTCCCGAAGCCATCGACGCCTTCATCGAAAGCCGCACAGTCTATGCTCCCGGCAAGGCCGTGAACGCTGGCGGCGTCGCTACCTCGGGCCTCGAAATGAGCCAGAACGCCATGCACCTCCAGTGGAGCGCCGAGGAAGTCGACGAAAAACTCCACACCATCATGACCGATATCCACGGCCAGTGCCTCCAGTATGGCGTCGAACCCGACGGCTACATCAACTACATGAAAGGCGCCAACATCGCCGGCTTCATGAAGGTTGCCAATGCCATGATGGGCCTCGGCGTATGCTGAGCAATGCCTTCAGGCCTTAACTGATAAACATCCTCATATCCCGCGGCGTGCGGGTTGCCGAACATTGTCTTGCCGGCAACCGACTCGCCGCGGGTTTCTTTTCCGGCGACTGCCGAAGTACACAATAATCTTTGCAAAACCACTATTTTACATCGCAGAAAGCCCTTGAGGCGGCTCGGCTGCATTTCTGAAGCGAATTTTGCGAATAGCACCCCGGTAAGTTGCCGGATTGAAAAATAATAGCGACATTTGCGCCAGAAATCCGTTGCCGGATGGCCTCAAGCCAAAGGCGGGTGGGTTTTTACTCCGGAATTTTCTCCGGGGTCAAATAAGAGAGCGTTTACTCGCGCTTTGTTCTTGTCAACCTGAAACTTCGCAACTTTCAATGTAATGGCAGGATAAGGCAACGGTAGATGCCCGGGTATGTTATATACCTTCGGAAGCCTCGCTTTCGGAGCAAATATAACGGCGTGGGCTTCTGCGTTGCTTGTTCTCCATTACAGGCAATGCGAAGGCCCCAGGTTGAAGGACAAGCGACGGAATCAGACTTCCACGCTTTTTTTTTATGTCCGCACCATCGCCCGGAAGTCAGATGGTGAAATCAACCTGAAAGCCATCGATTATGAAACCGATTGGAGAGCTTGTCAAAGAAGAACTGGCGGCTCAGGAACGCACTATCACATGGTTCGCACGCAAACTATGCATCGACCGTTCCAACGTCTACCGTCTATTCCAGAAAAACAGCATCGACACAGACTTATTGATGAGAATTTCGCTCGTCCTCAAAAAAGATTTTTTCACCATTCTTGCACGCAGCCTCGAAGAAAAGCGAAATTCGCAACAGCAGTGAAGCAATACAGCTACACTAATTCCCTTATCTTTCACCGTTTTAGCAGTACTTTTGTAGTGCTGTATTCTGCGGTGAGGAAATTCTCTCCCGTCCGATACCAATCATAGAAAATCCACATTAATTAATTAAACAAGCTATTTTATGAACAAAAGGTTTCTGAAAATCGCACTTCTTTCTGCTGTGTGTGCTTCAATGCCAGTCTCGTTCACTTCTTGCAAGGATTACGACGACGACATCACTGAAATCAACAACAACGCAGATGGATTGAGCAAACAAATTGCCGCACTGCAAACGGCTCTTGAGACAGCTCAGGCTACCGCCACAGCTGCTCAGAATGCAGCTCAGCAGGCCCTCACCGCCGCCGCTGCTGCACAGGACGCCGCCGACAAGGCTGCAAAGGAAGCCGCTGCTGCCGCAGAGCTCGCCAAGTCCGCTGCTGCAACAGCCAAAGCAGAGGCTATCCAGGAAGTTATCAACCAGCTCAAGCCCCTCATCGACGCCAACACTTCGGCTAACGAGGCTAACGCTAAGAAAATCGCTGAACTCGCCGGCAAAATCGAAGGCATCGAAAAAGGCCTCAGCAATATCGACCTCACCGAAATCAACAAGACTATCGGTGACCAGGCCGACCTTATCGCTGCTAACGCTGCTCAGATCCAGGCCATCAACACTCAGCTCGCCGCTCTCGACCAGCTCAAGAAAGACCTCGCCGGTCTCCAGGGTGATGTAGCCGACCTCAAAGCCAAGATTGCTACTATCGACGCCGTTAAGGCCGACCTCACAGCTCTTCAGGCTACCGTTCAGGCCAACATGACCGAAGTCATGAACGCCGTGAACACCAACAAGGCTGCCTGCGAAGCTGCTATCGCTGAAGTGAAGGCTGAACTCACCAAACTGTCTGCTCAGATCTCTTCTGAGGTTTCTAACGCTGTCAACACCATCGCCGGTGTTCTCGCTCAGCGCCTCACCTCGGTGACTCTGATGCCCAGCCTCTACGTAGACGGTATCCCCACCATCGAGTTCCTCTCGGCCAAGTACACCAAGAAAGTGCTCAAGAATGGCAACTGGGTTCCCGCTACCGGCTCAAACACTCAGTTCATCATCACCAACAACGCTACTGAAGCTGACTACCGCCTCAACCCCGGTACTCTCAAGAACGAAGACATCGCTATCAACGACCTCGCTTTCGTTACCCGCATTGCTACATCGCGTGCCGGCGAAAAGCTCGACGAGGTTATCAACGTTGCTTCTGCCAACGTTAACGACAACGGTGTCCTCAACGTGAAACTCGGCAAGAGCAACACAAGCTCGCTCAACCTCACCGGCAACCAGATTTACACCGTATCTCTCAAGGTTCCCGTGGCTTCGAAGCACCTCTTCGAAGGCGAGGCTAACACTGCCGTTTACTCTGAATTCACCCGCCTCGCTGAAACATACTTCCAGCCCGAACTCAAGTTCGTTGACGGCGCTTACAACTCTGCTGATGTAAACAGCCACCTCAACGACTCGACCGCACTCTATGCTTCAGCTACAGGTGCAATGGTTGCTAAGAACCTCGTTTACAACGAATCTTACGACCTCTACAAACTCGTAGAAGGCTGCGCAATGTTCTCAGCCACCAACCACAAGAACCTCACCCGCGAAGCTCTTCAGGCTTACGGCATGGACATCAAGTTCCGCAAAGCCACAGCCGTTTACGCTCCCACCGAAGACAAGACCAACCAGCAGGCTTACGTGAAGCTTGAAGGTGACAACGGTTCTACTCTTGTTCCCGTTACTTCTTCGGGTCAGGAAGACAACCAGACTATCATCGGTCGCCAGCCCATCATTGCCGCTACTCTCGTCGATGTTGTTAACGGCAACGTAATCGAGCAGAAATACTTCAAGGTGCTCTTCACAGCTGAAAAGATGGAAGACGTTACTATCGAATGGCCTCAGATCAATGTTACAGGCGCTCCCTGCACCGGTGCTTCTTACAACTTCGGTTGGAAAGAAATGGCTGAACGCGTGCTCGAACACCTCAACGGTGGCAAGGGTATGTCGAAGGAAGACTTCACCAAGATCTATGGTAACTCTACCCCCGTCATCGCTCCTGCAAACGATCAGAACGGTACTCTGACACCCAACATCGTTGCTTCGAACCTCGACGCTTCTACTCCCGTGATGACATGGTCTGTAACCGCTGATCAGCTTGGCGTTCTCCGTGTTGGTGCAAACACAGCTAACTTCACCAAGACCATCACCTTCAACGATCCCACCGGCCTCCACGCCAACGTCGTAATCAAGCTCAAATGGGCTGTAACTACAACTGTAGGCGCTACAACCCTTGGCAGAACCGACGACCTCAAGTGGGCTAACAACACAATGAAGGTTTACCCCGTGCCCATGGCCATACCTTACGACGGTACTCAGAAGGCTGAATACAAGACCAACATTCTCGAAGGCCGCTACAAACCCTACACAACCGGTATGCTCTCTTGCGGTCAGTACGATATCGACTACCAGAAGAATCAGACTGGCTACATCGGCGAAGCTCTCGAACTCCAGAACGGTTACTCACACTGGAACTTCACCGCAGCAAATCAGGCTAACCTCGACGAAATCTACTACACCATCGCCCACACCGATGCTGGTAAGGCTCTCGTTTCTGCCGGCAGAACTGTGAAGATTGACTGGACTTCGAATATCAACGGTCTCTCGAAGAACAACTACGTATTCGGTACAATCAACCTCCAGATTGTCAAGATCCTCAAGCTGAACACCCTCGCTGCCGGATCGTTCACCGACAACTCTCGCGAACAGTCTCTCAACATCGCCAAGGCTTACAGCCTCACCGATGCTTACGGCAACCTCGTAGCTGCAGAACCCACCGCCGACGAACCCTACGCAGCCGACTACTACAGCTACTACGGAGTTGAAAGCGCTGAATTCGGCAACGACATCAAGCTTGCTGACAACGCTGAAGGCACAGTTAACGTTCGCTCACTCGCTGCTCTCAACATGACAGCTAACGTTGACAACGCTACCGGTGTCCTCACCTTCCAGAACAACGGTGCACCCCTCCAGGCCAATGCTTACCTCATTGTTCCTGTAACTGTTAAGCACTACTGGGGCACTCTCACCGGCACAATCGCTGTGC
>CAJTOB010000060.1 GCA_910578035.1 uncultured Muribaculaceae bacterium
GTAGATTTCGAGGGACGCATTTTTGTCCCCCGTCTCCTTGCTGGGGTGTAATCTGGGGACAAAAATACAATAAAAATATGAAAACAGGTAGAAAATGCGAAGAAAAAGAGAAAATATAATTTTCTCAAAACACTTTGATTTTTCGAGATTTACAATCTTATATTTTCTCTTTCTTAGCTTTTCTTTTCACAGCATCATTTTCCGATGCAGAAGTTGGTGAAGATGGATTGGAGGATGTCGGGGGTGGTGATGGTACCGGTGACGGTTGAGAGGTGGTGTAGGGTTTCGCGGAGGAGTTGGGCGGCGAGGTCGGTTGGGATTTGGGCTTCGAGGGCTGTGATGAAGTCGGATATGGATTTGGCGGCCAGGGATAGGGCCTGGGCGTGGCGGGCGTTGGTGAGCATTACTTCGCCGTTTTCTCTGTCGGCAAATCTGTCGATTTTGGCGAGTAGGGTGCTGCGGAGGGTGTCGAGTCCGGCTCCTGTTTTTGCTGAAATCGAAATGGCGTCCTGTGGAATTTCTACGGTTGTGAGATCCGATTTATTGAATACCGTGATTATGCGCTCTGAGTCGATGTCGCCGAGTTTTTCTGACGATGGGCTGTTATCTGTGCTGTCTATTACATGGATTATTATGCGGGCAGAGTTTGCCGCTTTGTATGAGCGGTCTATGCCGATGCGTTCGATGGCGTCGTCGGTGTTGCGGAGTCCGGCGGTGTCCTGGAATCGAACGAGGTAATCGCCGACTTCGATGGTGTCTTCAACAATGTCTCGAGTAGTGCCATGAATGTCGCTTACGATGGCTCTGTCATCGCCTATGAGGGCATTGAGCAGTGATGATTTGCCTGCATTTGTTTTCCCGATAATTGCTACGGGAATGCCGTCTTTGATTGCGGCTCCGGTGTTGAAAGACCCTACAAGGCGCTCTATCTCAGCTTTAGTCTCGGAGGCAAGATTAAGCAGGCGTTCACGCGACGCGAACTCGACGTCTTCTTCCGAAAAATCGAGTTCGAGCTCGAGGAGGCTTGCGAGTTCTATCAGGCTTTGTCTGAGGGTGTCGAGACGCCGTGATATGCTACCTCTCATCTGGTTTATGGCAATGCGGTGTGCCGCACGCGATGACGATGCTATGAGGTCTGCGACGGCTTCGGCTTCGGCAAGATCGAAGCGTCCGGCGGCAAAGGCTCTGCTTGTAAATTCACCTCGGCCGGCCAGACGTGCGCCTGCGTTTATGAGTGAGTTGATAAGTTCGCGCTGTATCCAGCGGGAGCCGTGTACGCTGATTTCTACGGTGTCTTCCGAGGTATAAGACGAGGGCGATTTGAAAACAGTAGCTACAGCCTGATCAAGAATGTCACCCTTTGAATCAAGAACTTCGCCAAGATGAGCCGTGTGGCTTGCAACGGTTGCAAGTGTTTTTCCTTTCCAGATTTTATCAGTAATCTGAATGGCGTCGGGGCCGCTGACACGGGCCACGGCAATGCCTCCGCTTCCGTGCGGGGTTGAAATGGCGCAGATGGTATCGTTCGTTGTATTCATCATTTCTTTGTTCTTGAGTTCCATTGCCTGAAATTGGCAGTTGATTCAATCTCGTTTTCTATGTCATCGGGCAGACAGGAGAAAAAATCGAATCCTGTGATTTCTTCAATCCGGTCTACACTCACAGCCATTGTTTCGAGCCCTTCTTCTGGGGCGCTGTTCGGCATTATGAATCCTATTGCTCTTGGTGGAATAGAGTAGGGCGCCAGAATGACCTTGAAGAATCTTTCGGGAACCGGGATGCCCGATTCGCCGATGGTGCGGGGCATACGGTCGGAGAGCACGGGGCCACAAGCGATAATAAGCACACTGTCGCGCGCAACCCATTCGCGGCATTTGTTTTCGAGCGAAGACCATCTGCCTCCGTTGAGTGCATGGCTCTGGGGGCATATGTTTGTAAGGTAGTGGGAGTCAAGCATCGCCTGTTTATCCCATTTCATATCTCCTGCCGGAACCATATGTCCGCGGTCAAAGCCGGAATTGCGATAGTCGTCAAGAGTGGCGCAGCCAAGCACATCGTTGTCGGGCTTGAATTTGGATATGCGTTTTTCAGTGCCGTTGGCTTTGTCTGCGGTCAATTCCCAAATACAGTAATTCGGCTGATGTTGCGAGGGGTTGAATGAAACTGTAAAACCCGTATAGAACAGTTTGATTTCCGGGATATCGTCGGGTATCACAACCTCCGACAGGCACTGCGTGTCGGTCTGCGAGTTCTGATAATATTTTTCGCGGTTTTGTTTAAGAATATTGCCGCAACAGATTAAAATGATGCAAAGTACAAGGCCTGTCGCTGTAATAGATACAATGCCGCGGACCCGCGCCGAAATGCTTGCTTTGCGCCGTTTTCGCCGTCTGGTGTATTCTTTACGTTTTCCTGCCATTTCAGTTAAGATGAGAAAGAGATTCAGATAAATTGTTGAGTGCTGAAATATCGATGTCTGCCGATAGACTGAATCTGAGCCGCTCGGTTCCCGGCGGTACTGTCGGGGTGCGTATGGGCAGCACGCAGAATCCGTCTTTTCTTAAAATTCGCGACCACTCGACTGCTTTGAGGGAGCTCCCTGCTATCAGGGGCTGAATGTGACCGCCGGAAGTCCGGGCGCCATACAGACGCAGTATTTCGGCCAGTTTTGCTCCGAGCGCACGGAGTTTCATGCGGCGCGAATCCATTTCGGTCATGTTGCGGAACACATGCTCGCTCCATGCTATCACAAAAGGAGGCAGAGCCGTGGAAAAAATGAAACTTCGGGCCTTGTTGATGAGAAATTGCCTCATTTCATCGCTGACAATGGCATATGCTCCTGCCGAAGCAAGTGCCTTGCCGAATGTGCCTACCATGATGTCTACGTCATTCCTGTCCGGGCATGATGCAACGAGGCCAAGGCCGCCTTCGCCTTCCACACCGACCGCATGGGCCTCGTCGATATATAAAATTGCGCCCGGAGTGCGGCGTTTAATCTCTGTAAGAGCCTCGATGTCGGCTTTGTCGCCGTCCATACTGTAGATACTCTCGGCGATTATCAGAATATTGTGGTATTCAGCCGAAACTTTTGCCGCCAGATTTGCCAGATGAGTATAATCATTGTGCCTGAAGCGGGCAAAAGGCGCCCCCGACAGTTTTATGCCGTCTATAATGCTGGCATGCACCAGCTTGTCGGCAATGATATATGTATTTTTCAGAGCCCCTAATGCTCCGATGATGCCGGTGTTTGCATGATATCCGCTGTTGAACAGCAGAGCTGGGGAGCCATAGGCCTGCGAAAGGGTCGTTTCGAGAGACGAAAAATACTTCTGATTGCCGGCAAGCAGCCGCGAGGCCGAGGCCGAAAACGGAGCCGCCGCCGCCTCGCTTGCAAGGAAACTGTCGCGAAGCGATGTATCGGCCGCAAGCCCGAGATAATCGTTCGAACTGAGGTCTACGAGAGAAGACTCCGCGTCCTGCAGCGCTACGGTTCGGAGATTTCCGCTGCTGTCCAGCTCTTCAAGTATCGATTTAATAATTTCGCTCATCTTTCAGTATATCAAGCATATTTCGGCAGAGCATGCGCAGCTGTTCTTCGCTGATGATGTATGGCGGCATGATATATGCATTTCGACCGAATGGACGAATCCATACACCCTTTTCGACACATTTACGCTGGAAAATACCAACGTTGACCGGACGCTTCATTTCTACCACACCTATCGAACCGAGCACACGGACATCGCTTACGCCGGCCATGTCTTTCGCCGGAGCGAGTTCGGCCTTTAGTATTGACTCGATTTCGGCAATGCGGCTTTGCATATCCTGCTCGGCAAGCATGCGTGCCGATTCAACCGCAATTGCACACGCAAGGGGATTTGCCATGAATGTAGGCCCGTGCATCATCACACCGGCCTCGCCGCGCGATATGGTGTCGGCTACAGCTTTGGTGGTCAGAACGGCACTCATGGTGAGATAGCCGGCCGTAAGACCTTTGCCGATACACATTATATCGGGCTCGACGCCGGCGTGCTCCCAGGCGAAACACTTGCCCGTACGCCAGAATCCTGTTGCTATCTCGTCGAAAATCAACAGAATACCGTATTTGTCGCAGAGGCGCCTAAGCTGGCGCAGATATTCAGGATTATAAAACCACATACCTCCGGCACCCTGCACCACGGGCTCGAGAATAAAGGCGGCGATTTCGTTCCCTTTTTCTTCGAAAAGTTTTTCGACAGGGGCGATGTCGGCGTCGTTCCAGTCGCCATCGAAGCGCGAAGCGGGCTGTGGAACAAAAAAGCGCACAGGAAGCGCCGGGCCGAAGGCGCCGTGCATACCCGTCACAGGGTCGCAGACGCTCATGGCGTTCCATGTATCGCCGTGATAGCCGCTGCGTATGGTGGCAAAATTGGTTTTATTATGGTCGCCGGAAGCGCTCACCGCAGCCTGAACGGCCATTTTCATGGCAACTTCAACCGCTACCGAGCCTGAGTCGGCATAAAATATATTGTGCATGCTCGGGGGAGCAATGCCAAGCAGTATCTTACCGAGTTCGATTGCCGGTTCGTGAGTGAGGCCGCCGAACATGACATGGCTCATGCGTTCGAGCTGCCGCTTGGCGGCTTCATTGAGCCGTTTATTGTTATATCCATGTATTACGCACCACCACGACGACATGCCGTCTATGAGTCGGGTGCCATCTGAAAGCGTAATGACAGCGCCAT
This sequence comes from uncultured Muribaculaceae bacterium, assembly GCA_910578035.1. Taxonomy (GTDB): domain Bacteria; phylum Bacteroidota; class Bacteroidia; order Bacteroidales; family Muribaculaceae; genus CAG-873. Next base: position 4,725 of record CAJTOB010000060.1, read on the forward strand.
CGGCATGGTCAACCATGTATGTAGGCAGAGGGTCGATTGTGGATGTATAGGGATGCCATAAGTGTTCGCGATCCCAGGAGTCGTGTAGAGGATTGTCTTTTTTCATACTGCAAAATTACTCAAATTCTCGCTTTTTGTTTAATTTTGCGCACACAAAGCTGTCATAACAATGAGAATCTCTGTAATCACTCCGGTATATAACCGGGCCGACTGTATCGTCCGCTGTCTCGAAAGCGTTGCTGCCGAAAATATTGACGGTGCGAGGGTAGAGCATGTGATTGCCGACGACGGTTCGACAGATGAGTCGGCAGCGCTGGTCGAAAGTTTTGCCGCCGGTCACCCCGGAGTGCATCTGGTCCGTCTTCCGCGTAATGCCGGCCCGAATGCAGCGCGAAATGCGGCAATAGCAGCGGCAACAGGCGATTTCGTGCTTTTCATTGATAGCGACGATTGTCTCGCGCCCGGGGCAATATCCATTATCGAAAGAGCAATTTCAGAAAACCCCGGCTACGACCAGTATCTCTTTTCGTGCAGTCATAACAGAGAATGCCTTGGCTCATATGGCCGAAAGCACGTTTTTGACTATTCCGACTTTCTCCTTGGCGCTGTCAGCCTTGACTTTGCCCATGTGATAAACCGAGCTACCCTTTTGGAACTGCCATTTGATGAGAGTCTCAGAATACATGAATATCTGTTTCATCTCAGGTTTTACCGTAAAGCCGGCAAGATTCTTTTTATTGATGAGCTTGTGTCCATGGTAGATACAAGCCGCAATGACCACGTTACCCGTACCACCCGCAAGACGAACGACCGTGCCCTCGCCGAGAGCCTTGTCTATACGAAACTCTTTATCGAGTGGTTTTCCGGCGATTTACAGGGCGTGCCGGAGGGCGAAAAGCAACTTGCGGCACTTAAAGGAGACTATCGGAAATTTCAGATTCTTAGCGGGAATTACCGTGAATCGCGCCGTGCGGCCAGTGCCGGCTATAATGTATCGATGCCATATCGGATATTAGAGCGCACCCATACAGGAAAACTCTCATGGCAGCTTATAAAGCTTGCCATGCGGCTCAAATGGTTTATTCGCGACAGTTTCAAGCCTTCGTCTCTGTGAACTGTGGCAGCGTCCTCTCTGTTAAGGATTAATAGTGGGTTATTTTTGCAGAAAACTATCGGAAGATGAAACAAAGAATCCTTCTTGTAGACGATGAAGAAACTCTTTGCGAGGCCCTGCGCTTCAACCTTGAGGCAGAGGGCTACGAGGTTGACACCGCTCTGAGCGCGGAAGAGGCTCTTACCTTGGATTTAAAGTCGTATAATCTGTTTATCCTTGATGTGATGATGGGCGAAATCTCAGGATTTCAGCTTGCCTCCATCATAAAATCCGCGCCTGCTACATCTTCTGTTCCAGTCATATTCTGCACCGCTCTTGATGGTGAAGACGAGGAAGTGCGCGGCTTTGACCTCGGAGCCGATGATTATATCACCAAACCCTATTCTGTCAAGACACTGCTTGCCCGCGTACGGTCTGCCCTGAGGCGGGGAAATAGCGGGAGTAAAGAAGAAAACTATCTGGAATACGGCGGACTGCGCGTTTATCCCGGCAAAAAAGTATGTATTGTCGATGATACAGAAGTGAAAATGCCCCGCAAGGAATTTGAGATACTTGCAACATTGATGCGGCATCCGGGGCAGATATTTTCGCGCGAGGAATTGCTGAAAACCATCTGGCCCGACGAGGTCGTTGTCCTCGACCGTGTAATAGATGTGAATATCACACGCATCAGGCAGAAAATCGGTTCATATGGCAGGAATATAGTCACGCGTTCAGGTTATGGCTATGTCTTCGTCGAATAAGATTTCATACCCTATACGGCTGTTTCTCTGGCTGCTGTGCTATTCCTTGCTGATGGTATGCGGTTTCGTGTCCTATCAGTATTGCCGTGAGAAGGAATTCAAGGCCGAAGAGCTCAACCTCAGGCTTCAGCTGGTCAACGAAAGGATTTTGACCGACCTCGGTGAGGGGAAGAGCATAGAGGAAACTGTGAGAAGCGAAACGTCTCAGACGCCCGAATTGCGAGTGAGCCTGATTAATAGAAACGGCAGAGTCGTTTATGACAATTTTGCCGAATATACAGATTCGATAGACCACGCAAAGCGCAGCGAGATTGCCGGCGCTTCTGAACGCGGCGCGGCCTATACCGTTAGGCGGCTGAGCGAGAGCACGGGCCAGTCATATTTTTATTCGGCTACCCGCGGAGAAAACGGCATGATAGTGCGCACGGCAATGCCGTATGATGTTTCGTTGTTGAAACTGCTTGAGGTCGACTATGGCTTTTTACGGATTATGGGCTTGATGGTTGTGCTTATGTGTGTGCTCGGGTATTTCGCCACCAGAAAGATTGGCCGTCATATCTCACGACTTTCCGCTTTTGCCGACAAAGCGGAGAAAGGCGAGAAGATATATGATACGGCTCCATTCCCTGACGATGAACTTGGCCGTATCTCAAACAACATAGTGCGGCTTTATGCCCGTCTGCAGCAGGCAATAGCAGACCGAGACAGAGAGCACCGCGAAGCTTTCAGGCAACAGCAGGAAAAAGAACGAATAAAGAAGCAGCTAACCAATAATATCAATCATGAGCTCAAGACGCCCGTGGCCTCCATCGATATTTGCGTAGATACTATCCTTGCCCATCCAGAAATGGAGGCCGGAAAAAGAACAGAGTTCCTGTATCGGTGCAAGGCAAGCGCTGAGCGTCTTAAAAGGCTGCTGGCAGATGTTTCTGTAATCACGCGTCTCGACGACGGCGGTATGGCTATAGAAATGGAAGAAACCCGGCTGGACCGTGTCATAGCCGATGTCGTTGCCGAATGCGAGCCCATGGCATCGGCCAAAGGAATTCAGATAGAATGCAATTCAATTGAGCCCACCACAATAAGGGCTAATCAGGATTTGCTTTCATCAGTATTCCGAAATCTCATTGACAATGCTATCGCATACAGCGGAGGGAACAAAATCGATATCCGGTGTGTTAGTATGAATGATAACCTGATAATCACTGTCGCCGACAATGGTTCAGGAGTGCCCGACGAGCATTTGCCTCGTCTGTTCGAACGTTTCTACAGGATTGATAAAGGCCGCTCGCGTTCGGCCGGCGGAACCGGGCTCGGACTCGCCATCGTTAAAAATGCCGTTTTGCTTCACGGCGGCACTGTGGAAGTCGAAAAACTCTCTTCCGGCGGCTTGATTTTTACAATCATACTACCAGCACTATGAAAGAAAGACTTACAATCGCACTTGTAGCCCATGACCATCGCAAAGCCGATATGGTCGACTGGGTGACATTCAACGCCGAATATCTGTCGAAACACCATCTTGTATGCACAGGCACTACCGGACGTCTTATCCGCGACGCCTTTGAGCGGGCCGGTATCGAGGCCGATGTGGAGTGCATGAACTCAGGCCCGCTTGGCGGCGATGCCGAGATTGCGGCCAAGGTTGTTAGGGGCGAAGTTGACCTCGCGGTATTCCTTATCGACGACCTCAACCCCCAGCCGCATGAGGCAGACATACAGATGCTGTTGCGCCAATGCCGTCTGCACAATGTGCCTATTGCCTGCAACCGCATAAGCGCCGACCTCATGATTTCCAGTCGTCTATGGGAAGACCCCGAATACAAACCGAGGGAACAAAGCTATACTCACTTTGAACGCGAGACTCCGACAAACGTATGACATTCATCGGCATAGCGCGCCGAATGTCTATCGTTTGGGGAATGTCTTGGAAATCTGCTTTTCAACTTTTTTGATTGCTCCGTTCAAATCGCCTGCACGGTCAAGGCCTAAACCGAAAGTTCCGCGGCACGATGCTACCGGACGCCCGGTCATATAATCAATAAAGTTGACTGTCACAATGGCTGCATCGTCGTTATGGCTCACACCATACTTAACCAATAGTAACTTGCTTTGCTGTAGGGGTGTGAGTTCATGAATGCGATGCTCGCCGACTAATTGCAATCTCGAGGCTTCAACCGCATCGAATAGCTGAATCTCATATACCATGAGCTCTGCCGGAATATGATATGTTTCGTTATTGATAATCGAAGCGTACTCATATTTGCCTAAATCCACATTTTTCGACACTACAGATTCAGAACTTGAGCACGAATACAGCATTAAAAGCGATAACAGAATGAATATATACTTTTTCATACGTCTGTGATATTGAGGTGTCTATATTGTGGAAGTCATAAAGCCTTTCTATGGCAAAATTACGAAAATAATTGAGAAGTACAAGCGATCCGAAAACGTGTTCTTTCATAGAAAGTACACTTTTATGAAATATTTTTGAAAAGAAATCCGGTTTACTTTGCAGAGTACAAAAAAACAGGTTTTTTATTTTTATGGAATATGTGTTTTTGTGCGTTGTTGTATTCTTATTTCTCCTTGCCATATTCGATTTGTCGGTGGGGGTGAGCAATGACGCTGTAAATTTTCTTAATTCTGCGATAGGCTCTAAAGCGGCCTCTTTCAAAAGAATAGTTATAGTAGCTTCGATAGGAGTGTTTATAGGAGCGGCAATGAGCAACGGTATGATGGACATTGCCCGCCACGGCATTTTCAGGCCCGAGCATTTTTCGTTCTACGATCTCATCTGCATATTTATGGCCGTAATGGTTACGGACATAATATTGCTTGATGCCTTCAACACACTGGGAATGCCGACATCGACCACGGTTTCGATGGTCTTCGAGCTGTTGGGCGCAACATTTGTTGTAGCACTGATAAAGATGTCGTCGGGCATAGACCTCGGTTTTGCTGATTTGCTCAATACCGAGAAGGCTTTGTCGGTAATAATAGGTATATTCCTGTCGGTTGCCATTGCATTTGTTTTCGGCACCTTGGTGCAGTTTCTGGCGCGCTTGCTGTTCTCGTTCAATTACAGAAGCCGGCTGAAATGGAAAATAGGCATTTTTGGCGGAGTATGTGCTACTGCTATCATATATTTTCTCATGATTAAGGGTGCCAAGGACCTCGCCTTTATGACACCTGAGGTGAAGTCTTGGATTGGCGCCAACACCGCTATGATTATCTGCGGGAGTCTTGTCGCGTTTACAATTATCATGCAGCTGCTACATGCGGTCGGTGTGAATGTACTGAAGGTGATAGTGCTCATGGGCACCTTTTCTCTGGCGATGGCTTTTGCCGGAAACGACCTTGTGAACTTCATCGGCGTTCCGCTAAGCGGGCTTGCGTCGTACCAGGATTTTGTAGCTGCCGGAGGCGGTAATGCCGAAAGTCATTTAATGGGAGCTCTGAACGGACCTGCCGATACGCCCGTTTACTTTCTCATTGGCGCCGGTGTAGTGATGGTAGTGTCGCTGGCAACATCAAAGAAAGCCCGGAATGTCGCTAAAACCGAAATAGGACTTGGCTCCCAGCAGGAGGGCGAGGAAATGTTCGGTTCGTCGCGAATTGCAAGGCGTCTTGTGCGTTGGTCGCTTTCATTTATTGCCTGGATTCGCAGGGTGGTGCCGCCGGGGGTGAGAAACTGGTTTGGCCGCCGTTTCGATAACAATCAGAGTATTATGGAAAACGGCGCGGCATTTGACCTTATCCGCGCTTCGATAAATCTGGTACTGGCCGGAGCTCTCATCGCGCTCGGCACATCGCTCAAGCTGCCACTTTCGACAACGTTCGTAACTTTCATGGTGGCAATGGGTACATCGCTTGCCGACCGCGCCTGGGGCCGGGAGAGTGCTGTTTTCAGGATAACAGGAGTTATCTCCGTGATTGGAGGCTGGTTCGTAACGGCCGGTGTTGCCTTCCTTGGCGCCGGGCTGATTGTGACACTCATGCACTTTGGCGGTCACTGGGCCATGTTCGGACTTGCCGCTTTGACTGTAATAGTGATAATAAGAAGTCATCGGCGGTTCTCAAAACGTGACAGCGAAGAGAGCGGTGCCACGCTTTTCCAGACCATACTTGCAACTTCCGACAAAGCCGAGTGCGACCGTCTGTTCACTACCTATGTGTCGCTCAGCCAGAATGAATTTCTTGGATATGCCGGAAATACATACAAGGATATTGTGCGTGCTTTCATCAAGGAAGATGCCGGCGTGCTGAATCGGGCAGAGGCATCTTTGCAGCGCCATAAAAGTACTCTGAAGAATCTGCGTCGGAAAGAAACCATCTGCCTGAAACGGCTGGACCGCGGCACGGCAATCGAGAAAAGCGCATGGTTCCACCTGTCGAATGACTGCTGTATGTCGCTGTTATACAATATGCGGCGAATAGCCGAGGTCTGCTCCGAGCATGTGAACGATAACTTCAATCCGCTGCCGCCTCAATATGTCGGCGAGCTCAGTGAGATATGCGATAATGTCGACGGGCTGTTTGACGATTCTGTCGGCGCGATAGCTTCGGGAGATTTGAATGCGATGGTTCTTTTGCGGCGTCGCTCGGACAAACTGAAGGCAAAAATCTCGGAATGCTATCATTCTCTTCATGCAAGGCTGCATCTTGCCAAAGAATCGGAGGTGTCTGTACTCTACGTGTATATAAATCTTCTGCATGAAACCCGAGAGGCGGTGTCTGCATTGAGAAAATATCTTAGGGCACATGCAAAATTCGTCAATCCCGAATTTAAGGTCTGATGTAGTTGGCAATCAGGCATCTGAAAGGATTGTTTAAAAGGCTTAAATGACATAAAAAGTCATTTAGGCCTTTACTTTGCGGTGGATATTGCTTAATTTTGCATAGCGTAACCAAAATGTGAGTACGCATGCACCTTAAAAATCAAAACAATGGAGAAAACTTGGAGATGGTTCGGTCCGAACGATAAGATAACACTCGACATGCTGCGCCAGATTGGCGTCGAAGGCATTGTAACTTCGCTTCATCATATAGCCAACGGAGAAGTATGGAGTCTCGACGAAGTGATGAAAATGAAGAATTTCATTGAAAGCCATGGCCTGAGGTGGTCGGTGGTTGAAAGTCTTCCTGTAAGCGAATCGATAAAGTATGGCGGACCCGACCGCGACGAACTTATCGGTAAGTATAAGGAAAGTCTTGCAAATCTCGGAAAAGCCGGTGTTAAGACAATCTGCTATAATTTCATGCCGGTGCTCGACTGGGCCCGCACAGACCTTGACTATCCCAATCCCGACGGTACAAGCAATCTCTACTTCAACAGAGCCGAGTTTGCCTATTTCGACATCTATATTCTGAAGCGCCCTGGGGCAATCGACGACTACGACGAAACTACCTTGCGCCGTCTTGAAGAAATAAAGGCCTCTATCACACCCGAAGGCGAGCACCGTCTGGTAGAAAATATCATTGTTAAGACTCAGGGCTTTGTAAACGGTAATATTTCAGAAGACGACAGCGCGCCGGTTGAGACTTTCAGAAAGCTTCTCAGCCTGTACGAAGGCATAGACCGCGACACTCTCCGTGCGAATATGAAATATTTCCTGGAGGCTATAATGCCCGTATGCGATGAATATGGAATCGACATGTGCGTGCACCCCGACGACCCGCCTCTGCAGATTCTCGGTCTTCCGCGCATTGTCACATGCGATGAGGATATACAATGGTTCCTCGATGCCGTTCCCGACAGTCATAACGGCCTTACTTTCTGCGCCGGTTCTCTCAGCGGTGGCGCGCATAACGATGTAGTGGCCCTTGCCGACAAATATGCCGACCGCACACACTTTGTGCATGCCCGCATATGCAATGTGCTGCCCAACGGTGATTTCAAGGAGTCAACGCACCTCGATTCGCGCCTTATAGATATCATACGTATTTTCGAAAAGCGGCGTCCGGGCGTGCCGATGCGTGTGGACCATGCTCCGCTCATGCTCGGCGATGAGAAAATGGGCTATAATGCGGGCTATTCTTTCCATGGGCGTATGCTTGCTCTCGGCATGGTATCTGGTATCATGGCAACCATAAATAATGAATGATTAATTACTGCTAATTTTTATACGATATGAATGAATTGTTTTCAGTAGCCGGCAAAGTGGTTGTCATCACTGGTGGCACAGGTGTGCTCGGCTCCTGCATTGGTAAATATCTTGCCTCAGAGTGCGCAAAGGTCGTTCTGCTGGGGCGCCGTAAAGACGAAGGCGACAAAATTGTAAGCGAGATTGAGGCTGCCGGCGGCGAAGCCGTCTTCCTTGTCTCCGATGTGATGAATCCTGAGATAGTGCAGGCCAACTGCGATGAAGTGATGGCGCGATATGGCCGTGTCGATGCCCTTCTGAATGCAGCCGGAGGCAATATGCCGGGGGCTACGATAGCTCCTTCGGGAACGATTTTCGATATACATGTTGAGGATTTCGAGCGTGTGCTCAATGTCAATCTGACCGGCACGGTTATTCCCACACAGATATTCCTCAAGCCAATGGTTGAGGCAGGGCAGGGCGCTATCGTGAATTTCTCGTCGATGGCCGCATTCCGCCCGATGACCCGGGTTATGGGCTATGCCGCAGCCAAGGCCGGCATAAGCAATTTCACAGCCTTCCTTGCCAATGAGGTAGCCACAAAATTCACCTCGCAGATTCGTGTCAATGCAATTGCTCCAGGCTTTTTCCTCACTCACCAGAACCGTTCGCTTCTCACCAACCCCGACGGCTCGCTCACACCCCGCGGTGAAGATGTGATTCGTCAGACTCCTTTCAAGCGCTTCGGGCGTCCTGAAGAACTCTGCGGTACTATACAATATCTGATCAGCGACGCCTCTGCTTTTGTGACAGGCACTGTGGCTGTGGTTGATGGCGGTTTCAACGTTTTTGCGATGTGATATGGTTATAGACGATAATTTTCTGCTAAACAGCGAAACGGCACGCCGGCTCTACCGCGAGCATGCAGCCAAGCTACCTATAATCGACTATCATTGTCACCTCGACCCCAAGATGATAGCCGAAGACCACCGCTTTGAGTCTATCACAGAGCTGTGGCTTGGCGGTGACCACTATAAATGGCGCGCGCTGCGTTCGAACGGAGTGCCCGAACGCTTCATCACCGGCGATGCCTCAGACCGCGAAAAGTTCATGAAATGGGCCGAGACCGTGCCTTATACTTTCAGAAATCCGCTCTATCATTGGACCCATCTCGAACTTAAGACCGCTTTCGGAATTGAGTTGCCTCTGAATCCGGAGACTGCCGCCGAAATATACGACCGCTGCAATGAAATGCTGAGGAACGACCCCGATATGACTGCCCGTGGACTCATGCGCAAGTATGGAGTGGAAGTGGTATGCACTACAGATGACCCTGTAGACTCTCTCGAATATCACAAAGCTATCCGCGAAAGCGGTTTTGAGATAAAGGTATTGCCTACATGGCGCCCCGACAAGGCCATGGCAATCGAGACCGGAGAGGCTTTTGTGGCTTATATCCGAAAACTCGAGGAGGTGTCGGGCGTGAAAATCGATTCAGTCGGCTCGCTGATTGCAGCTCTGGACAAGCGCCATGATTTCTTCGAAGAAAACGGATGCCGTCTGAGCGACCACGGTATCAGCGAATTCTATGCCGACGATTACACCGAGGCCGAAATCGAACAGATATTCGGCAAAGCCCTTGCTGGCGAATGTCTCCATGAGGCGGATGTGCGCAAGTTCAAGAGCAAGATGATGTATGAATTCGGACGTATGGACGCATCCTCTGGCTGGACTCAGCAGTTCCACTATGGCACTATCCGCAATGCCAATACCAAAATGCTGCGCGAGATAGGCCCGGATACTGGATTCGATTCAATCGGTGAGTTTAATACGGCACAGTCGTGCGCCCGATTCCTCGACCGTCTCAACCTTGAGGGCGCGCTGGCCAAGACTATTCTGTATAATCTGAACCCGTCGGCCAACGAAGTGATGGCTACAATGCTTGGAAACTTCCAGGACGGCAGCGTGCCCGGCAAGATACAGCTCGGGTCGGGCTGGTGGTTCAACGACCAGATGGAAGGCATCCGCCGTCAGCTCGACGCTCTGTCGCTCCTTGGGCTGCTGAGCCGTTTTGTCGGCATGCTTACCGACTCGCGTTCTTTCCTGTCATATCCGCGTCATGACTACTTCCGCCGTATTCTCTGCGACCTTATCGGCTCCGACATCGAGAAGGGCCTGATTCCCTATCAGGGCTACGAAGCCGCGCGGGTCGATGCGATGATAGAGGATATATGCTATTTCAACGCAAAAAATTATTTCAATTTCTGAAACATTTAACTCATAAACCTTAGTTTAATGCCGTCATTAACTGCTTCTGCAAGCATAAAATCGACAAATTGGAGATGGGTGATATGCAGCCTGCTCTTTTTTGCCACTGCAATCAACTATCTCGACCGTCAGGTGCTGTCGCTCACATGGAAAGACTTCATCGCGCCTGAATTTCACTGGACCGATTCAGACTATGGTACCATAACGGGCTTTTTCTCGCTGTTCTATGCGGCTATCAGCCTGTTTTCCGGCCGTTTTATAGACTGGATGGGCTCCAAGAAAGGCTATCTGTGGGCAATTTTCGTATGGTCGCTGGCTGCATGTCTTCATGCCGGCTGCGGCTGGCTCACCATGAAGATGGAGGGCCTCGATTCGGTTGCCGCGCTCGAGAATGTTCAGGCCGGTTCGGCTCTGGCTCTTTCGATAGCGTCGGTAAGCGTATGGCTGTTCCTCGCCTGTCGTGCGTTGCTCGCTCTCGGTGAGGCCGGTAACTTCCCTGCGGCCATCAAGGTCACTGCAATGTACTTTCCAAAGAAGGACCGGGCCTTTGCAACGGCTATCTTCAATTCCGGGGCTTCAATAGGAGCTTTGGCCGCGCCGCTGAGCATACCTTTGCTGGCTAAATTGTGGGGCTGGGAGATGGCTTTCGTCATCATAGGCGCCCTCGGTTTTGTGTGGATGGGATTCTGGATTAAGTTCTTCGAGAAACCGGCTGATTCGCCATATGTCAACAAGGCCGAACTTGCATATATACAGCAGGACGAGGCAGGGGAGAGTAAGACGGAAATCATCAGAGACGAAACAAAGGCAATACCATTCTGGCGCTGTTTCACATACCGCCAGACATGGGCTTTCATTGTCGGCAAAGCCCTTACCGACGGCGTATGGTGGTTTCTGCTCTTCTGGACACCGGCCTACTTCTCCGATCAGTACGGCTACGCGTCCTATACTCCGATGGGGCAGATGCTTATCTTTACACTATATATGATAGTGACGGTGTTCTCCATCATGGGCGGATATTTGCCTAAATACTATGTTGAGCGCAGAGGCATGGAGCCGTATCCGGGCCGCATGAAGGCTATGCTCATTTTCGCGTTTATTCCGACCGTAGCCCTGCTGGCACAGCCGCTCGGAGTGTATTCGGCCTGGTGGCCGTCGGTCATCATAGGCTTCGTGTGCGCCGCACACCAGGCATGGAGCGCAAACCTCTATTCCACTGTCGGCGACATGTTCCCCACTTCGAGTGTAGCCACAATAGTAGGCATCGGCACTATGGCCGGAGGGCTCGACTCTTATATCATGTGTCAGGGCTCGGGCATGCTTTTCGACTATGCCGCCGCACAGGGAGGAGCCTTTACATTTGCAGGCTTCGAGGCAAAACCGGCCGCCTATATGGTGGTGTTTACAGTCTGCGCTTTCTCATATCTGCTGGCGTGGGCTATAATGAAGGCCCTTGTGCCGCGATTCAAGAAAATCAATCCCTGATAGAGTTTTTTGAGAGCTATAGTGAAATCATTGTGCCGTCTTCCGGCACAATGATTCTTCCTTTATAATATTCTGCGGCTTCCTCGGCATAGAGCTCCTGGCGGCTGGCTGCCGGAGTGCGGTCTTCGCAGTGCATGAGAATCAGATTTTTTATTCCGAAGTCCTGAGCGGTTGCCGCCACATCTTTGACTGTGAGGTGGTGCTTCTCGTATGGCCTGAACACATCGCGGTCGGCATAGCGGCAGAATGCGCCGCAGACGAGATAGTCGGCGCCGGCTACTTCCGGGGCGTTCTCGGCAGTAAGCGCTTCGTCGCCGAGGCAGAAGAGCGCGCGTCCGTCGGGTAGGGTCATACGGAAACCGGTCTGGTCTACATTGGCCGAGCGGCAGTCTATGAAGCTGACAGCGCAGCCCGCGATATCAGCAGAATCTCCGGGTGTTACGATGCGAAAATCGACTATAGACTCCATCTTTTCATAATATGCCTTGAGGAATGTCAGGCGGCAAATCTGGCGCAAAGCTTCAATGACATCGCTATTGCCGTATACATTCAGACGGCCCGGATATTTCCCCTCTATAGCAAACTGCACTACACGGCGGATAAACCAGACAGCCCCGAGGATATGGTCTGTGTGGCTATGGGTGACGAATAAATCATGTAGCGTTCTGATGTCTATACTCATTCGCTCGAGGATATTGATTATGGCATTGCCGCCGCCGCCATCTACAAGAAGACGGCCGCCGTCTGTCTCGACAATGAAGCATTCGTTATAGCTTCGGGTAGGGAATGCGCTTCCTGTGCCGAGCACTATGAGTCGGGCCTGCGTTGTCATAGCGCAGAAAGAAGTGTGTCGATGTCGGCATCTGTGGTTGCCCAGTCTGTCACGAAGCGCACCGGGGTTTCAGTGTCGCCTCTCGGACCCCAGAGTTCAAACGAAACAGTCTTGCGCAGTTCGTCTATTTTATGATTCGGCAGCACAAAGAATTGCTGGTTGGTCGGCGAATCCATATACAGGGATATTCCCTTGGCTCTAAAGCCTTCTTTAAGCCGCATGGCAAGGTCGACGGCGTGGCGTCCGATAGACTCATACAGACTGTCGGTGAAAAGGGTGCTGAACTGTACGCCGAGAAGACGTCCTTTGGCAAGAGTTGCGCCATGCAGTTTGATGAGCGAATCGAAACGGGGCAAGAGCTCGGGGCGCCGTGTCACCACAGCCTCGCCGAAAAGAGCTCCGCATTTGGTGCCTCCGATATAGAACACATCGCAAAGGCGGGCGATATCGGCCAAGGTAACGTCGGAGGCCGCAGCCAGACCGTATGCGAGCCTTGCGCCGTCGAGGTAGAGGGGTATTCCGGCTTCGCGGCATACACTGGCTATCGCTTCGAGTTCCGATAGCGAATAGACTGTTCCGAGCTCTGTAGGATATGAAATGTAGACCATCGCCGGACGCACCATGTATCGGTGTGTTTCGTCGGCATAGAAATCGCAGATGTATTGTCTGATGTCTTCGGCCGCGAGTTTGCCGTCGGAGTGGGGCAGGGAGAGTATCTTGTGGCCAGTTGCTTCGATGGCACCGGCTTCGTGCACGTTGATATGAGCCGTTTCGGCTGCTATTACACCATCGTTGTGGTCGAGAAGACGGTCTATGACAACGGCGTTTGTCTGAGTGCCTCCTTCGAGAAAGAAAATCTCTCCCGAATCGAGTCCGCAGGCTTCGAGAATCTTGCGGGCGGCTTCGGCGGTGAAGCTGTCGCGACCGTAGCCTGGTGTATGAAGCATGTTTGTGTCTATGAGTGCGCGGAGCACGTTGGGATGAGCGCCGACCATATAGTCGCTGTCGAAGTATATCATGATGCGTATTTTATTTAAAATGCAAAATTACTCAAAATATGTGAATTGACGGCAACTGTATGGCGTCACGGCTTGTTAGAGGTTGTTTAATAACATATGTGAAATCACAGGTTGGTGTATTTTTGCTTAA
>CAJTOB010000061.1 GCA_910578035.1 uncultured Muribaculaceae bacterium
AGGCCACAGACCCGCTATACTTCGTAATTGACGAAAAGAACCGCTCGGTAGAGCTCACCGACAAGGGTCTCGACGAGCTAACGGGCCACACTCAGGACCCTCAGTTCTTCGTGCTGCCCGATATCGCCGCCCAGCTCTCCGAACTCGAGCACATTCCCGACCTTGCCGAGCGCCAGGCCCGCAAGGACGAGCTCATGGCCGACTATGCTGTCAAGGCAGAGCGTGTGCACACCGTCAACCAGCTCCTGAAAGCCTACACCCTCTTCGAGCGCGACACCGAGTATGTGGTTGACGAGAACAAGGTGAAAATCGTAGACGAGCAGACAGGCCGTATCATGGAAGGCCGACGCTACAGCGACGGTCTGCACCAGGCTATCGAGGCCAAGGAAGGCGTGAAAGTGGAAGCAGCCACTCAGACTTTTGCAACCATCACCCTGCAGAACTACTTCCGCATGTACCACAAGCTTGCCGGTATGACCGGTACTGCCGAGACAGAAGCAGGCGAGCTCTGGGATATCTATAAACTCGACGTTGTCACCATACCGACCAACCGCCCCATAGCGCGTATCGATATGAACGACCGCGTATACCGCACCAAGAAAGAAAAATACAAAGCTGTAATAGCAGAAATTGTGCGTCTTGTCGGTGAAGGCCGCCCCGTGCTCGTCGGCACCACATCTGTCGAAATCTCCGAGCTCCTCAGCCGCATGCTCGACATGCAGAAGATACCGCATCAGGTGCTCAACGCCAAGCTGCACCAGCGCGAGGCCGAAGTCGTGGCTCTGGCAGGCCGCAAGGGTTGCGTCACCATCGCCACCAACATGGCGGGCCGCGGTACCGACATCAAGCTCACCCCCGAGGTGAAGGAAGCAGGCGGTCTGGCAATCATCGGCACCGAGCGCCACGAGTCGCGCCGCGTAGACCGTCAGCTCCGAGGCCGTTCGGGCCGTCAGGGTGACCCGGGTTCGTCGGTATTCTTCGTATCGTTCGAAGACCCCTTGATGCGTATGTTCGCCACCGACAACGTTGTGCGCATGCTCGACCGTCTCGGTCTCAAAGAAGACGAAATGATTGAACACAAGATGGTAAACAATGCCATCGAAAAGGCTCAGAAACGCGTCGAAGAGAACAACTTCGGTATCCGTAAGCGTCTCCTCGAATTCGACGACGTGATGAACAAGCAGCGTACATACATCTACGAGCGCCGCCGCCATGCCGTGCTCGGCGAACGTATCGGCGTTGACATCATCAACATGCTCTATGATACCGTAGAGAACATTATCGTCAACTACGAAAACGCCGCTCAGTACGACGACCTCTGCACCGAAATCTTCAAAGTGCTCGCCATCGAGGCTCCTTTCACCGAGAAGGAATATGCCGAACTCGACCGCGAAGAGAAAATCAACCGCCTCCACGATGCCGCCGTTGCCGCTCTCGACCGCAAGAGCGGACATATCCGCGACGTTGCCATGCCGGTAATCTCGCAGATGGCCGAAAATACCGACTACGACGGCCTTATCCTCGTGCCTATCACCGACGGCAAGCGCGTGTTCAATATCCGCACCGACCTGCGCAAGGCCGTTGCAAGCGATTGCCGCACAATCATCAAGGAATGGCACAAGGCGCTCATGCTCGTTACTATCGACGAACTGTGGAAGGAACACCTCCGCGAGCTTGACCAGCTGCGCCAGAGCGTCCAGAATGCGGCCTACGAGCAGAAAGACCCGCTTATCATCTATAAGGTAGAGTCGTTCCACCTCTTCGAGAACATGCTCAGCAACCTCAACTCCAAGGCTGTGGCAGCCCTTATGCGCGGCCAGATTCACATGCGCCAGCAGGCTCCCGCACCCCAGCCTCAGAACCCCGAGCAGCAGATGACAAAGCCCGCACCCCGCGAGCCGGACGTGAAGGAAACCCAGGCCGAGACCCCCAAGCGCTATAACTACAAGACGTCGAAGGCCGAGCTCCCCGGAGACCCCGCACAGCGTCAGGCTGCTGCCGCGCCACAGGGCGAACAGCAGAAGCCTATGCCTGCCAAGGCATCGCCCCGAGTAGGCCGCAACGACCTCTGCCCCTGTGGCTCTGGCAAGAAATACAAGAATTGCCACGGCAAAGGGCTGTAATTAAATTATGAATTAAGGATTATGAATTATGAATTTCGTTGATTGATAATCCGATATAAATTTAAGCGGGCGCACTGTATAGTGCGCCCGCTTTTTGCTTTACGGCTTGCAATGAATTGCTTATTTGTTTTTGCGCCAGAGGGCGGTCATGTCTTCGAGGGTACGGCCCTTGGTTTCGGGCACAAGGCGATAGACGAACCATGCGGCAAGTATGCAGATGGCGCCGTAGAGGGCGTAGGCGAACATGTGGCCGAATTTGGTGCCCATTCCGCCGAGGCTCATGTTGTACATCGGCACGAAGGTGCTCGATACTATGAAGTTGAATATCCACTGGAATGCCACGGCTATGGCCACGGCGGCCGAGCGGATAGTGTTGGGGAAAATTTCGGCAATGAGCACCCAGCATATCGGGCCCCACGAGAACATGAAGGAGGCCGAATAGACCATAATGGATACTACGGGCACTACGGCCGGAACTTCTACGATATTGGATATCGCCACGCCGAACGCACCGACTGCCATACCGATAGAGCCGCTGATAAGCAATGGCTTGCGACCGAGTTTCTCGACCGTGAAGACGGCAACGAGGGTGAAGGCGATATTTACAATGCCCATGAGGACGGTCTGTACCATCGGATTGCCCATACCCATCGACTCGAAGATGCGCGGTGCGTAGTAGAGCACGGCGTTGATGCCTACCGCCTGCTGGAAAACCGACAGCATGACACCGATAAATATAACGAGCACTCCGAATGAGAACAGACGTTCGGATTTTACGTTTACCGTAGACTTTATTTCGGCAAGGATTCCGGCGGCAGCCGCAGAGCCGTTGATGCGCGAGAGTGTTTTCATCGCTCTTGTGTCTTCGCCTTTCAGAGCAAGATAGCGTGGCGACTCGGGCACGAAGAAGACAAGCACGGTGAAGATTGCCGCCACGAAGGCTTCGCTGCCGAACATATATCGCCATCCGGTATTGATGGTCCAGGGGTCGGACGAGGGGCTGACGGCATATACCGTTTCGCCGATTTTTTCGATTATGGGATTGGTGTGTTCGCCGAGAATGAGGAAGTTGACGAAGTAGACCACGAGCTGTCCGAAGATGATGGCAAACTGATTCCACGACACGAGGGTGCCGCGCAGATTACTCGGGGCGACTTCGGCAATATACATAGGGCAAATCGCAGAGGCAAGGCCGACACCAACGCCGCCGATGATGCGATAGACATTGAATGCCACCAGCAGCGAAAGTGTCGGTTTGCCGTATGCGAAGAAGAAAAATTCAGGACGGTAGCTTCCCAGAGCGGAAACGAGGAAGAGTATACCGGCGAAAATCAGGGCGGGTTTGCGTCCGAACCTTGAGGCTAAAATGCCGGATATGGCGCTGCCTAAAATGCAGCCGAGCAGGGCGCTGCTCGAGGTAATGCCGTGGATTACGTCGGTATATGTGAAGTCTTCGGCGCCGAGGAAAAATGCCTGCAGGCCTTTTTCGGCTCCTGAAATCACTGCGGTGTCATAGCCGAAGAGGAGGCCTCCGAGCACGGCTACGAGAACGATGGAAAAAAGATAGATTTTGCTGCCTTTCATGGATTAGAGTGTTTTTCGTAGATGTTATTAAACACTCTATTAATACGGACGGGCGAGTCCGTACACTCAACTGAAGGCAAGGACGAGTATCTGCGCTATGAGCACGCGCGCGAACATGCCGAGGGGGTAGACAGTTGCGTAGGCTACGGCGGCATTGTCGCCGGGCAGCGTTTCGTTGGCATAGTTGAGCGCCATGGGGTTTGCCATTGCCCCGCAGGCCATTCCGCAGGCCGAACCGAAGTCGATGCGGCTTTTGCGCACAGCCCATGCCGCCATTATCAGGACGGGTATGATGGTTATTATGAAGCCCATGCCTATCCAGGCGAGGCCGTCGGCACGCATTATTGTTTCGAAGAATCCGGCACCGGCCTCGAGACCGAGGCAGGCAAGGTAGAGGCTCAGCCCGATTCCGCGCAGCATCAGGTTTGCCGAACTGGTGGTGAATGTGACCAGATGTAGTCTGAGCCCGAAGCGCCCCAGCAGAATGCCTACTATCATCGGGCCGCCGGCAAGACCGAGTTTTACAGGCATTGAAATGCCCGGTATAACGATAGGAATGGAGCCTAAGACGAGTCCGAGCACCATGCCGATGAAGATTGCGGCGAGGTTGGGGTCGCGGAGTTTGGCCTCGGTATTGCCGAGGAGTTTGGATACGGCGTCGATGGCTTTCTGGTCGCCGACGATGGTTAGGCGGTCGCCGAGCTGGAGAATGAGCCCGGGAGTGGCGAGCAGGCGCACACCGGCGCGCGTGACACGCGATATGTTGATGTCGTAGCTGTTGCGGAGGCGTAGCGAGCCGAGGCGCTTTCCGTTTATTTCGGGTCTGGTGACAACCACATGACGGCTTACCACATTGGAGTCGAGCGCATTCCAGTCGACATCGTCGGCATTATAGTCCTTGTCTTCCTGGTGGCCGAATATTATGCGGAGTTCAGGCAGCTCGTCGTCGGTGGTGACGATCAGGAGCCTGTCGCCTGTGAGCAGCACGGTGTCGCCTGCCGGAATTGTCACTTCGCCGTTGCGCCACAGGCGGCTGATGACGAAGCGTCCTTTAGCAGCTGAGGCCACTTCGCGTATGGTGAGACCGTCGATACCGGGATTTTCGACGCTGAAACCGGCTACAAAGGTGTGGTCGGCTTCTTCCTGCGAGCTTCCCGAGCGGATATCGCCTGACTTGACAAATAGTTTACGGACAACTATGAGAGCCAGAATGACACCTACTACGCCGAGCGGATATGTGACGGCGCAGCCGAGAGCGGCTCCCTGAGCGCTTACACCGAGCTGTTCGAGGGCCTGCTGGGCCGCGCCGAGGGCGGGAGTGTTGGTTGTTGCGCCGCAGAGCACGCCAATCATGTCGCTCATCGGCATAGAGAATATGTAGCAGAAGGCTATAGCCATTGCTGTGCCGAGCAGGATAACCCACATGCCGAGCATGTTGAGCCCTATGCCTCCGCTGCGGAATGAGCTGAAAAAGCCGGGGCCGACTTTAAGCCCGAGTTCATATACGAAGAGGACGAGACCGAAGCTTTGGGCATACGACAGCATGGCCGGGTCGATGCTGAAGCCTAGATGACCGGCCAAAATACCCATGAAGAATACAAATGTGACGCCAAGGCCGACTCCGCCGATTTTGATTTTGCCGAGGCCGAGGCCTGCGGCTATGATTATCGACATGACGATGACTGCCTGAAGCGGTGTGTGCTCGAAAAATAGACTCTCTATCCAGTTCATGGCTGCAAAATTACTACTTTTTGGCGAGACCCCTGTATGGTTTTTAGACAGGGTGTATGTTTTTTAGACAATTTGAGAGTTAAAAATGCGGTTTTGCCGTTTAAAGCGACATGCCGGGTAGGGAGGGTGTTAACTTTGCAACATGAAACGAACGATAGTCATAGTATCCCTTCTGCTGGCGGCCCTCACCGCGAGCGCGCAGATGAGTCTCAACGATTGCCTGGTCTATGCCCGCGACCATGCCCACAAGAACATTATCAACCGCTACGAGGTGGAGAAAGCCCGTATGGACAAGCGGCTTGCGGCGGCCGATATGATGCCATATGTGTCTCTCTCTTCGAGCGGAACGGTGAGTTTCGGCCGAAATATCGACCCGGAGACCAATACTTATGACAACAAGAAGACTTTGTCGACGGGCTTCGGGCTCAATATGTCGCTGCCCGTTTTCGACGGTCTTGTGAACGTGAACACCCTCAAGGCGGCCCGGGTTGCGCATCTGCGTAAGATGAAAGCGGCTCAGGCGGAGGAAGACCAGGTGTCGCTGGCGGTGATACGGGCGTTTTACAACGTGTCGTACTGCAAGGCTATGGTCGGCCAGATGGAGCGCCAGCTCGAACGCGACAGCACCGACCTGCGCGCTACCGAGAGGGGCGAAAAACTCGGCACCAAGAGCGGTGCCGATGTAGCCGAACTGCGTGCTCTCGTGGCGGCCGACGAGTACGAGCTTTCGAACCAGCGCAATCTTCTCGCCAAGGCGTATATGACGCTGCGCGGAGAGATGGGTATGGAGATGAACGGCGAGCCTCTCGAGCTTACCGAGGCGCTCGGCGACAGCCTTCCGGCTGATTTCAATGCGGTCCACCCGCGCATAGCCGAGGCCGAAATGGAAGTGAAGGAGAGCGAGTATGGCCTGCGCGCGGCCAAAGGTGCCTTTTCGCCAAGGATATCGCTCAGCGCTGGTGTTTCGACTTCTTACTATAAGATGATAGGGGCCGATGTTATCGCGCCTGATTTCGGCAGGCAGTGGCACGACAATATGGGCCAGTATGTAGGCTTTTCGGTGTCGATTCCCATATTTACGGGTCTGAGCAACATCAACCGTGTGAAGCGGGCAAAGATAGAGCTTATGGAGAGCCGCACACGCCTCGACCAGACCCGCTACGAGATTGAAAAAGAGACTGCCGAGGCTGCCCTCGACCTCAAGGCGGCTACCGACGAGCTTGAGGCCGCCGGGAAGCGTCTCGCCGCCGAAGAGCTGGCGTTCAAGGCTGTGCGGCGCAAGTTTGAGCTCGGAAGCGCCTCGGCCATTGAGCTATATACCTCGAGCGCCAAGCTGGCCACAGCCCGTGCCAATCTCGAAGGCAAGCGAATACAGAAGATAATAAGTAAAATAATCCTCGGATATTATCACGGCGAAAAGCTCATAAGATGACGTGCGGGGGCTGTAAATGTACACTGATTCCTTTGCCACTTTCCGGTCAACCCACTAACCACACACCCCTAAGCCCTAATCACTAAACTCAAAAAGACAAAAATGGATACTGAAATCAAACATAAATACCCTTTGCTGAAGAAATATGGCTGGTGGGCAGGCGCCGGCGTAGCTGTGCTCGGAGCTATTGTATGGGCTGTCGCGGCCTCAGGCGACTCTACATACAAGGCCGATGCCGATGCGATATTGACCGGCGATGTCACACAAGGGTCTTTCGATGACTATGTGAGAATCAACGGACGTGTGGAGACAGGCATAATCGTGCAGGTGTCGGCTCTCGAGACCGGCATTGTCGAGAAAAAATGGGTAGAAGAGGGTGCCATGGTGCATGAAGGCGATATTATCCTCACGCTCCGTAACCCTAATCTGCGGCAACAGATACTCGACTCGGAGTCGCAGCTTGCCGAAAAGCAGAATATGCTGCGCGACACCGAGATAGCGATGGAAAAAGAACGTCTTCAGCTGAAGCAGGACCTTCTGGCGGCGCGTACCGACCTCGGGCGCAAGCGGCGCATGGCCGAGCAGCAGGCGGCGCTCTATGCCGAGAATCTTACCTCGCGCGAGGAGTATCTCAATGCAAAGGAAGACTGCGAGCTTGCCGCTGAAACACTTCAGCTGCTGCAAAACCGCCTGCGCCAGGACTCTCTCTACCGCTCGGTACAGGTAGCGATGATGAAGGAAAGCCTTCATAATATGCAGGAAAATTTTATCCTTGTGCGCCAGCGTGCCGACAATCTCAATATACGGGCTTCGCACAGCGGGCAGCTCGGCAGTCTCACGGCCGAATTAGGGCAGAATATTGCCGCCGGCCAGCAGATAGGCCAGATAAATATACTCGACAACTATAAGATAGCCGTGACTATCGACGAGCATTACATAGACCGCGTGTCGCAGGGGCTGAGGGCTACCGGGCTGCGTAATAACCAGAAACTCGAGCTGACCCTGCGTAAGGTCTATCCAGAGGTGACCCAGGGGCAGTTCCGCGCAGACCTTGCCATCGACAGCGAATTGCCGGCCAATATCCGCGTGGGGCAGACATATCCCGTAGACCTCGTACTTGGCGAGCCGACAGAGGCTGTGATGGTGCCCCGAGGTTCATTTTTCCAGAGCACGGGAGGACAATGGGTCTATGTGCTCGACAAGGACGGCAAGACAGCACACCGCCGCAATGTGCGCATAGGGCGCCAGAACTATAAATACTACGAGGTCCTCGAGGGGCTTCAGCCGGGCGAACGTATAATCATAAGTTCGTATACTGATTTCGGCAATGCCGACAAAATAAACATCGAATAATCATATAAAAAATAAGAAATCATGAATATAGAAATCAAAGACGTATGCAAGATATTCCGCACCGACAGTGTGCAGACCCAGGCTCTCAATAACGTATCGCTCACGGTTAAAGACGGCGAATTTGTGGCAATCATGGGGCCGTCTGGCTGCGGCAAGTCCACATTGCTCAATATACTCGGACTTCTCGACAATCCGACATCGGGCGAATATCTGCTCGACGGGAAGGAAGTGGGGCACCTGAAAGAATCGCAGCGCACTGAGTGGCGCAAGGGGCGCATAGGGTTCATATTTCAGTCGTTCAACCTGATAGAGGAAATGAACGTGCGCGACAATATAATGCTGCCTCTCAATAATCTCAAACTGTCGCGCCAGGAAAAACACCGCCGGGTAGACGAAGCGATGAAGCGTATGGGCATATCGCACCGGGCGAACCACTACCCCTCGCAGCTGTCGGGTGGCCAGCAGCAGCGCGTTGCCATAGCCCGCGCTATTGTCGGCAAGCCGGGCCTGATATTGGCCGACGAACCTACGGGCAATCTTGATTCGCGCAACGGTATCGAGGTGATGGACCTGCTTACTGAGCTTCACCGCGAAGGCGCCACCATAGTGATGGTGACACACTCGCAGAAAGACGCCGGCTGTGCCGACTATATAATCAACCTCTTCGACGGCCGCATTGTCGAAAACCTCGCAGACAGGATGTAACGTTTGAGGCCGGGTTAAAAGAGTTGAAAAGTTTATATAGTTAAGATAATGGTACTGAGAGACATTTTCTTAATTCTCTTCTTTCTTCCTTATTACTTCTCCCTTAATACTTATTACTTCTTCCTTATTACTTCTTGAAATGAGATTCTTTACTTCCGATATACGGCGCAATATCATCAAGGTAGTGTGCCTCACCATAGGCCTTGCCATGGGCTTTCTTCTTGTGGCAAAAATCTACTTCGAGCAGACCTATGACAACTTCTTTCCGAACGTAGACAGGATATACCGCCTCTCCGAAAGTGTGACTCAGAATGGCGAGTACCGCGAGTATATGCAGACGCCCGGCGCCATAGCACCCGGTTTGAAACGCTATGCGCCTCAGGTTGAAGTTGCTACCCGATGCACTTATCTGCTTGGAGAGAACGATATGAGAACCGACGACGGACGCGTCTTCACCGCCGATGGCGTCTGGCTGGCCGACAGCAGCTTCTTTGATGTCTTCCAGACCCGTATTATTGCCGGCAACCCTCACGAAGCGCTGGCCGAGGCGGGCGTATGTATGATTCCGCGCTCACTGGCCGATAAAATAGGGGGCGATGTCGTAGGACAAAGGCTATGCGCGTTGTCGTTTTCCGAAGATTATAAGGTGACTGTAGGCGGTGTCTATGAAGATTTCCCTCTGAATTCTACAATCTACAACGTGATATATCTCAGTCTTCCGTCGATAGGTAGTTTTTCATATGACGGAAGAGAAAACTGGGTGGGCAACGACCGCTACCGGAGCTATGTGAGGCTCGTTGATGGCGCTACGCCCGAAGAACTGAAACCCAATATAATGAAAATGCTCAAAGATAACGTTGACAACGAATTTATTGAGACATTTGCATTCCGCATAGGGCTGAAGCCTCTTGTTGGGATATATACATCGCAGGAAAGTGTCAGAACAATGACATGGATGCTGTCGCTGCTTGCTGTGATTCTGCTGATGAGCGCCGGGCTGAACTATCTGCTGATTGTAATAGGCCAGATGGGGCATCGCAGCAAGGAAATGGCCGTGCGAAAGTGCTACGGCACGGGCAATGGCCGTATTTTCGGCCGGGTGATGGGCGAAAGTCTGTTCTTTCTGGTTGTGTCGATTGGTCTGGCGGTACTTCTGGTTTTCTGTTTCGCTGATTTGTGCCGCAATCTTTTCGGCTATACTCCGCAGGAGCTATTCTCTACGGGCAAAGTATGGCTTGTTGAGGGTGCCGTGTGTGTCGGGCTGCTGCTTATAACGGGTGCTGTTCCGGCGTGGCTGTACTGCCGCACGCCGGTGGCGAGCGCTTTCCACGGCAATGTGCGCAGCCGTCGTGGCTGGAAGCTCGCCCTGCTCGCCGTGCAGTTCTTTGCCTCGGGCATGCTCATGTGCCTGCTTGTGCTCGTAGGACGTCAGTACTATATGATGTCACGTCTCGATATGGGCTTCGATTATGAGGATATAGGCTATGTGTCGCTGTCGGGTGTGCCGGGAGAGTCGCGTTCGGCGCTTGTGTCGGAACTGAAAAGCCTTGGCTGCGTTGAGGGCGCGGCGGCATCATACCATAACTTTCTGTACACGGCTTCGGGCAATAATGTGTGGGTTGGCGATGATTATGGCAATAATATAAATGTTGCCGATTTCTATATTGCCAATCCGGATATTTTCGATGTGATGGGCATAGAATTCATGCAGGGCGGAACATTCGATATGACTATCGATAGCGTCGGACGCCAGGTGATTGTAGAAGAGCGTTTTGCCGATGTTCTGAAGAAACTCACCGGTGAGGACGACGGCAATCTGATAGGGAAGGCCTTCAATATCACCGAGCACAGCCATCCGGAAGGTGGCAACGACTATGTCATCTGCGGTGTGATAGAAAATATGCGCCGTGGCGGCTTCGATGAGGAGAGCGCCGACATGCGTTCGGCCGTAATATTCCCGACCCGGTATATAAGCGATAATCTGTTTGTGCGTTTCAACCGTCTTACGGCAGATAATCTGCGCCAGGCCCAGGAGGTGATATCGCGCGTCTATCCTACTCGCGACATCTATATTACTCCGTATAAAACCCAGGTGGAGCAGCTTACGGCCGATGTTCGGCGCTTCGGCACGTCGGTGATTATAGCCGGGATTGCCATTGTGGTGATAGCTCTGATAGGTCTTGTCGGCTATACCGCCGACGAAGTGCAGCGGCGGGCCAGAGAGATTGCCATACGCAAGGTGACGGGCACACCGGCATCGCAGATCGTGCGTCTGTTATGCATCGATATTCTCAAAGTTGCCCTTCCGTCGATGCTTGCCGGCGGAGCCGTGGCTGTTGTGGCCGGGCGCGAATGGCTTTCGCAGTATACCGAGCAGGTGTCGCTCTGTCCGCTGTCGATGGTGCTGTGCATAATATTGCTTCTGGTGCTGCTGATTTCTGTTGTGGTCTTCAATAGTCTGAATGTGGCCCGTAGCAACCCTGTAGACCATCTGAGGAGCGAATAAACATTTGTCTGCAATGCCGTGTTTCAAATGCATGAAAAAGACATCGACATTGCAGACTAACGGAATACAGCGGCTGTCGGCCATGGGGCTGATAGTTGCTATGGGCATAGTGTTCGGCGACATAGGCACATCGCCGCTATATGTGATGAAAGCTATTACGGGTGCCAATCCCGGCTTCGATGCCGACTATATCATAGGGGCCGTGTCGTGTATCATATGGACACTGACGCTCCAGACCACCGTGAAATATGTGATGATAGCCCTGCGGGCCGACAATAAGGGAGAGGGCGGCATTCTGGCGCTTTTTGCGCTTCTGAAGCGCATGAATCCGCGTTGGCTGTATGTGGTGGCGGCGATAGGGTCGGCGGCTCTTGTGGCCGACGGGGTCATCACGCCTGCGATTACGGTGTCGTCGGCGGTAGAGGGCCTGCAGGTCTTCGACCCGAATCTGCCGACAGTGCTTATCACCTTAGCCGTCATTGTCGGCATCTTCATCATGCAGCAGGCCGGCACGGGGACTATAGGGCGTTTTTTCGGGCCTTTCATGCTTGTATGGTTTCTGATGCTCGGCGTGCTTGGTGTGGCTAACGTAGGGGCTTTTCCGGCAGTGTTCAAGGCATTCAACCCGCTGTGTGCCTTGCGTCTGCTGTTCTCCTCGCCGGAATGGTTCCTTATAATGGGGGCCGTGTTTCTCTGTACGACAGGCGCCGAGGCTCTTTACTCCGACCTCGGCCACTGCGGACGCAAAAATATCACAGTGAGCTGGATGCTCGTGAAAATATGTCTGATATTGAACTATCTGGGGCAGGGCGCCTGGCTGATAGCTCACGGCGGTGTGCCGGAGGGCGTCAATCCGTTTTTCGCCATCATGCCGGGGTGGTTTTCGGGTGTCGGCGTGGCTATGTCGGCAGGGGCGGCAGTCATTGCGAGCCAGGCGCTTCTCAGCGGCTCGTTTACAATCTTTTCGGAGGCTATCGGTCTGGGTTTCTGGCCCCGGCTGAAAATCAAGTATCCGAGCGGAGAGAAGGGGCAGCTGTATATCCCGGCGGTGAATATGGCTTTGCTTGCAGGCTGTCTTGTGACGGTGCTTATATTCCGCGATTCGACGCATATGGAAGCGGCCTACGGGCTTGCTATAACCGTGACGATGCTCATGACGACAGTGTTGCTGGCCTTCTGGATGGTGTCGCGGGGGGTGCCGCGGGTTGTCTGCGTCCTTTTCGCGCTCGTATTCGGCGCGATAGAGAGTATTTTCTTTATCGCCAATCTTTTCAAGTTCGCGCATGGCGGCTGGTACAGCATCGCTGTGGCCGCGGTGCTTGCCGCGGTGATGATTCTGTGGCGTAATGCCACGCGGGCACGATCGTCGTATATCGAATACAGGCGGGTAGAGGAGTGCGCGCCGCTGATTAAGGCCATCAGGGAGGACGATACGATATCCAAATATACGTCGAATCTGGTATATTTCAGTCGATCGGCCGATATGGGGCTGATAGAGAGTAAAATCGTGTATTCGATAGTTAACAAGCTTCCGAAGCGTGCCGACCATTACTGGTTTATCCACATCGAGAATGTAGATGCACCCGATACGCTCGAATATAGTGTGAGCATACCTGAACCGGGCGCAATCTATTTCATAACAATGCGGCTCGGGTTCAGGGTAGAGCCCAAGGTGACGGCCTATCTGCGCCAGGTGGTGGAAGACCTCGTTGAGGAGGGCCGGCTTGACCTCAGGAGTACTTACCCGTCGCTGCGCGGGCGCGGTATAGCGGGCGACTTCCGCTTCATGATAATACACCGCATATTTTCGCCGTCGAGCAACTGCCGGCGGCGAGACAGCCGGCTCATGCTCCTGCACCAGTGGCTGCGGCGTCTGAGCATAAGCGATCAGAAAGCGATGGGCCTGGAGACGAGCGTTGTCACCGAAGAGACCGTTCCGCTGATTATCAATACCGGCCACGGAAGGCGTATAAAGCGTGCACGGTAGGATACAAACAGTTCAAAATATGATACAATTCGGGCAAAATGGCTTCGGGTGCTTTTTTAGTTTGTATTTTAGTCGCGGGTTTGCTACCTTTGCAAAACGTAACCAAAATCACAACCTACGATTCAGGTTACTCGACCAGATGACTAAAGTAAACACAAAAAATACACTTTAAACCATGGAACTCCAGAACAAAATTGACTCGACTTTCGAAGCAAAATTCGGCGGTCACGGCGCTATCTATGCCTCTGCCGGACGTATCAACCTCATAGGCGAACACACCGACTATAACGGCGGCTTTGTGTTCCCGGGCGCTATTGACAAGGTAATCATGGCCGAAATCCGCGCCAACGGCACCGACAAGGTGCGTGTGTTCTCTATCGATATCGACGACTACGCCGAATTCGGTCTGACCGAAGCCGACGCACCCTCTCAGTCGTGGGCACGCTATATCTTCGGCGTATGCCGCGAAATCCTCAAGCGTGGCGGCAAGGTAGAAGGTTTCGACGCTGTTTTTGCCGGCAATGTGCCTCTGGGCGCCGGTCTGAGCTCGTCGGCCGCTCTGGAATCGTGCTTCGCTTTTGCGATGAACGATATGTTCAACGGCAATTCTATCGATAAATTCGAACTTGCCCGCATCGGCCAGAGCACCGAGCACAACTACTGTGGCGTGAACTGCGGTATCATGGACCAGTTTGCCAGCGTATTCGGCAAGAAAGACAATCTGATGCGTCTCGACTGCCGCTCGATGGAATATGAATATTTCCCCTTCGAGCCCAAAGGCTACAGCCTTGTGCTCGTTGACTCGGTTGTGAAGCACGAACTTGCCGATTCGCCCTACAACAAGCGCCGTGCATCGTGCGAACGCGTTGCCAAGCGCCTCGGTATCGAGACTCTTCGCGACGCCACAATGGAAATGCTCGACGCCGTGAAGAGCGACATTTCGGCCGAAGACTATTTCCGCGCCAAGTTTGTGATTGAAGAGAAGGAGCGTGTGCTCGCTGTCTGCGACGCACTCGTTGCCGGCGACTATGCTACTGTGGGCCGTTGCATGTATGAGACTCACGCAGGTCTCTCGAAGGATTACGAGGTGAGCTGCGAGGAACTCGACTTCCTCAACGACCTCGCCAAGGAATGCGGCGTGACCGGTTCGCGTATCATGGGCGGCGGTTTCGGCGGTTGCACAATCAACCTTGTGAAGGACGAACTTCTCGCTTCATTTATCGAGACAGCCAAGGCCCGCTTCAACGAGAAATACGGACATGAACCCAAAATCTACGAAGTAATCATAAGCGACGGTGCCCGCAAGGTTGCCGAATAATCTCTTGTCTAAGGGTTTATAAAGCTTAAAGAGTTTATAAAGTTAAGATAATACTTTATAAACTCAATTTTAAAAATAACGACGATATGAAAGAAACAGTATTGGTATCCGGCGGTGCCGGATATATCGGCACCCACACTGCCGTGGCTCTCATCGAGGCCGGCTACGATGTTGTGATAATCGACAATTTCTCGAACTCTGAGCCTTCGGCGCTCGAGGGTCTTGAGAAGATTGTAGGCCGTAAGGTGACTTTCGAGGAAGTTGACACTTGCGACAAGACTGCCCTTCGCGGCGTGTTCGAACGCCATCAGTTCAACACAGTCATTCACTTCGCGGCCTATAAGGCTGTAGGCGAGTCGATGTCTGAGCCTTTGAAGTACTATCAGAACAATCTGGTGTCGTATATGAACATTCTTGAGATGATGAAGGAGTTCAACCGCCCCAATGTGCTTTTCTCATCGTCGGCTACTGTCTACGGCGATGCCGAGGTACTTCCTGTAACCGAACAGACACCCCGCCAGCCTGCGACCTCACCCTACGGCAATACCAAGCAGATTGCCGAAGATATTCTCCGCGACTGCTGCCGAGCCTACGAGGGCATGTATGGCATCGCTCTCCGCTATTTCAATCCTATCGGCGCTCATCCGTCGGCTCTTATCGGCGAGCTGCCCCGCGGCGTGCCCGCCAACCTGGTGCCTTTCATCACCCAGACAGCTGCCGGTATCCGCGAATGCCTGTCGGTGTTCGGCAACGACTATGACACCCCCGACGGCACATGTCTGCGCGACTATATCGACGTGAACGACCTTGCCAAGGCTCATGTCGCTGCCGTAGACCGTATGGTAGGTCACAAGATGGATGCCAAATACGAGATTTTCAATGTCGGAACCGGCAATCCGGTGTCGGTGCTCGACCTTATCACCCGCTTCGAAAAGGCTAACAATCTGAAACTGAATTATAAGATTGTAGGCCGTCGCGACGGCGACGTTCCCGCTGTCTGGGCCGATACGGCTCTTGCGAACGAGGTACTTGGCTGGAAGGCCGAGCGCGACCTCGACGATACGCTCCGCTCGTCGTGGGAATGGGAGAAGCGAGTGCGCAACCTCTAACCATTTTACTATGATTAAGAAAGATTGTGCGGCGTCGCCTGCAGGCGAGATTACGCTGCTCACGATAGTTAATGCTTCGGGCGCTTCGGTTGTGCTTACCAATGTAGGCGCAGGCGTTGTGGCCGTGAATGTGCCCGACCGCGAGGGTAAACTCGACGACGTGGCCCTCGGCTATGCCGATCCTGCCGACTATATCGGCGACGGCCCCTGCTCGGGCAAGGTGCCCGGACGCTATGCCAACCGCATAGCACGCGGCATTTTCTGCCTCGACGGCCTCGAGTATCATCTGCCGATAAACAACGGCCCGAACTGCAACCACGGCGGCCCCGACGGTTTCAGCAATCAGCTGTGGACTGTTGTGTCGGCCGAGGGCAACAAGATGAAGTTCGAATATGTGTCGGCCGACGGCGAAGCCGGTTTCCCCGGCAAGCTCACGGCAGGCGCCGAATACGAATGGACCGACGACAATGAGCTCAGACTCACCCTGACAGCCACGACAGACGCAAAAACGGTGGTGAACCTCACCAACCATGCATACTGGAACCTCGCCGGCCATAATTCGGGCAGCGTGCTCGGCAACAACATGCGTATTGCAGCTTCGAACTATCTGCCTACCGACGAGGTGCAGATTCCTCTGGGTCAACCCGAGGCTGTGGCCGGCACTCCGATGGATTTTACCGAGTTCAAGGCTATCGGGCGCGATATAAAAGAAGATTTCACCGCTCTGAAAATAGGCAAGGGTTACGACCATTGCTGGGTGGTTGACGATTGGACGCCGGGCTGCGTGAAGCCTGTGGCATGGCTTTCGGAGGAAACTTCGGGCCGTGTGCTCGAGGTGTCGACCGACCAGCCCGGCGTGCAGGTTTATACCGGCAACTGGCTTGCCGGCAGTCCTGCCAACAAGGCCGGCCGCAGCTACGACGACTACGATGGCGTGGCTATCGAGTGCCAGGATTTTCCCAATTCGCCAAACACTCCGGCGTTCCCGACGACGGTTCTCGAACCGGGCCAGAAGTATGAACGCCATATAAACTTCAAATTCTCAGTAAAATAACTTCATAAGTTAAAAAGGTAATGAGTTGATAAAGTTAAGATATTAGCCTCTTGGCTTCCTAAACTCCTTACTTGCTAAACTCCTAAAAAATGAAACCTACACTTTTCATTCTTGCAGCCGGCATGGGCAGCCGTTATGGCGGTCTCAAGCAGCTCGACGGTCTGGGCCCCAACGGCGAAACCATAATGGACTATTCTGTTTTCGACGCTATTCGCGCCGGCTTCGGTAAAATCGTGTTTGTAATCCGCAAGGATTTCGAGGCTGATTTCCGCGAAAAAATCCTTTCGAAATATGAAGGCGTAGTGCCCGTAGAGGTTGTTTTTCAGAGCATAGACAAGCTTCCCGAAGGTTTCGAATGCCCTGCAGACCGCACTAAGCCCTGGGGAACCAATCATGCCGTGCTGATGGGCAAGGGAGCTATCAATGAGCCCTTCGCCGTAATCAATGCCGACGATTTCTATGGCCGCGATGCTTTCGAGGTGATTGCAAAAGACCTCATGCGTCCGCGCGAAGGCAATGGCGATTACTGCATGGTAGGCTTCCGTGTAGGCAACACTATGACCGAAAACGGCTCTGTAGCCCGCGGTGTGTGCGAGAACAAGGACGGCTATCTGACATCGGTTGTAGAACGCACCGCTATCAGCTACGACCCCGAGCACCGCATTGTCTTCACCGACGAGAACGGCGAAGTGCAGACTCTGGAACCCAACACTCCGGTGTCGATGAATATGTGGGGCTTCACTCCCGACTATTTCGACTTCAGCGAGCGCGAGTTCGTCAAGTTCCTCGAAAAAGACCTCAACACGCCCAAGGCCGAGTTCTTCATTCCCTTGTGCATCGACACTCTCATCAACAGCGGCGAAGCCCGTGTTAAAGTGCTCGATACCGACTCGAAGTGGTTCGGTGTGACATATAGCGCTGACCGCCCTGCAGTTGTAGCCAAGTTCGCCGAACTGACTGAGCAAGGCGAATATCCTTCTCCCCTCTTCCCCAAGAACTAAAATCGGCTAACAGATTATAGTTTAGAGGCTATAATCTTCCGTATAGAAATCCGCATAGACGGCATTGCCGGCTGTGCGGATTTTTTGTATGGCGGGCATGTCATACATCTGTGGTGAAAGTCCACACGGGGCGTAGTTGCC
>CAJTOB010000062.1 GCA_910578035.1 uncultured Muribaculaceae bacterium
GTCCGCCGGCGATGCTTAGAGCGCTGTCGACAGCGGGGTGGAAGAGGGTGTAGAATGCGGCGATTTCGTCTTCCCAGCGGAGGTCGCCGGTTGCGATTTCGTCGAATTTTTCTTCGATTCGCGCGGTGAAGTTGTAGTCGAGAATATCGGGGAAGTGTTCGGTGAGGAATTCGTTGACGATTGAGCCGATGTCGGTGGGTATGAGTTTTCCTTTTTCGGAGCCGGTGGTCTCGGTGTGTATGCTGCTTTCTACGTTTCCGTCGGGGTTGAGGGTGAGGACTGCGAAGTCGCGTGGGGTGCCTTCTTTTTCGCCGCGGACAACGTATTCGCGGTGCTGTATGGTCGAGATTGTGGGGGCGTATGTGGAGGGTCGGCCGATGCCAAGTTCTTCCATTTTTTTGACGAGTGATGCTTCGGTGTAGCGTGGGGGCTGCTGTGTGAAGCGCTCGATGGCGTCGATTTCGCGGTATGTCATCGCTGTGCCGGTTTCGAGGCGCGGCAGGACGGGCGTTTCGGCAGAATCGGAGTCGTCGTCGTGTCCTTCGGCGTAGACGCGGAGGAAGCCGTCGAATTTTATTGTTTCGCCGTTTGCGGAGAATATTTCGCCTCCGGGTGCTCCTTCGATTTCGACGGTTGTTTTTTCGATTTCGGCGTCGGCCATGAGCGATGCGATGGCACGCCGGCGTATGAGGGTGTAGAGGCGTCGTTCCTGTGCGGTTGCGTCGTCGAGTTCTTCGCGGTCAACGTATGTGGGGCGTATTGCCTCGTGCGCTTCCTGGGCTCCTTTGCTGGAGGTGTGGTATTTGCGGACGTGGAGATATTCGGGTCCGAGTTTTTCGGTAATCTGGGCGGAGATTGCGGCCACGGCGTCGTCGGAGAGGTTGAGCGAGTCGGTACGCATGTATGTGATGTGTCCGTTCTCGTATAGTCGCTGGGCCACCATCATTGTCTGCGACACGGTGAATCCGAGTTTGCGCGATGCTTCCTGCTGGAGGGTAGAGGTGGTGAAGGGTGGCGCGGGCGATTTGCGGAGAGGGCGCACGTTGATGGCTCCGACGCGGAATGATGCTCCGGCGCATGCTTCGAGGAAGGCGCGGGCTTCGGTCTGAGTGGCGAGACGTCGGTTGAGCTCGGCTTTTACGGCTGTGGAGGAGCCTGCTGGTGCGAAGCGTGCGGTGACGCGGTAGTATGGCTCGCTGACGAAGTTTTTGATTTCGTTTTCGCGCTCTACGATGAGGCGGACTGCAACGGACTGAACGCGGCCTGCCGAGAGGGCGGGCTTGAGTCGTTTCCAGAGTACGGGTGAGAGTTCGAAGCCTACTATGCGGTCGAGCACGCGGCGGGCCTGCTGGGCGTCGACGCGGCCGCTGTCGATGTCGCGCGGGTTTGCGATTGCGTTGAGAATGGCTTTTTTAGTGATTTCGTGGAATACGATGCGGCGGGTGTTCTCGGGTTTGAGGCCGAGGACTTCGTATAGGTGCCACGCGATGGCTTCTCCTTCGCGGTCTTCATCGGAAGCGAGCCAGACGGTGTCGGCAGCGGCTGCCGCTTTGCGAAGTTCGGCCACGAGCTGGGTCTTGTCGTCGGGAATTTCGTAGACGGGGTGGAAGTCGTTGTCGATATCGATGCTGAAGCTTTTTTTCTTGAGGTCGCGTATGTGGCCGTAGCTCGACATCACACGGTAGTCGTCGCCGAGGAATTTCTCTATGGTCTTGGCTTTTGCCGGAGACTCCACAATGACAAGATTTCGGGGTTTGCTCATTCTCAATTAAATTTTATCGGGGCAAAATTACGCAAAAAATTCGTTTAGGCACAAATGCACCCTCAAAAAGTGCGATTTATGATAGAGTAACAGTCTGTCATTTGTTATAAACACTGTCATTAGTTATAAACATATGTTGAGGCGTGTCATTGGCCTATTAATGCAGGAAGTTTGCAAAATTTAACGGTGGAGTTCCTGTTTTGGCAAATTTTATTGGCGTTATGGCTACTGTCATACATTATTTATTTAGTAATTTTGCACCGATTTTTAGTTGTTAAGCACATTATAACTCCAATAGACACAATATGAAAACGAACACATTCGGTATCTCGGCTCTGGCATTTGCCGGAGCTGCCATGATGCTCGCTTCGTGCGGAGGCAAAGAGCAGACCGGCATGGGCGCCGGCGCACCTCCCGAAATCGCCGTTATCACAGTAGAACCCGGAAATGCCGAGTTCCAGAGCAGCTATCCCGCAACAGTAAAAGGTAAGACAGACATTGATATCCGTCCGCAGGTGACAGGATTTATCACCAAAGTTCATGTAGACGAAGGTCAGAAGGTGCACAAAGGCCAGGTGCTTTTCACTCTCGACCAGGTTCAGTTCCAGGCAGCCGTAGACCAGGCCCAGGCCAATGTCAACTCTGCCGCCAGTGCAGTTTCTACAGCCGAAATAACCGAGAAGAACAAGCGAATGCTTCTCGACAAGAATATTATATCTGAGACAGAGTGGCAGCTGGCCGCCAATCAGCTTGCGCAGGCCAAGGCGGCGCTCGCCCAGGCCAATGCGGCTCTTGTGACAGCCCGCAAGAATCTTGCATATACCACCGTTACGGCTCCGAGCGACGGTGTTGTCGGCTCGAT
The DNA here is from genome assembly GCA_910578035.1 of uncultured Muribaculaceae bacterium. GTDB lineage: Bacteria > Bacteroidota > Bacteroidia > Bacteroidales > Muribaculaceae > CAG-873. The sequence goes on from CAJTOB010000062.1 coordinate 2,625, forward strand.
ACCCAACCGCGAGGGTTCGCTTGCGTCTCCTTCGAGCGTGCAGCCTCTCACCACTATCAGCGACAACAGCAAGGTGTATGCCTATTTCTCGCTTACAGAAAAGGACCTGCTCGGTCTCACCGACGGGGGCAAGGAGAGCATCGCGGCTCAGATCGACGCTCTTCCGGCTGTGAAGCTTCAGCTTGCCGACGGCACTATCTATCCTCTCGAGGGCAAGGTGGCTACCGTTTCGGGTGTGATTGACAATTCGACGGGCGCAGCGTCGGCCCGTGCGCTGTTCGACAATCCTTCGGGCATGCTGCGCAGCGGCAATACCGGCCAGATTATCATTCCCCGCAATAACGAGGGTGTTCTCGTGATTCCGCAGAAGGCTACTTATGAGATTCAGGACCTCCGCTATGTCTATACTCTGAATGATTCGAACATGGCTGTGAGCACCCAGATTACGGTAGACCCCTATAACGACGGCAAGAATTTTGTGGTTACTTCGGGTCTGAACCCCGGCGACCGTGTGGTTGTCGAAGGTGTCGGCACTGTTGTGCGTCCGGGTATCGTGATTTCGCCTAAGAACTAAAGGTAATTAGAAATTAGAAGTTAGGAGTTAGAAGTTTTTTCTTCTTCTGAAAATTCAAGCTATTGAACTTCGGACTTCTTAATATCATAAACAGTAATGAAACTCGACAGATTTATCAATCGCCCGGTGTTGTCGACGGTAATTTCTATTTTTATCGTCTTGCTGGGTCTTATCGGTCTTGTGTCGCTGCCTGTGACGCAGTACCCCGATATCGCTCCGCCTACAATATCGGTGACAACGACATATAACGGCGCCAATGCGGCTGCCGTGCTCAACTCGGTGATTGCACCTCTTGAAGAGAGCATCAACGGTGCCGAGGGCATGACCTATATGGAGTCGACCGCCACGAATACGGGTTCGGCTACCATCAATGTGTATTTCGAGCAGGGCTTTGACCCGAATATGGCCGCCGTCGATGTACAGAACCGTGTTTCGGCGGCAGCGAATCTTCTTCCGTCGGAAGTGAACCAGGTGGGCGTGCAGACCAAGAAGCGCCAGACTTCGATGCTTCTCGGTGTGGCGCTGGTAGATACGACGGCTCAGGCCAAGTATTCGGCAGAGTTCCTCGACAACTACATGAAAATCAATATCATTCCCGAGCTTCAGCGTGTGTCGGGCGTAGGCGACGTGATGTCGTTCGGCGCCGACTATTCGATGCGTATCTGGCTGAAGCCCGAGGTGATGGCGCAGTATCATCTGATGCCGTCGGATATCTCGGCCGCTCTGGCCGAGCAGAACGTGGAGGCCGCTCCCGGTGCTTTCGGCGAGCAGGGCAACCAGTCGTTCCAGTATATCATGCGTTATCGCGGTCGTCTGACCACGCCCGAGCAGTTCGGTGATATCGTTGTCCGCACGGGTGCCAATGGTGAGGTGCTTTATCTGAAGGACGTAGCCGAGATAGAACTTGGCCGCGTGACCTACGGCTTCTCCAACGAGGCTAACGGTCATCTTGCCGCCATGGCTATCGTGTTCCAGACTCCGGGCTCGAACGCAACCCGAATTATCGAGGACTGTCTTGCTCTTTGTGAAAAGATAAAGAGCGATGTTCCCGAGGGCTGCGAGATTCAGATACCGATGAACAACAACGACTTCCTTTATGCGTCGATCAACACTGTGGTTCATACCCTTATAGAGGCTTTCATTCTGGTGTTCTTCGTTGTGTATGTGTTCCTTCAGGATATCCGTTCGACTCTTATTCCGGCAATCGCCATTCCGGTGGCTCTTATCGGTACATTCTTCATGATGAAGCTTATCGGCTTCTCGGTGAACCTTATCACGCTTTCGGCTCTTGTGCTTGCGATTGCGATTGTGGTCGACGACGCCATTGTGGTGGTCGAGGCGGTGCATGCCAAGCTCGACCAGGGCTATACGAGCTCGCGCCGCGCTTCTATCGATGCGATGGGCGAAATCGCGGGCGCTCTTATCTCGATTACTCTTGTAATGATGCTGGTGTTTATTCCGGTATCGTTCATGCCGGGCACCGCAGGTGTGTTCTACCGTCAGTTCGGTCTTACGATGGCGATTTCTATCGGTTTCTCGGCTGTGAACGCTCTTACGTTGTCGCCCGCGCTGTGTGCCATCTTCCTGAAGCCTCATAAGGCCGACGGCAGCGAAATGTCGCTCAAGGAGCGCATGGGCAAGGCTTACAAGGCTACAGGCGAGGTTATGGCGAAGAAGTATAAGCGCACATTCGCCCTCGACATACATCCTCTTATCACTTTCGTGCTCCTTATCGCCACTATTACCTTCATGGTGCTCGGCTGGTATAGCTTCCACAATGTGATGCTGAGCTGCATCGCATGGGCCGTGGCTATCGTAGCGGTACTCGGTCTCTTCGGCAAGCGTTTCCACCGTTCGTTCGAAAAGAACTTCGGCAAGCTTCTGGACGGCTACAAGAAGGGTGCGTCGTGGTTTGCAAAGCACAAGGTCATATCGTTCGGCACTGTAGTTGTGTCTATCGCGGTGCTGGTATGGCTTATGGCTACGACACCTTCGGCTCTTGTGCCGAATGAGGACACGGGTACGATTTTCGCCATGGTCGATATGCCTGCCGGAACGTCGCAGGAGCGCACTGCCGAGGTGATGAAGCAAATTGACTCGCTGGCAGCCAATATTCCCGGCATCAAGATTCGCCAGGCAATCAACGGCTACAGCTTTATCGCCGGCCAGGGCCCGACATACGGCGCATTCATCATGAAGCTCGACGACTGGAGCGAACGCGACGAGAGCCAGAGCTCTGAGAATATCATCAAGCAGCTCTATTATCTGACTTCGCAGTATGTGCGCGACGGTCGTGTGATGATTTTCGCACCGCCTATGATTTCGGGTTATTCGGCTACCAACGGTTTCGAAATGAAGATGCAGGACCGCACCGGCGGCGACATCAATCAGTTCTTCTCTGTGGTGCAGGGCTTCCTTGCCCAGCTCAACCAGCAGCCCGAAATCCAGGCCGCCTATACCACCTTCAATCCGTCGTTCCCGCAGTATATGATTGATATCGACGCTGCCAAGGCCAAGCAGGCCGGCATCAGCCCCGCCACTATCCTCCAGACTCTGCAGGGCTACTATGGCGGTATGTATGTGTCGAACTTCAACCGTTTCGGTAAAATCTACCGTGTGATGATGCAGGCGGCTCCTGAGGCGCGTATCAATCCCGAGACACTCAACAGCGTGAAGATTCGCAACGGCAACGAGATGGCTCCGATCTCTAACTTCGTGAAGCTTACCCGCGTGTATGGTCCCGACCTTATGAACCGATTCAACATGTTTACGTCGATTTCGGTGACGGGTACTCCTAACCCGGGCTTCTCGTCGGGCGAGGCTATCGCCGCCATCGAGCGTGTTGCCGCCCAGACTCTGCCGCAGGGCTATGCCTACGAATATGCGGGTATGACCCGCGAGGAGGCCGGTTCGGGCAGCTCGAACGCCACGGCGATGATTTTCGGTCTGTGTCTGCTGTTTGTATACCTCCTTCTGTCGGCACAGTATGAAAGCTATATGCTGCCGTTCTCGGTAATTCTGTCGGTGCCTTTCGGTCTTGCCGGTGCGTTTATCTTCGCTCAGTTCTTCGGCATATCGAACAATATCTATCTGCAGATTGCGCTCATCATGCTTATCGGTCTTCTGGCTAAGAATGCCATTCTTATCGTTGAGTTCGCTCTCGAGCGCCGCCAGACCGGCATGAGTATCTTCAACGCCGCTGTGGCCGGTGCATGCGCCCGTCTGCGTCCTATCCTTATGACTTCGCTGGCGATGGTTATCGGTCTTCTACCGATGATGTTTGCCCACGGTGTAGGCGCCAACGGTAACCGTGCTCTCGGTGCGGGTTCGGTAGGCGGCATGCTCCTGGGTATGATTTGCCAGATATTCGTTGTGCCGGCTCTCTTTATCGTCTTCCAGATTCTTCAGGAGAAGATCAAGCCTATCCAGTGGCAGAATGAAGAAAAGGGCGGCACAATCGAAAATGAAATCGAGCAGTACGCTAAATAAATTATGAATTAAGAATTATGAATTAGGAATTTCTGGCGGAGAGGAGCTCTGCTTGTCTCCGCCGGAAATTCGATTCAGCGATATATTATGAAATTTAGAAATATTGTGCGTGCGGCTGTGGTTATGGCCGTGATGACTGCCTCGATGAGCAGCTGCCACATATACAAGAAGTATGAGACGCCGACCTCGACGGCTCTTACCAAGGCTTATGCCGAGGCCCGCGAGACTGCCGTGGATTCGGCCGCTTTCGGAAATCTGCTGTGGGAAAATGTGTTTACCGACCCTATGCTCGCGCAGCTTATAGAGCGTGCCCTTGAGAATAATACCAATCTCGAGAACGCACGGCTCAATGTGGATATCGCCCGCGCGAATCTTCGCGGCGCCCGTCTGAGCTATCTGCCGTCGGTGGCTCTGGCTCCCAACGGTGCCGGCGCGTCGTATGCCGGAAACGATATCAACTGGACATATAGCCTGCCTGCTCAGCTTAGCTGGGAAATAGATATTTTCGGCAAGTTGCTCAACAGCAACCGCGGCGCCAAGGCTGCGCTCCTGCAGAGCGAGGCTTATGCGCAGGCTGTGCGCAGCCAGATTATATCGGCTGTGGCTTCTACATATTATTCGATAGCTGCCGTGCGCAATCAGCTTGAGCTGTCGCGCACTACATCGGAGCTGTGGAAGGAGACCGTAAGCACCATGCGCGACCTCAAGGAGGCCGGCCGCGGTGTGACAGAGGCCGCTGTAGTGCAGTCGGCCGCTAATTATTATAGCATCCTCGGTTCTATAACCGACCTCGAGACCTCGCTCGACAAGCTCAATAATACGATGAGTCTTCTTGTCAATACGATGCCTCAGGAATGGGCCGTGGCTGACCGCGTAGACCTAAAGGTGCCTGCGATTATCCGTGAGGGTGTGCCTATGGTTGAGCTCGCATGTCGCCCCGATGTGCAGGCTGCCGAGCAGAGTCTTGCTGCCGCTTATTATGCCACCAACTCGGCCCGCGCCGCGTTCTATCCCGGACTTACCATTACGGCCAACGGCGGTTTTACCAATCTTCTGGGCTCGATGGTGAAGAATCCGGGCGACTGGTTCTATCAGCTCGCGGGTTCGCTTGTGGCTCCTATTTTCTCTCGCGGACAGAATATTGCCCGTCTGCAGGGTGCCAAGGCTCAGCAGAAGCAGGCTATGAATAATTTTGAGTATACTCTGATGTCGGCTGCTGCTGAGGTGAGCGATGCTCTTACAGTCTATGAGAAGAGCATTGAGAAGAGCGGTTTCCTTACCGAGCAGGTTGATAACCTCGAGAAGTCGGTGGAGTACACCCGCGACCTTCTTATATATTCTACTGGTACTACCAATTATCTTGAAGTGCTCACGGCTCAGCAGAGTCTTCTGCAGGCTCAGATCAGCCAGATAAATACCGATCTTGCGCGTGCCAACGCCGTCATCAATCTCTACCAGGCTCTCGGCGGAGGGAGATAGGCTGATGGGCTGATGGGCTGACAGGCTGTTAGGCTGTTAGGCTGACGGGCCGCGTAGCGGCAAAATAGCTGCGGAGCAGCGTTTAGAGTAATAGCCTATGGCAAGGGCGCCGTAAGGTGCGCGCGGCCATAGGTTTTCGAAGCCGTTGCCAAAGGAAAAGAGCTGCGTAGCTGCGATATAATCCACGTGATGTGTCGCAGCTACGCAGCTTGTTTTGTGTGGTTTGTGATTTGTCCTATGGCTGCGCTCGCCTACGGCGTGCTTGCCATAGGCTATTATTGTTGGCGCAGCTATGCCGCTTTTTTGCCGCTATGCGGCATTTGGGCGATTGGGCTGACGGGCTCCTTCTCTTAATAGCAGTGTCATGATAGAAAGCAGTAGGGGCGCGCGTTCGGCGCGCCCGCAGAGAATATGCGTGGTTTGCGGCGTTTCAGACGCGGCGGCCGCGCTATAGCTGACGGGCTTTTTTAGAGACGTAGCCGCGTAGCGGCAAATGAGCTGCGGAGCAGCGTTTAGAGTAATAGCCTATGGCAAGGGCGCCGTAAGGTGCGCGCGGCCATAGGTTTTCGAAGCCGTTGCCAAAGATAAAGAGCTGCGTAGCTGCGATATAATCCACGTGATGTGTCGCAGCTACGCAGCTTGTTTTGTGTGGTTTGTGATTTGTCCTATGGCCGCGCTCGCCTACGGCGTGCTTGCCATAGGCTATTATTGTTGGCGCAGCTATGCCGCTTTTTTGCCGCTATGCGGCATTTGGGCGATTGGGCTATTAAGCTGATGGGCGGACGGGTTGACAGGCTATGTTCTTTTGCATCTGGAGGCTTGTTCTGGGCGGGCGCGCTGAACGCGCGCCCCTACTGTGGTGGGGGTGATGGGCGGGCTGACAGGTTATTTTTTTGCTTCTGGAAGCTTGTTCTGGGCGGGCGCGCCGAACGCGCGCCCCTACTGCTGTGGGGGTGATGAGCGGGCTGGTAGGCCATGTTTTTTGCGTCTGGAGTTCTGGGCGGGCGCGCCGAACGCGCGCCCCTACTGTGGTGGGGGTGAGGGGCGGGGCTGGCTGGTTATGTTTTTTGTGTCTGGAGGCTTGTTCTGGGCGGCCGCGGGGAAGGCGCGCCCGTGCTGCTGTGGGGGTGTGGTTTTTAGAGGTTTTGGAGTTCGTGGAGGTAGGCGGGGAGGGTGTGGGCTTTGCGGAGGGTTTTGTAGAGTTTGGCGGGGAGGTGGGTCGAGGGGTATTCCCAGAAGGGGAGGAGTTTGGAGAGGAGTTGTGATTCGCCGCAGAGGGTGGCTTGGTATGTGGCGAAGATGGCGCTGTGCATGGCGAGGAGGGCGGCGAGGCGTCGTTCGGGCGGCCATGTTTCGCCGCTGCGGTATTCGGCTATGAGCCATGGCGAGGCGAGGAGTCCGCGGCCTGTCATTATGCCGGATAGGGTGGGGTAGCGCGCCTGCAGGCTGGCGATGTCGGCGGGGGTGGCGATGTCGCCGTTGAATACGACGGGTTTTGTGACTGTGCCGAGTAGTTGCTCGAATTCGTTTGTGTGGAGCTCGCCTTTGTATTGCTGGCGAGCGGTGCGGGGGTGGACGGTGATGTGCGTCAGGGGCATGGCGTCGATTGCGGCGATGCTTTGGCGCCATTGGTCGGGGGTGTCGGTGCCGAGACGCATTTTTACTGAAAATTCGATGTCGGGAAGGGTCCTCATGCGGTCGGCGACGGAGAGGAGCATGTCGGTCCGGGCTATCATGGCGGCACCGCGGCCTTTGTGGCATTGGGGCGGGAAGGGGCAGCCGAGATTTAGGTCGATGCGGGTGTGGCCTCGGCGAATGAGCGTGCCGGTGAGGCGGTTGAATTCGTCGAGGTCTTTGAATATGATTTGTGGAATGGTGCCGGCGGGGCCTTCGGCGAGGTCGCGGAGGTCGCGCGGGCGTACTTCGCCTTTCTCGATTCGGAGGAAGGGGGCGAAGTATGCGTCGGGGAGTCCGTCGGGGCCGAAAACGGCTGTGTGTGCCCGTCGCCAGGCGCTGTCGGTATAGCCTTGCAGGGGTGCGGCGAAGATTTTCATTCGCGCAGGCGTGAGTCGATGATTATTGTGACGGGGCCGTCGTTTATCAGCTCTACCTGCATGTCGGCGCCGAAGACGCCGGTTGCGACGGTTTTGCCGATGGCCTCAGACATCAGTTTGCAGTATAGCTCGTAGAGGGGTATGGCGAGGTCGTGGCCTGCGGCGCGGATATAGCTTGGGCGGTTGCCTTTGCGGGTGGAGGCGTTGAGGGTGAACTGGCTCACGGCGAGGACGTCGCCGCCGGTGTCGAGGAGAGAGCGGTTCATTACGCCGTCGGCGTCGGGGAATATGCGCATGGCGGCAGTCTTGGCGGCGAGCCAGCGGACGTCGTCTTCGGTGTCGCCGTCGGCAATGCCGACGAGTACCATCAGGCCGCGGCCGATGGCAGAATGGATTTCGCCGCCTATGCTGACGCTCGCGCGGCTGACTCGTTGAATAACTAATCTCATGATGGGCTTTTTAGGCTGTTGGGCTGACGGGCTGTTAGGCTGACGGGCTTTTTAGGCAGACGAGCTGCTGGGCTGTTGGGCTGACGGGCTGTTAGGCTGACGGGCTTTTTGGGCGGACGGGCTTTTTAGGCTGACGGGGTGTTGTTATACTCTTGCGACGGTGTCGACGCCGGGGATTGCGCGGATGTGGTGGATTACGGTCTGGAGTTCGGCTTCGGAGTGGACGCGGAAGGCTATGCTGCATGTCACGATGGAGTCGACGGTCTCGGTGTTGAAGCTGTCCATGCTCAGGTTGAGGTCGTTGGTGATGCAGTCTACGAGGTCTATGAATAGGTGGTAGCGGTCTACTGCCGTCACTTTGATTTTTATGGGGTAGAGTGTTTCGTCGGGCTTGTAGTCGACAGATACGATGTTGTCGCCCTGCTGTGTGGCGAGTCGTATGGCGATTTCGCAGTCTCGTTTGTGGATTGTTATTTCGCCGTCGTCTTCGAGGAATCCGATTACTTCGTCGCCGGGAATTGGGAGGCAGTGGGGGCAACGGTGGAATTCGCTCTTGGGGAGGGAGGCGAGGTATGCCTCGATGGCGTTTTTGGCTTTGTATGTGATTACGGAGTCGAGCCAGTCGGGTTGCGGGTGGACGTCGCGGGCGGTGAAAATTTCGACAACGTCGCCGCGATGCAGGCGCGACTTGACAGAGGCGAGGAAGTTGTTGAGGCGGGCGTATTTGGCGTGTAGCCCGAGGTTGGGGTCTACTTCGAAAGCGAAGTCGAGCACGGTGGCCTTCTGAGGCAGCACGATGGGCTTGCCTTTGGGTGTGAAGGTCATGATGTCGTCGTTGTAGAACGATGTGGCAACGTTTTCGAGGAAAGTGCTTCCGTCGAGTCCGTGGAAGGCGATGTCGCGTAGGATTGAGCGGAATTTCTCTATCCATCGGCGGATATTGTCGTCACAACGGTCTGCGATGCAGCCCAGACGCGAGTCGCGAATCATGCGCTCGCTGCTGATGTGCACTTCCTGCCATCGGCCGAAGTCTGCGAGCAGTTTGACGTGGAAGCTCTGGTATCCGTTTTCCTTTGGCGAGTCGATGTAGTTTGTTATGCCGCCCGGTTTTTCCTTGAAACGGTCGGTGAGGATGGAGTATATCCGCAGGGCCATGTTTTTCTCGGTGATACCTGCGGGGCATTCGAATACGATTTCGGTGAAGTGGCGGTATTTGAGGTGGTTGAAGTCGTCGCCGAACTTGTGCATCTTACGCCAGATGCTGTAAGGGTGCCGGTATTCGATATATACCCGGGCTTTTATGCCGCGGTCTTTGAGAATCTGCCTTATTTCGCCGCAGAATACTTCGAGTCGCTCGGCCTGGGCTCTGCGGTCGCCTTCGATAAGGTGCGCGAGTTCGTCGTATTCGTGGGGGCATCGGAAGCGGAAGCTGAGGTTTTCGAGTTCGGTCTTTACGTGATATAGCCCGAGCCGGTTTGCGAGAGGGGCGTAGAAATAGTCGGTTTCGCCGGCGATTTTCATCTGCTTGTCGGGGCGCATCGAGGAAAGGGTGCGCATGTTGTGCAGCCGGTCGGCGAGTTTTACGAGGATTGCGCGTATATCGTATTGTATCGAGTTGAGCATCTGCTTGAAATTGTCGAGCTGACGCGACATCTCGTATTTTTCTTTTTTCTGTTTTGTGACGACGCTCACGAGGAAGGCCACGTCTTCGCCGAAGCGGCGTCGGATATCGTCGATGGTGTAGTCTGTGTCTTCGACAACGTCGTGCAGGAAGGCGGCGATTACCGGGTTTGCGCCGAGTGAAAGCTCCTGGGCGGCAATCAGGGCCACTGCGATGGGGTGAAGGATATAAGGCTCGCCTGTCTTGCGTTTCTGCGGGGCATGGGCGGTGCGTGCGAGGTCGAATGCATCGCGAATACGCTTCATGTCATCGGGCGATGTCTGGCTCTCCATTGCGGCGAAGACCTGTCCGGCCCGTTCGTCGATAATCTTGTCGTAGTCCTTCTCTTCCATCGGCTGTGTTATTGAGTTAGAAGCGGTAAAATTAATGAAAATTGCGTATATTTGCAATCGCAAATGGAAAACGAACGACAATATAATATATCACCGGCGGTGCAGCAGGCGAAACTTCGCTATGGCATAGTCGGCAATGCTCCGGCGCTTGTAGAGGCGGTGGAGCGGGCGCTCCGTGTGGCGCCGATAGACTTGTCGGTGCTTGTTACGGGCGAAAGCGGCACGGGCAAGGAGTTTTTTCCTCAGATTATCCATGGTGCGGGCTCGCGCAAGCATTCCAAGTATATTGCTGTTAACTGCGGCGCTATTCCCGAAGGAACTATCGATTCGGAGTTGTTCGGACACGAGAAGGGTGCTTTTACGGGCGCTGTCGATTCGCGCAAGGGCTATTTCGAAGAGGCCAGCGGCGGCACTATTTTTCTCGACGAGGTGGCCGAGTTGCCGCTCACTACTCAGGCGCGCCTGCTGCGAGTGCTTGAGACGGGCGAGTTTCTGAAAGTGGGGTCGAGCACGGTGCAGAAGACCAATATCCGGGTTGTTGCGGCTACGAATGTAGATTTGCTGCGCGCAGTCGCCGAGGGCCGTTTCCGCGAGGACCTTTATTACCGTCTGTCGACGATTCAGATTCATGTTCCGCCGCTGCGCGAGCGCGGGTCGGATATCCGTCTGCTGTCGCGGCGTTTTGCTTCGGGGTTTGCCGAGCGCTATGGCATGCCTCAGATTTCATTTGGCGACGAGGCCGAGTCTATGATGCGGCATTACCGCTGGCCGGGCAATGTGCGGCAGCTCAAGAACGTTGTAGAGCAGATGGGGCTTTTCGAGGCCGGACGCGAAATCGATGCCGAGACTCTGAAGAAGTATCTGCCGGCGGTAGGGGAGGTGTATATGCCTGCCACTTCGCGCGGCGAGCACAGCTATGAGCGCGAGCGCGAAATGCTTCTGGGCATGATTTTCAATCTTCAGAAGCGTATAGACGCTCTTCAGGAGCAGCTTGAGAACCAGCCGCAGCACGGGGCCGAGCCTACGGCTCATATACTCCACGATGCAGGCCTCCGGCCGGAGGCGGCCGAGGCGCCTCATTATCCGACTTCGCTTGTCGTTGCTCCGCGGCGCGAGGAGGTTGTCGGTTATTCCGAAGTGGTTCCGTCGGCGCCTGAGACACTGCAGGACAAGGAGCGCGAGGCTATCCGCCGTGCGCTCGAGCGCAACGAGGGTCGCCGCAAGGCAGCCGCAGCCGAACTCAATATATCTGAGCGTACACTTTACCGCAAAATAAAAGAATATGGCCTTGAGTAACTGGAGAATGTATCTTGCCTGGATGTGCGCTGTGGCGACAGTGGTGCTTGCCGGGTGCCGGATAAGCTATAAATTCAATGGCTCGGCGCTTGACTATACGGTGTATAAGACGGTGAGCGTGTCGGAGTTTCCGATTCGCGCCGCGCTTGTTTATCCGCCGCTTCAGTCGGTGTTCGAGAACGAACTTCTGAACTATATAGACCGCAATACGCGGCTCCAGGTGGTGGAGAGTGGCTCGGACCTCCAGATAGAGGGCGAGATAACGGGCTATAATCTTACGCCGCAGGCTGTTGCGGAGAGTGGCTATGCGTCGATGACGCGCCTTACCATCAGTGTGCGTGTGAAGTATATCGACAACAAGGAGGAAGGCAAGGATATAGACCAGACATTCAGCGCCTATCGCGATTTTGACAGCTCTGAAATGCTCACCGATGTGCAGGACCAGCTTATCGATGAGATTTCGAAGGAGCTTGTAGAACTTATTTTCAACGCCACCCTCGGCAACTGGTAGTACGAGAGCGATGACTGATGCGGGAGATTTACTGAAAAAGGTTTTCGAGACGCCCGAGGGCTGTCTTGACGCCGACAGCATCGAGGCTCTGAGCGAGCTTCGGCGCCGCTATCCCTATTTTGTTGCGCCGGCGCTTGCCGAACTTCGTCAAAGGGGGGCTGAAGGGGCCGAGGCCGAGTCGTTGCGCCGCTATCTGGCTGTTGCGTCTGCATCGGGGCGCACACTGTCTTTTGCGGCTCACGGGGCTGACTGGCACGATTTTTATCCGGCCATGCAAGAGGCCGAGGCCAAGCGGACCGACGATGTGATCGATGTCTTCTTGCGCACCTACGGTTCGTGCACGCCGGAAGAGAATGCCTTGCTCGAGCGTATGATTTTCAATCCGACGCCGGACTACAGCGAAATGCTTGCGCGCGAGGAGCAGGAGAATCTGCCCGAGGTGCCACCCGAAACAGACAGTCAGGACGCCCGTATTGCCGCTTTTATTCTCAGCCAGCACCCTGCGGCGCGGCATGATGAGGCTGAGGCAGACGAGCCTGAGGCCGAAGAGGAGGAAAGCCGCCCTGTGGCGCGACCCGAGCATAGCGACGACTCGCTTCTGAGCGAAAGCCTGGCCCGAATTTTCATAAAACAGCGGCGATATGAGCGCGCATATGAAATTATATCGGGTCTTAGCTTGAAATTTCCAAAAAAAAGTGCTTACTTTGCAGACCAATTGCGGTTTTTGCAAAAATTGATTATAAACCAGCGCCGTCTCAAAGCCCTTGAGGGCGACGGCATCGATAAAAATTAATATAAACTATGCACGTTGTCATAATTATCTTGACAGTCATCGTAGCCATTCTGCTGATTGGCATTGTTCTTATCCAGAAGTCGAAAGGCGGCGGTCTGTCGTCGCAGTTCGGCGGCGCCAACGCCGTAATGGGTGTTCGCCAGACCAACACATTCCTCGAGAAAGCCACCTGGACTCTGGTGAGCGCGCTCGTTGTTCTTTCGATTATCTCGGCTTTCACCATGCCTAAGGCTTCTGTCGGTACTGAACTCCGCACCAAGCCTGTAGCACCGGCCGCTCCCGCCGCACCCGCCGGCCAGTTCGACACTCCTGTCGCCGTTGAGGAAGCAGCTGCCGAAATCGTGGAAGTACCCGCTGCCGCCGCAGAAGCAGAAACTCCGGCTGCGGAGCAGTAATACATTTTGCATATAAGCATGCATTCCCACGGGGCTGTTCCCTCGTGGGTTGTGTTGTATTAGGCCGTTTTTGGGCTGACGGGCTGTTGGGCTTTTTTTAGGCTGACGAGCTGTTGGGCTGACGGGCTGATGGGCTTTTTTTAGGCTGACGAGCTGTTGGGCTGATGGGCTTTTTTTAGGCTGATGGGCTGTTGGGCTGACGGGCTGATGTGGATAAACTTTTTTTTAATTGCGGGCGCGCTGATGGGTGCGGCTGCTGAATCTGATTTCTGAGAATGAAGAGACGTGATTTTGAAGTGATGGCTCCTGTGGGGAGCTACGAGTCGCTCAGCGCCGCCCTTGCCGCCGGTGCTGATGCGGTATATTTCGGCGTGGAGGGGCTGAACATGCGTTCGCGCTCGAGCGCCAATTTTACCCTCGACGACCTCCGCGAGATTGTGAGCCACTGTCGCGAGCATGGTGTGAAGACCTATCTGACGGTCAACACGATAGTGTACGACGGCGAAATGGATAAGCTCGAAGGTATTGTCTCGGCAGCCGCCGGGGCCGGTATTACGGCTGTGATAGCGTCGGACGTGGCTGTTTTTGCGGCTTGCCGGCGTCATGGTGTCGATGTGCATATTTCTACGCAGTGCAATATATCGAATATCGAGGCTGTGCGCTTCTATTCGGCTTTCGCCGATGTGATGGTGCTGGCCCGCGAGCTGAGTCTGGAGCAGGTAAAGGCAATTTCAGATGCGATAGAGGCCGAAAATATCTGCGGTCCGTCGGGCTCAAGGGTAAGAATAGAAATGTTCTGTCATGGTGCTCTGTGCATGGCTGTTTCGGGCAAGTGCTATCTGAGTCTGCATGAGATGAACTCAAGCGCCAACCGCGGCGCGTGCACGCAGATATGCCGCCGCGGCTATGGCGTGACCGACCTCGAGACCGGCGATGAGCTTACGGTGGAAAACAAGTATATAATGTCGCCTAAGGACCTGAAAACGATTCATTTCCTTGACCGCATGATAGATGCGGGTGTGAGCGTGTTTAAAATCGAGGGGCGCGCCCGCGGGCCGGAGTATGTGAAGACGGCTGTGGAGTGCTACTCGGAGGCGATAGAGGCTATCTGCGACGGCTCGTACGGGCGGGAGAAAGTGGAGCAGTGGAACGAGCGCCTCGCCACTATATTCAACCGCGGTTTCTGGGATGGATATTATCTCGGGCAGCGTCTTGGCGAGTGGTCGGGCAAGTATGGCTCGAGCGCCACGCGCGTGAAGCAGTATGCGGCCAAGGGTGTGAAGTGGTTTTCGAAGCTTGGTGTGGGCGAGTTTCTGATGGAAAGCGCCGAGTTGTGCGTTGGCGACGAGGTGATAATCACCGGCCCGACGACAGGCGCGCTGATACTCAAGGTTGAGGATATCCGTGTCGACGGCAAGAGCGTCGAGAAGGCTGTCAAGGGCGACAGTTTCTCGATTGCCGTACCCGCGAAAATCCGTCCGGCCGACCGGCTGTACCGCTGGCTTCCCACAGGTGATAATTAATAATTTATAATGAATAATTAATAATTATTGGTTGGTTTGTTTATTTGTGTAGAATGAAGTTTTAATTCTTAATTCTACATTATTAATTATAAATTAGTATGATGAAATCGTTTTTCGGGCGGCCGCAGGTCTGGGGCTTCTTTGTGTCGGTGGTGGTGATGGCTGTTATCTCGCTGGCGTTTTTCTATCCC